>NZ_JBHILZ010000007.1:0-120220 GCF_042193725.1 Bartonella sp. OT172YNZD | reverse complement strand
CAACCAAAACAATTCATTCAATTCTTACAGCAAAAAGGTTGGGTTTACAGACGAGCAGCAGGTGGAAATTTGCTACCTTATCAAGACAAAATCCAAAAGCAACTTATGGATTGTCCAACTATCACACTTCAAACCGCAAATGGAATAGAAAAGGTCATTCCTTGCGCAAAAATCACCACAAAAGGTATGGGGCTGCTGTCTCAAGAGCTTAAAAGACAAAGCATGCATTAAGAGGAGGTTATTATGATAAAAAAGAAATATGAACTGACTGATGAGACAATTAAAGTTGATGGAAAAACTCTCTACCGCATACGTGCATTAAAGAATTTCGGAGATATTAAAAAAGGTGATCTTGGTGGCTTTGTAGAGACTGAAAGAAATCTTAGCCATGATGACAATTGTTGGGTTGGTGATGAGGCGTGGGTTTATGAAAATGCATATGTCTATGAAAACGCCAAGGTTTATGAAGATGCCGAAGTCTATAATAACGCAAAAGTTGGTGGTAATGCCATAGTAGCTGGCAAAACAGCATTTTATGGAAGTGATGCTATCTTAAGGTAGGGGCAAAAACCATGGAAAAGAAATACAAACTGACTGATGAAACAATTGAGTTTGATGGCAAAACCCTTCACCGTATTCGTGCTTTAAGGGATTTTGATGATGTTAAAGCAGATGACCTAGGCGGTTTTATACAAAAAGAAGACAATCTAAGTCATGATGGCAATTGCTGGATTGGGGATTATGCAAAAGTCTATGGTTATGCCAAGGTTTTTGGTGATGCTAAGGTTTACGAAAATGCACAAGTTTACGGTTATGCACATGTTTACGGCAATTCTCGTATTTATGGCAAAGCAGAAGTTTTCGATGAACCATGCATTTACGGTCATGCAGAAATTTACGGTGATGCATATATTTGCGGTGAACCTAGCGTTTTTGATAATGCAGAAGTTTATGGCAATGCACAAGTTTACGAAGAGCCATACATTTACGATAGGGCGCGTGTTTACGGCAATGCGCATGTTTACGGTGATGCGCATGTTTACGGTCATGCAGAAATTTACGGTGATGCATGTGTATGTTGGAACGATTGGATTGATGACGATAAAAGAATCTCAACTAGAGAAAAAAAACAGATGAAAAAATACGAACTTACTGATGAAATAAAAGAATTTTATGATGCAAGAACCGATAAAAGTAAAAAACTTTATCGCATACGTGCATTAAGAGATTTTAGAAATATTAAAAAAGGTTACTTAGGCGGCTATATACAAAAAGAAGACAACCTATCGCATGAAGGCGATTGTTGGGTTTGGCATAAAGCTATGGTTTATGGTGACGCTAAGATTTTCGGCAATGCACAAGTATTTGAATGCGCAGAAATTACAGGAAGGGCGCGTGTTTATGAAAATGCAAAAGTTTGCGGTGGAGCATATGTTGAATATGATGCACAAGTTTACGGCAATGCACAAATTTATGGTGAGGCTCGAGTTTTGGGCCATGTTTATGGCAATGCCCGTGTCTATGGAAATGCTTATATAAGTGATAAAGCACACATTTCCGGAAATATGAAAATTCTAGATGGAGTATATATTTTCGATAATGTAAATATTTCTGGTAATCTTGAAATTCGTGGACGCAATTCAATCATCTACGAAAGTGACTATTCAGCAAGCGATATAAGCTACATAAGCCGTTTCTAACACCGAAAAACCAACTTTTAAACACCAGCGTGATTCACGCCACGGGTGAATTGCGCTCAAATAGGAGGAAATCAAGATGAGTGAACTAAATACCACACAAACGGAATTAGTGGAAAAAACAAACGATTGTGAAGTTAAACCTACAGCTATGGAACTTATTTTAGAAAGAGCTCTAGAAAATGATGTTGATCTGGACCGTCTCAAGAGCCTTCTCGAATTGCGAGAAAAGGAGATAGAACGACAAGAGCGCCAAAACTTTGTCCGTGATCTTTCTGCTATGCAAATGGAATACAAAGATATCGAACAAAACGCCATTAATACACATACTAAAAGCCTCTATACAACGCTTGATAAATATATTGATGCTATTAAAGAACCTCTTTCAAAACATCACTTTGCCTTGTTCTCTCGTATCAAAGACCAGAGTTCAAATGACATAACTGTAGAAATGACTTTAAAGCATATATCGGGCAATGAAATATCAACACAAGGAACATTTCCCATTGATGCTACAGGAAGCAAAAATAACACACAAGCGGTTGGTTCTACTATAAGCTACGCACGTAGATATCTCTTAGGCATGCTTCTTAATGTTGCAAGAAAAGAAGACGATACAGATGGAATAACACTTCTTGCGGGTATCTCTCCTGAACAGATGAATGAAATCAAAGAATTAATTAAAAAAACACAATCTGAAGAAAGTAGGCTTCTCTCTTTCATAGGAGTAAAAAATCTAAAAGATATGTCTTTTAAACAAGCACAAACCGCTTTGTTTTCTTTGAAAAAAAAGCAACGAAAGCAAATGAATAAAGCACAACAAGAGCAATTAGATGCACCTATACAAGATATTGAATATGCACCAACTCAACAACAAACGGCGGTGTGAGATGGAGCAAAGAACAGCAGAATGGTTTCAAGCGCGCTTAGGAAAAGTCACTGCTTCAAACGTTTACAACGTACTCAGTAAGACAGCAAAAGGTTTGCCTACAAGCAAATATGAAGACTACAAAACGAAACTCATGACAGAACGCTTAATAGAGGAAATAAGCCAATCTTATACAACACCTGCTATGCAATGGGGCATTGAACATGAAGAGAATGCCTTGAGAGAATATGAATTCATTTATGACGCAGAAGTCACAAGATGCGGGTTTATCCCACACCCCAAAATGGAAATGGCGGGGGCTAGTCCTGATGGGTTGATTGGAGAGGACGGTTTAATAGAAGTCAAATGTCCACAATCAACCACGCATTTGCGTTTTTTTATTTATGACGAAATCAAGCCCGAATATATCGCACAGATGCAATTCCAAATGGCATGCACTGGACGCAAATGGTGTGATTTCATGAGCTATAATCCAAACTTTGTAGGCAAATCTACTGGTTTGAGAATGAAAATCAAACGTGTCCTCCGTGATGAGAAACACATTGAACAGATTAATCAAGCGGTCGAAGTCTTTTTAGCAGAAATAGAACAAGAGATGCAAAAGATTTTGGCAAAAGCTGCTTAAACCTATGGGGGTGCTCTCTCCTCCCAGCACTCCCACCCATTTACCAAGGAAATTAAACGTGTGTAACACTAAACATATTATCATACAGCCTGCTAAAGATGAGGAATTTTGTTTTTTTACCATTGGCTATGAAGGTAAGTCCCTTGAGGATTATCTTAGTTGTCTCATAGAAAACAATATCAAAACTTTATGTGATGTTCGTAAAAATCCAATAAGTAGAAAACACGGATTTTCAAAAAGACAATTAGAAAAAGCTGTAAGCAATATTGATATTGAATATATGCATATGCCTGAACTTGGAATTGCTTCTGAAAAACGAAGAAATTTGAAAACACAAAAAGATTATGACCGCCTTTTTAAAAATTATCAAAATACAACTCTCAAGAATAATTTTTGTGCAATAAACAAATTATATCAAATTTTTTTAAACAAAAAGCGCGTTGCAATCACCTGTTTTGAAGCCAATGTATGCATGTGTCATAGAGGACAACTCGCATTAGCTCTTACTCAATTGCCTGATTGGAAATATGAAATTAAGCACATCTAAAAAATAAACTTGCAAATTTTTAAAAGTTGGAGTGCTTCACATGCCTTCCAGCACTCCCACCCATTTAATTAATATAAAAAAGAGAAAGGTAATGAGATGATATTTGATGATGGAGATAGATATGTAACGACACGTGAGTGTGCACAGCTTTTTAGTGTATCAACCACAACGATTCGCAATTGGGTGCTTCAGGGGTTGTTTCCGGAGCCATATAAGCTAGGGAGAGCAGTGAGATGGAGAAAAAAAGAGATCCTAGCTTTTACTCCAAAGAAAAATACGGAGCAAATAAGAACAAATTAGGTAAAATTATATAAACTGTAGAAGGTGGTCTAAAAGGTGGTCTGAAAATAGCTATTTAAAGAAAAAATCTATATATTTCAATATATTTAAGAAATAAAATGGTGCCCCCAGAGAGACTCGAACTCCCGACCCCCTGATTACAAATCAGGTGCTCTACCAACTGAGCTATAAGGGCGTAACCATGTAGGAGTTAGCACAAACTCACAAAAAGGAAAACAGAAAATTATCAAATTTTGTACATATTATAAAGAAAACTATATAATAAATAAAAAATAACTAACTTATTTCCTCTTTTACCACTTTTTACAGCAAGGTTGGAATTATCCTTACGTTGATATCTTACAGAATTTTTATAAGAATTCATCATTTTGCTATCGAATTACGAATCTGAAGACTTTGATTGATGAGCAAGGTATTTTTCTAGCCAGTGAATATTATAATTACCATCAGCAACATCTTGATTATTAATAAGATCGCGAAAAAGAGGTAGTGTAGTTTTTATCCCATCGACGACAAATTCATCTAAAGCACGCCGTAAACGCATCATACATTCTAAACGGGTACGCCCATGAACAATCAGCTTTCCAATCATGCTATCATAATAAGGAGGGATACGATAACCTGAATAAGCACCTGAATCAACACGAATCCCTAAACCTCCAGGTGTATGAAAATGTGTAATGGTTCCAGGTGATGGCGTAAAGTTAATAGGATCTTCTGCATTAATACGGCATTCAATGGCATGACCAGAAAAATAGACATCATCTTGTGTCACTGAAAGCTTGCAGCCTGATGCAATATGGATTTGTTCATGGACTAAATCTATACCTGTAATTGCTTCAGTTACAGGATGTTCGACTTGTAAACGCGTATTCATTTCAATAAAATAAAATTTGCCATTTTCATAAAGAAATTCAATAGTACCAGCTCCACGATATCCAAGTTGGGCACAGGCATTTGCAACAATACTGCCAATTTTTTTTCGTTCATTTTCATTAAGTGCAGGTGACGTAGCTTCTTCCCATACTTTTTGATGCCGTCGTTGAAGTGAACAATCGCGTTCTCCTAAATGAATAGCATTTCCCGCACCATCACCTATGACTTGAATTTCAATATGACGGGGTTTTTCTAAATATTTCTCTATGTAAACAGCGTCATTACCAAAAGCAGCTTTCGCTTCTGAACGCGTTGTTTTAAGAGCTATAGAAAATTCTTGTTCAGAATGAACGACTTTCATACCACGTCCACCACCACCGGCAGAAGCTTTGATAATAACTGGATAACCAATTTCATGAGCAATGCGTAAAGCATCTGATTCTTCAGTGATTGCTCCATCTGAACCTGGAACTACAGGAATACCAAGTTTTTTGGCGGTTTTCTTTGCTTCGATTTTATCGCCCATGATTCGGATATGAGTAGCTGTTGGACCAATGAATGTAATATCATGGGCTTCTAGAACATCTGCAAATTTTGCATTTTCAGAAAGAAAGCCATAACCTGGATGAACAGCATCAGCCCCTGTAATTTCACAAGCAGCAATAATTTGTTGAATACTCAAATAAGAATCGCGAACGGGAGGAGGGCCAATACAAACACTTTCGTCGGCAAGACGAACATGCATTGCGTCTGCATCAGCGGTAGAGTGAACAGCTACGGCTTTTATGCCAAGTTCTTTACATGCACGTAAAACGCGAAGAGCAATTTCTCCCCGATTAGCAATGAGGATTTTTCGAATCATGATTGCCCCTCGCTTTATTCAACGATAATAAGTGGTTCACCAAATTCAACAGGTTGACCATCTTTGACAAGAACAGTGGTTACCGTGCCTGAGCGCGGTGATGAAATTTGATTCATTGTTTTCATGGCTTCAATAATAAGTAATGTCTCCCCTTCAGAAACATTTTGTCCTACTTCTACAAAAGGTTGCGCGCCTGGTGAAGGTGCAAGATAAGCTGTTCCAACCATCGGAGAGGTTATTGTGTTTTTTGATTTATCTTCTTGGATAGATTGTATAGGAGATTCAGTTGTTGGGGCTGGAGAAGATGTTACAGAAAAAGTAGGAGTAGAAACAGGAGCATAAATTGCTTGCTCAGAAGAAGTTAAGGTATTTTGGCGTGAGACACAAATACGAAGCTCCCCTTGTTCAACTTCAATGTTCGTTAAATTTGTATCATTCAAAATTTCAGCAAGATCACGAATAATTTTCGTATCAATTGCGGTTTTTGCCGAATCCATTTTTTTTGTTGCCATTTTATTTTTAACTCCTTGATCAATGAAGATCGTCATTATCTCATTTTATGACCGAATATCTCTAGATTAGGGATGATATCTTTTGAGGCTTTAAAGATTTTTATTTCCTTTAAATCATTATACTTTGCAATTTAAAACTCGTATCTGCTTTACGCAAAATTGCACTTATAAGCCTGTTATCAAAAAAGAGAAAGCATAAAATTACCTCATTTACAGTATTTTCCTAAAACTGATCAGGTATTCACTGTGTATTGTCTATTGCTTGTTTTAGAATATCTTGTCTAGCTGCGCCAATCAATATTTTATTACCAATGATGTAAGAAGGTGTTCCCGTAATATGAAGTGTAGAGGCAATTTGAATATTTTCTCTAAAAGCGTTTTGCAGAGTGGGATCTTTTATTGCATTACGTAGTTTTTTTTCATCTGCTCCTAATGAGACAGCTACTTTAATAGCTTTTGATTCATTTGCTCGACCTTGATACATTAAAAGCATTTTATGAAACTGAGGATATTTCTCTGGAAATTGTTTTCGAAATGCGTAGGCAACAGTATGGGCCGCCATAGAATCAGAGCTTAAAATTGGTAAATCCTTGATAATAACCTTTAAATCTGGATATTCTTTTATCAAGTCCTCTATATCTGAATAGGAAATTTTACAATATCCACAGTTGTAATCAAAAAAATTGATAAGCACTCTTTTACCATTTGGGTTTCCCAAAACAGCGTCATGAGGAGAATGAAAAATTTCTTTTTCTAATATTTGTATTTGGTTTTCGTATTTATTCTGTTTTTCCAGCTTATCTTGAAGAATAAGCTGCATTTCAATCAAAATTTCTGGATGAGTAAGAAGGTATTCTCTAACAATTTGTTGAATATGATGAGAATCAGTATGTGGTACCATTTTTTCTTTAAGCTTAGATAAAAAGCTAGAATCTTCCAAAAGTTGTGTTTTAAGCTTTTCTAAGCTTAAATGATTTGCTGTTTTTGAGTGTGATGTTGCGTTTGATAAAGAAGGTAAAAAAATTAAAATACTCGACATAACTGGGACTAAAATTTTTGAAAGAAGTTTTATTTTCGAATTTTGAGAATGATAAGTCATCTGTATATCTTCACATTTTCTAGTGTGTCATTGAGTGAACTATATGAAAAGCTTTATCTATGTGCAATAAAGCATTTAAGCTATAGTGTGTATTTAAGTATGAGAAAAAACATCAATTTTTCTCTAAAAAGATTTCATATGATGAACCGTGGCTTGGCAAGGATTATGTTTTGTAAAAGATAAAAAATTCTCTTTATTGTCAAATGTTGTTTTGATGTATAAGGGTATCAAAAAGCTTTTTATGCGTGTTTATTTTAGGAAAAAGTACGTTGATAATACAAGTGTTCTTCATTGTATTATTTTTTCCTGTTGCTTTATTGAGTACTGAGAAACAAAATTAAATAATGAAAAGTGAAATTATGAAAACCACAACACATTATGAACTGTTTATCATTGGGGGAGGGATAAACGGGTGTGGATTGGCAAGAGATGCAGCAGGACGCGGTTTTAAAGTGGGATTGGCTGAAATGAACGATCTTGCATCTGGGACCTCAAGTGCGTCAACAAAGCTTATTCATGGTGGGCTTCGTTATCTTGAACACTATGAGTTCAAACTTGTTCGTGAGGCATTGAAAGAACGCGAGATCATTTTACGTATGGCTCCACATATTGTGCGTCCTTTGCGTTTTCTCCTTCCTTATCATAAAGAATTGCGTCCTGCTTGGATGTTGCGTTTTGGACTTTTTATTTATGATTATTTAGGGAATTGGAATCAGAAATTGTGGCGCAGTAAAACGATTAATTTTTCAAAAAAGTTTTGCTCTACATTAAAGAAAGAATATCAGAGAGGTTTTGAATATTCTGATGCAAGAGTAGATGATGCGCGTTTAGTTATTGGCAATGCTCGTGATGCAGAAAAGTGGGGAGCTGATATAAAAGTACGAACAGAAGTTCTCTCTTTAAAAAAAGAAGACAATAAATGGCGTATTGTTCTTCAAGATAAGTTAAGTAGTAAAGAATATAGTGTCACAGCTTCTTATGTCGCGAATATGACAGGACCTTGGATTGATCATGTTTTGGCAAGCATATTAGACTGTAAAGAACATCCACCAGTACGGCTTGTCAGAGGTTCTCATATTTTAGTTCCCAAGCTTTATACTCATGATCGTGCTTATATTTTTCAAAATGGTGATGGGCGTATTATATTTGCTATTCCGTATCAAGAAGAGTTTACCTTGCTTGGAACAACAGATTGTAATTATCAAGGAGATCCAGCTGATGTTCATATTACTGATACAGAAATTGATTATATTTGTGCAGCAGCTAGTGAATATTTCATACAACCAGTGTTGCCTGAAACGATTGTCTGGTCTTACTCTGGAGTTCGTCCACTCTATGATGATGGAGCTTCAAAAGCACAAGAAATTACGCGCGATTATGTTTTAAAAGAAATGGGAACAGGAACAACACCAAAGATTCTTAATCTTTATGGTGGAAAGATTACAACTTATCGTAAGTTGGCTGAAGATGCGATGAAATTTGTTGAAAAAGCGCTTGGTAAAAAGGGAGAATCATGGACGGCTAAGACAGTACTTCCAGGGGGTGATTTTCCCTATAATCAATTAGATATAATCGAAAATAGGATTGCTCTTTTGATGCCAGATTTAGATGCTTTTACACATCGCAGACTTGCACGCTCCTATGGTACGGAAGCATTAGTGATATTTGCACATGGTAAGGCAAATAGAGGAAAAAATTTTGGACATGGGCTTTATGAAGTAGAAGTTAAATGGTTGATGGAAAAAGAATGGGCTAAAGCATGTGAAGATGTGTTATGGCGTCGTTCAAAACTTGGTCTCCTATTTAATGAACAAGAGGTTGATACTCTTTCTTCCTATATGCAAAGCTAACAAGAGATTGAATAACGTTTATGATCATTTCATTTTACAGATTTTATCTGCAATATTGTAAAATATTTTCCTTCAAGAGATACTGATGTCAGTCATACATATTAAAAGACGATGTTTGTCTATACTCTAATTTTAGTTTTTTACAAGAATCATAAAATGGCAAAATTAGATAGAATATTTAGGATGAAATTTGTCTATCTTATAAAGTGAAATCCAAGAATAACTCATTGAGAAAAAATGATTTATAATTAGATTCGTACGAAATAAGGATTTTGGTTCATTCTTGAAGAGAAGATAGAAGTACTTTCTGTAGCGTTTATTTGCGTAATAAGTTAAAAAAATTTAAAGAAAATTAAATCTATCATGAAAAATTGTATAATGTGTTAGTTTATCATTTATTGTCTTAAACGCTGTGCTAAATCATGTAAGGGTAGAGGCTTGATGAGCGTAAGAAGAAGTTGTAAATAAGTTTCTTATATTATAGTGAAAATCTTCTTTTTTCATGTTTATATACCTGAACACTAATCTATGAGAAATGCGATAATGTATTTTATCATGATTGATTGTAGTAAGCCTTTATATCAATTGAAGATAATGAGCTGTTATTATATTCATGATAGTATAAGAGAATAAAACTTTCCGTAAACTAAAAGTAAGTATTTTTCTATGTATAAAGAGAGAACTATAGGGATATGAGAGTAATGCTCTTATGATATTTTACAACCTTCCATCGCCTGTAAAATTTGCAGTAGCACCAATGTTGGACTGGACAGACCGACATTGCAGGTTTTTTTATCGTCTTTTAACAAAAAAAGCACTCCTTTATACGGAAATGATGGTAGCAGATGCTGTCATTCATGGTGTTCGCAAACAATTGTTGGCTTTTAGCGATAAAGAACGTCCAGTTGCATTACAATTAGGGGGGGCAGATCCGAAAAAGTTAGCAGAAGCTGCACGAATTGCTGAAGATTTTGGCTACAACGAAATAAATCTCAATGTTGGTTGCCCATCAAATCGTGTTCAAGCAGGTGTCTTTGGGGCTTGTTTGATGCTACATCCAGACATTGTGGCAAATGCCGTGGAAGCGATGAAACGAGAGGTTACTATACCTGTAACTATCAAATGTCGGATTGGAGTGGACGAACAAGATGAAGAGTTAGCGTTAGATCTTTTGGCTAATCAGGTTTGGAATGCTGGATGTGATGCGCTCTGGATACATGCACGCAAGGCATGGCTACAAGGATTGAGTCCGAAAGAGAATCGCGATATTCCGCCCCTTAATTATGAAAGGGTTTATAAATTAAAACGTAAATATCCTCATAAATTCATTGGGATAAATGGTGGAATTAAATCTCTTGATAAGATAAAAGAACACTTAACTTTTTGTGATGCTGTCATGCTTGGTCGCCAAGTTTATCGTGATCCAGCTTTGTTAAAACATATTGATTTTGAACTCTATGATAAGGCGAAAAATAATCTGAGTGAGAGTGATCTTATTGAGGTTATGTGTGATTATGCGGCTCGACATATTGCATCGGGGGGGCGGCTTTCTCATGTGACGCGTCATATGATTGGTTTATTTCATGGGCGGAGTGGGGCACGTCGATGGAGGCAAATATTATCAAATGATGCGACAAAACCAAATGCAGATATATGTATTTTAAAAGAAGCTTTTTATGCTCTCATTTAATAACAGCCTGACAATTAACATATGTTAAAGTTGAGATCCTTTGTGTTTTGATTTCTTTGCGATAATTTTGATCCCTTCAATTTTATAAGTTTTTAAAAGTTTATAACTTTTGTTATAGAAGGAATGTTAAAATTTATATATTAAACAACATGCTGATTGCTCCTATTTAATAGAGAAATAGGTTAAGAGCATAATGTAAAAATAGTAATAACATATTGATAATATTTTAAATTTTGCATGTTTATTATTTGATTATAAAATAGAATATAGAAATTATTGTTCTCATAATATTTAACTTTTTAAAGAACTGTTTAAAAAAACAACAAATTATTCATATCATCTATATATGACGTGATTTTCATAAACATTGTAGATTTTAAAAGGTATCCTTATGACCGCTAGTCCATTTGATGATTTTCGTGCTTTGCTTACACATTTACCTATTGCTGATGAGTTTTCTATAATTTTGGCAAAAAAACGCCAAAAAAACTTAACAAAAGAGCAAGGAACATTGGGAAAACTGGGAGATATTGCTGTTTGGTATGCAGGATGGAGGGGGACAGAAAAACCTATCGTAACGCGACCTTTGGTCGCTATTTTTTCTGGAAACCATGGTATAGTAGAAGAAAATGTGACACCATTTCCACAATCTATGACACAAAAGATGGTGCAAAATTTTGCATCTGGTGGAGCTGCTATCAATCAAATTTGTATTGCTTATGATCTTGGATTAAAAATATTTGATTTAGCATTGGAATATCCAACAATGAATATTACGAAGGATGCCGCAATGGATGAGCGGAGTGCAGCTGCTACAATGGCATTTGGAATGGAATCCATTGCGGATGGGGCAGATCTTTTATGTATTGGAGAAATGGGAATTGGAAACACAACAATAGCTTCAGCTTTATGCTTAGCATTGTTTGGAGGAGAAGTGGAAGAATGGACAGAAAATGGTATGGAATCAGAAGGTGATTTTTATCAGCGTAAAATTGCAGCGGTTAAGACAGCCATTTCTTTGCATAAGGATTATTTTAATGATCCTTTTGAGATAATGCGTCGCTTAGGAGGACGTGAAATTGCTGCTATGGTTGGTGCTATTTTAGCAGCAAGAATGGAAAGAATACCCGTTATTTTAGACGGTTTTGTGGCAACAGCAGCTGCAGCGGTCCTTTATAAAATGCATCCAAAAGCTCTTGATCATACCCTTGTTGGACATCTTTCTTCTGAGACAGCCCATCGTAAACTTTTAAAAAAAATTGGCAAAGAACCACTTCTGGATTTGGGGATGCATCTTGGTGAAGGGACAGGAGCAGCTATGGCAGCTGGCATTGTCAAAGCTGCTGTTTTAATACATGCACAAATGGTGGTTTTTAAACAAGAAAGTTTGAATGCCTAAAAGATAATGAGACGATATAAAAAACTCTTAAGAGTTGTGTTCATGCGTCTTGTCGTGTAATTTAATATAATTAAGAGGAAGCTCCGTTGTATATTTAATTTGTTCCATTGCGAAAGAAGATGAGACATCACGGATGTCAATTTTAGAAATTAATTTTTTATAAAAAAGATCATAAGCTTCAATGTTGGGCACAACAACACGCAATAAATAGTCAATATCTCCACTCATTCGATAAAATTCAATAACTTCACGGAATTCTTGCACAATTTTTGAAAAACGCTTAAACCATTCATGACTATGTGTGTTTGTGCGAATAGACACAAAAACAGTGACGTGCGCATTTACTTTTTCTGGAGAAAGAACGGCAACACGACGCTGAATGACGCCATCTTCTTCAAGTTTTTGAATTCTACGCCAGCAAGGAGTGGTCGAAAGTCCCACTTTTTTAGCAATATCAGCAACAGAAAGTGTTGCATTTTCTTGCAAAAGATGTAAAATTTTTCTATCAAGACGATCCATATTTTTTCTCAATATTTTAATTTATAAAAAATTACGCACTAAACGACGCAGATATACAATAAACTCATCGTTAAACCATGGGTTTTTCTGTAACCAAGAAGTATTTCGCCATGATGGATGAGGCAAAGGCATAACATTATAGCCTTGAGGTTGGGGGATGGGAAGAATATTTCTCCAATCACTAACGGTTGCTGAAACAGTTTTATGTTTTAATCCTGTAATATGCCACTTTTGCGCATAACTGCCAATAGCAAGAACAAGCTTTATTTGAGGCATCGCTTGAAATATCTTTTCATGCCATATTTCTCGACATTCACGCCTTGGTGGTAAATCAGCTTTATTGTTGTCATAACCTGGAAAACAAAATCCCATAGGAACAATAGCAAAAAGAGATCTGTTATAAAATTCTTCTTTCGTTACCCCCAGCCAATCACGCAGCCTTTTGCCAGAGCGATCATTAAAAGGGATAGAAGTTTCATGGACACGCAATCCTGGTGCTTGTCCTGCAACCGCAATCGAAGCCGTATCAGATAAATAAACGACGGGATTTGGTTCGTGAGGAAGAGGAGGAAAATAATGTGGTTGTTGGATACAAACACGACAGGAATAGATTTTTTTTTCAAGTGTAATAATCTGATTACATCGTTTCATTGCTCAATGAAATTAAAAAATATTTTTCTTATTCAGTGCGAGGATTTGCTTTGCGCCATTCTCGCGGTCGTTGAAAACTTGATGCCCATATTCCTTTCTTTTTCCTTCTAGCTTCTTGTTCTTCTTTGGGGTATTCATAATAACTTACAGCCCAACCATTATGTACAAGCGTTGCATTGATATTGCTAACTTGTTTTGTTTTACATGTTGCAAGAACACGACGGTATTGGTCTGTTTTATGCCAGTGACATGTAACAGTTTGATTTTCTAGTAGTTGTTCTAAATATTTTTTAGCCTCAAGCCCACAAGGGTAGCGTTCCTCCTTTTTTCCACAAAATTGGTGGAGTTCAGGAGCATCAATTCCAACCAGTCGAATCTTAATTGAAGAAATCATGATAGAATCACCATCAATGATTAATGCATTTCCTCTAATAGAGTTTTGAGAAGAAAAATTTTCTTTTTGAGGAAACTGCTGATTCTGCTTAAAATAAATTAATATAACAATAAGAATGCTAGCAGCAACAAAAATATTGAAACCAGTGATTTTTTTTAAGCTTCTTAGATTAAAATGAGAATTTTTTTCATGAAACAACGAAACTGCTAACATTATTATAACGCACTCTATTTTAGTATTGCTTATAATTCGTCCGAGAAACTTTACTCATATGACGAAACAATGTTTCGTTTTAATGACAAAATTTTCGTTAGATATCACAATAATGAAATACTCATATAGAATATATGTAAGCAACTTAAATAATAAATCAACTTATCCAAATCCGTACAAAACATACAAATTTTAAAGTAAACTTTTTAAACTTAAGGAAACAGAAAAAATATCTCTCAAAAAATAACTTTGAAGAGCAAGATCCCCACATTTCTTTTGGAGTATAAATCTATCAATTCAATGATAAGCCTATTTATTTAATTTTTGTTTCTTTAAATTCAACGTGCTTTTTTACAACTGGATCATATTTACGCTTGCTCATTTTATCTGTCATTGTACGGCTGTTTTTCTTTGTTACATAGAAAAAACCCGTATCTGCAGTTGATAAAAGCTTGATCTTAATGGTTGCTGCTTTAGCCATAATGTAAGAACCTTATTTATACTGAAAAAATATTATCTTGCTATCAAAACCTATTTCTGATGTCATCAGATTTTCCAGCAACACTACGGATGTTCTCAAAAAAGTCAAGAGCTGATTAATTTTCTCATAAGTTGGACAAACATCAAAGTGGCATATAAACTAAAAAAAACAGCCATGGTTATTGAAAAACTGAAGGGATTAAAGATATCCATGGATTTTACGATAAAGGTCGGCCAGATAAACATACCCATTCCATAGCAAAAAATAAAAGCAGAATTAGCAGCAGTAAGTTCTTGTCCCTTGAGACGTGCCCCTAGATGTGCTAGACCGATTGTATAAAGGCTCGTTGCTACACACTACCAAGAAGGAACAGACAAGAAGGAACAGATCAAGCATCAGAATCCATGGATATTGAATGATCTATGGTATCATGAAAGTTCCAACAAAACCTAAGATAGCGCAACTTATCAGCGGATAGAGTTGATCTTTGGCATAATCGCTTATAATGCTGATAGGAATTAAGAGGAAAACATTCCCGAGCGCAAGGGTGGCCATAAAGTGTGCTGCTTCATTCTCATTATAACCAATGGATAAACTAAAGGGAGTAATAAGAGTTAATGCGCCCATTTGAATAGCACTGTAAACCAGTACTGCTATCATTGCGCTTGGAACGTGAAAAAGATAACGAAAAAATGGTGTATATTGGCTTTTTTGAAATTTTAGACTTAATTTCCAAGCGACAAGAATTGGGATAGCAGCCAGTATAATAAGACTATTGCCAACAGCGTTGGACCTACCGCAAACCCTAATCCTAGGACAATAGCATAAATGGATGGAACCAAACCACGTCTTTTAGGAGGAGCATAACTGTTGATCTAAAACTCTGACAGTATAAACATAACAGTCATAGTAAAATGTAATATAAACCTTAAAATGAACCAAACCCATATAGATTCAAAAAAATAGTATCATAAAAACTTAAAGATCCTATGGACATCATAAATAATATCGTTTTAGAAATGCCTAAGCATAAGACGATTCGAGAAGTAACAATAGCTGCAATATTGCACGCAAAGAATTGTTTTGAGAGTTAAAAGCTTTTTTTCATGAGAATAGCTTAAGCTACTTTTTTATTAAACAATGAAAAGATGAGCTGAAATGAAAGGAAGCCCACACTATCTTTTGCAGCTTTTCTCATTTCCTGAGTATAAAAAACTGCAAGATTTTTACATGGTTGTTATAGATATAATGATAAAATACACCCTCTTATATACTAAAGAAAGAAGATTGTACACATAAAATAATACATATTATAGGTCATTTCTTAACTTAAAGTTATTCTTATTTTATTATTCATATACTATTTAATGGAGGACAAGAAGATTAATTTTTTTCAACAAAAATTTTAGATTTTAAAATAAAAAAATAAGACAGTAAAAATTGTAAAAATATTTTTTACTTTTTATTTTTAATTAATATTTTCTTTTCCCATAAAAACTATGCTTTTGTTTTTTTAATTTATTTTTATGATAGGATGTCGGTGAAAATTTTATTGGACGAGGTTTTGTTAAGAGCTCAAAGCATAAAGCGCCAGCAAAAGGTTGTACAGTTATAAGTTTTACTTCTACAACATCACTGAGCTGATAGCCTTTATGGCTACGCTGTCCTACAAGAACATGTTGTGCTTCATCAAAATGATAATAATCATTTTTAAGTGTAGAAATATGGATAAAACCATCTGTATTGAGTTTATCAAGTGAGACAAAAAGACCTGCTTTTGTAACTCCGGAAATGCGACCTGTAAAAATACGGCCGATTTTATTCGTTAAATAGTGAGCAACAAGCCTATCAATAGTTTCTCTTTCAGCCATCATTGCACGGCGCTCGTATAAAGAAATTTGCGTAGCAATTTCTGCAAGATTTTGTTCTTGTGTATTTGTTAATTGATCATTTCCTAACTTCAGGGCTTTAATGAGTGCTCGATGAATAATGAGATCAGCGTAACGACGGATTGGTGATGTAAAATGTGTATAATTATGTAGGTTTAAACCAAAGTGGCCGATATTTTTTGGATTATACTCAGCTTGAGATTGTGAACGCAGAATAACTTGGTTGACTAATTCTTTTTGTGGTGTATTCGTTACTTTTGCCAGAATGCTATTAAGGCGCGCTGGGGTAAGTTCGCTTCCGCGGGAGAGTGGTATCCCCAAACTTTGAAGAAATCTCCGAAGTATTTCTTGCTTAGCAAGAGAAGGTTTTTCATGAATACGATAAATGAGGGGCTGGTGATGTTGTTTTAATGTTTCAGAAGCTGCAATATTGGCTTGTATCATAAACTCTTCAATTAAACGATGTGCTTCTAACTGTGTTTCACTCACAACATCTTTTATGCATCCATTTTGATCAAGAATAATCTTTTTTTCTGCTATTTCTAATTCTAGTGGTTGGCGACGATTTCGTGCAACTTTAAGGCATGCATAGGCTTCCCATAAGGGTTGCAAAATGCTCTCAAAAAGAGCAGCTGTTTTTTCATTTATATTACCTTCAATTGCCAATTGCATTTCTTGATAAGAAAGTTTAGCTCTTACACGAATCATAATACGATGAAAACTATGTTTTCGTTTATTACCGTTTGCATCAAAAATCATACGAACGGCTAAAGCTGGTCTTTCTTTTCCTTCACGTAGAGAACATAAATCATGAGAAATGCGCTCGGGGAGCATTGGCACAACGGTATCGGGAAAATAAACAGAATTTCCCCGCTTCAAAGCTTCTTTATCTAAAGCACTTCCTGTTTTGACATAGGAAGAAACATCTGCAATGGCCACAATAATAATCCAACCATCATTATTGGTTGGGTCCTTATCCTTGGTTGCATAGACTGCATCATCATGATCTTTTGCATCTGGTGGATCAATTGTAATAAATGGTAATTGTCGCCAATCTTCACGATTATCTATATTGGCAGCTTTGATATGTTTAACTTCCTTAAGAACACTTTCAGGAAAAATATAAGGAATTGCTTTCGAAAGAAGAGCAATCATAGAGAGTGTTTTTTCACTCTTAATGTGCCCTAAAACATTTTTTATTTTTGCGCTCTTTAATCCGTAACCAGTATTTTTTTTAATTTCGACTTCAACGAGATCACCAATTTCAATTTTCATTTCTGGAGACATTTCAACAATGAGTTCATTGGTTTTACGGTCTATAGGATCAAGGCACCATTGATTATTTTCAAATTTTCGTACAACAGCAAATGCGCTTTTGGGAGATACATCAATTTTACGAATAATTCGTCCCGTATAAGGGAGGCTTGAGCTTTCAGAATTTTTATTTCGAAAAACTTTTACAAGAATATGATCTCCAACACCAATGCCACTTCCTTTTATGTGATGAAAAGAGTGTATTTCAATATTAGGCTTTGGAGAATCATCCCATTCAAGAGGTTGTGCAATAAAACTTCCATCTTTATCACGTCCACTAATTTTTACTAAAGTAACGGGAGGTAATTTTCCTTTGTTTATTGCTCTTTTGCGCTGTTTAGATATAAGATTTTGATCCTTCAACTCACGTAATATATCTCTCAGCCAAATACGAGAATCGCCTTTTAAGTTAAAAGCTTTGGCGATTTCTCGTTTACTTGAGTGGTTAGGATTCTCATTTATAAAGGAAAGGATTTGTTCCTTATTAGGAATTTTTTTTCCTTTGAATGAAGAGAGATATTTTATGTTTTTTTCACCTTTAGCCAAAATTTATGTCTCTTGTATTTTTGCTTTTGTTTTAGAAGAAGCTCTTTTTAAAGTTGTTTTTTTACTCGATGCTTTAGCCGATATAAGTTCTAATGCTTCTGGAAGTGTTACGCTAATGGGATCTTTATCTTTTGGCAATGTTGCATTAATTTTACCCCAATTAACATAAGGACCATAACGCCCATTGCGTACAGTAATGGTTCCTCCTTCGGGATGCTCTCCTAATGTTGCCAATGCTGTAGGTGTTGGTCTGCTTTGCTTGGTTTTGTTTTCTTGTTGCTCTGCTAATATTGTAACAGCGCGATTGATACCAATATCAAAAACTTCATCTGCATGCAGAAGGCGCGCAGATTTTCCGTTATGGCTAAGATAGGGACCATATCGTCCAATCGTAGCCGTGATTGTTTTTCCAGTCTCAGGATGAATGCCAATTTCACGGGGAAGGGATAGTAAAGCCAAGGCTTTATCAAGGGTTACATTTTCTGCCCGCCATTCTTTTGGTAATCCTGCACGCTTAACTTCTTTGCTTTCACCAAGTTGAATATAGGGACCAAACCGGCCATTGCGAAGAGAGATATCTTTTCCTGTTTCAGGGTCATTACCAAGTATAATAGGTTCATCATTGCGTACAGCGTCATTCTCTTCTCCAGTATCTGTACCAAGTTGGTGTGTGTACTTACATTCGGGATAATTGGAACAGCCAACAAAAGCACCATAACGACCGAGTTTTAATGATAATTGACCACTTTTACAAAGAGGACAGGAACGCACATCACTTCCATCTTCGCGTTCAGGAAAGGCGAGAGGTGCTAATGTTACATTTAAAACATCAAGGACATTGGTTATACGGAGTTCTTGGATATTGCTAATAGATGCATTAAATCCATCCCAAAAATCTCGCAATACGTCTTTCCAAGAAAGTTTGCCATCAGAGATAAGATCCAGCTTTTCTTCAAGATCTGCTGTGAAACCATATTCTACATAGCGATTAAAAAAATTTTCAAGAAAGGCTGTAACAATACGTCCTTTAGCATCGGGAATAAGCTTTCGTTTATCAATTACAATATATCCACGGTCACATAATGTCGCCAATGTGGAGGCATAAGTTGAGGGACGACCAATTCCTAACTCCTCAAGCTTTTTAATTAATGAAGCTTCAGAATAACGAGAAGGGGGCTCTGTGGTATGTTGTACAGATTCAACTTTTTCTTTTGTAAGTGCTTCACCAGTGTTTATTTGTGGTAAACGTGTTGTTTCATTTTCTTCATTATTTTCTTCGTCTCGTTGATCGGTGTAGACGGAAATAAAACCATCAAAGCGAATAACAGATCCTGTTGCTCGTAGATTTGCACGGTTTTCTCCTTGCTGTGCTTCAATTTCAACAGTTGTACGTTCAATTTCAGCAGAACGCATTTGGCTGGCAATAGCACGCTTCCATATCAGCTCATAGAGCTTTGCTTGATCGCTATCGAGAAAATTACGGACTTGACTAGGATTGCGTTGAAAATCTGTTGGACGGATCGCTTCGTGTGCTTCCTGTGCATTTTTTGCCTTTGTTGAATAAAAACGTGGTTTTTCAGGAAGATAGTCTTTACTGAAAGTTTCATGAATAACTTTTCGTGCTGAATCAATGGCCTCTGGTGCTATTTGCACACCATCGGTACGCATATAAGTAATAAGCCCTGCTGTTTCACCATTAATTTCAATGCCTTCATAAAGCTTTTGGGCAATTTGCATAGTGCGAGAAGCTGAAAATCCCAATTTTGAAGAAGCTGCTTGTTGTAGTGTGGAGGTTGTAAATGGAGGAAAAGGATTTCTCTTTGTAGGTTTTGCTTCAACACTGAGTGTATGATATTGGGCTTTCTCCAACATAAAACGAATTTGGTCTGCTTGTTCTTGAGATTGAATATCAAGCTTGCCTATTTTTTTTTGATTGAACATTGTCAATCTTGCTTGGAAACTATCATTTCGGATGGTTTTTAACTGTGTTGTAACGGACCAATAATCTTCTTTGATAAAATGTTCTATTTCTGCTTCACGATCACAAATAATACGCAAAGCAACCGATTGAACGCGTCCTGCTGAACGCGCACCAGGGAGTTTCCGCCATAAAACAGGTGAAAGTGTAAAACCAACGAGATAATCAAGAGCGCGACGTGCAAGATAAGCATCTACAAGTGATGTATCAATATCACGTGGATTGTTCATAGCATCAAGCACAGACTTTTTGGTGATGGCATTGAAGACAACTCTTTTAATAGGTTTATCTTTTAAAACTTTTTTTTGACGAAGAACATCCAGAATATGCCATGAAATAGCTTCTCCTTCACGATCAGGGTCTGTTGCTAATATAAGACTATCGGCTTCTTTAACGGCTTTTGCTATTTCATTTAAACGTTTAGCGGCAGCAGAATCTATATCCCATTTCATAGAAAAATCTTGATCCGGTAAAACAGAACCATCTTTTGCAGGCAAATCACGAACATGTCCAAATGATGCGACAACTTTGTATTGAGACCCAAGATATTTATTAATTGTTTTTGCTTTTGCTGGAGATTCAACGATAACGATATTCATAATTTTACCCAAATATTGAAATAAAAAACTTTTTTATAAACGCCTTTTACGCGAATAGCTAATGACAATTGCTTAAGAGCACATAAAAAAATATTAGCCATATAAAAAACATGAATATTGTACAACTTGTGATTGTTATTATTAGAATACACCCTATATAGAATTACACGATTTATTTTCCACTGTTATTACAAAAACATACGGCGAAATACTAAGATAACGTCTATTGAGAGGTAGGAGGGGAAATGCTCAAGGATAAGAGGATTATGTTTATAAATCATTTAAAAGTTATCCAATATATTACAGACATGTCAAAGCAAATGAATCAAATGGCGCGTCAGGCGCATAGTCCGCTTTTAGCATTGCTTTTGGATATGGTTGCCAAAGAAGGGCAAAGCATTATTAATAGTGCTGAGGCTCTTGGGGAAGATCAAGATTCGACAATGACACATAACCACCAGAGTGTCGAATAAGCTTTCCAGCAAGGTCGAGTTCTACCAATAAGAGGTAGAGTGTTGGGAGTGGAATACCTGTGTGGGTACTGAGTGTGTCTAAATCGATTGGCGTTGTTGAAAGAGCGGAGAGAACTGCTGCACGTGCTGTATCCTCACCTGTTAAAGGAGGAGTGCTGTTTTTTTCATCTGCTAAATTAGAATTCTTCTTTTCAAGTTGTAAAAAAGATGGTTCCTCAAAAAAATTGAGTTGGGAATTTGGAAGCGGTGAAATTAATGGCGTAAGTGTTTCTATAATGTCAGAAGGATGTGTGGTGAGTAGAGCACCGTCCTTGATAAGATTGTTTGTGCCAACAGATCTTGGATCAAGTGGAGAACCGGGAATGGCAAAAATTAACCGTCCCATTTCAGCTGCTTGACGTGCGGTAATTAAGGACCCTGAGCGCAGGGCTGCCTCTACAACCAAGAGACCAAGTGATAGAGCTGCAATAATACGGTTTCTTCTTGGAAAATCGATAGCACGCGGCTTCCAAGAAATAGGCATTTCGCTGATGATGGCTCCACCGTTGGCGATAATATCTTCATGCAACTTTTTATTTTCAGGAGGATAGATATGATCAATTCCTCCAGCCATGACTGCAACAGTTCCTGTTTTTAAACTTGCTTGATGCGCAACGCTATCAATTCCACGAGCGAGTCCAGAAATTGTTACAAAGCCCGCTTCTCCGAGAAAACGCGCAAATTGAGCCGTAAGCTTTTTTCCAGCAGCTGAAGCATTTCGAGAACCTATAATTCCAATAGAAGTTTTTTGAAAAATTGAAATATTACCTTTGATAGCAATAAGCGGCGGAGGAGCTTCTGTAACCTTAAGAAAAGCTGGATAATCTGGTTCTCCCATGCCGATAAACCGAACACCTAATCTTTTAGCTTTTTGTATTTCTTTTTCTGCATCTTCTAAGCTTGCTATTTTAATAGATACAGAACCACTACCTTTTCTACTAAGCTCAGGTAGCGCTGCTAGAGCATTTTCTGCTGTTTTATAATGATCAATGAGATTGCGAAAACTTACTGCTCCAATATTTTCACTACGCAACAACCGTAACCAGTTTAGACGTTGACGATCAGTGAGCAGGATTCCTTTATTTATCCCCGTTCTGAGTCCCAATCTTAATTTCTTTCCCAACTAATAATCTACCGATATTTGCGTAATGCTTTATATACACAAATATGCTCATCGTAATCAGCATAAAATAGAAATAAGGATTGGAAAAGTAAAAAACAAATATCGCAGTTATAATAACAGAAACGAGTGCGGATAATGAAGAATAGCGTGTGAGTAGAAAAATTGCCATCCACACAACAATGAAAACAATTGCTGCTGGCCAGTAGATCCCTAAACACACACCAAGATAGGTAGCAACGCCTTTGCCACCTTTAAATTTAAGCCATACGGGGAAAAGATGTCCTAAGAAAGCAAAAAAACCTGCTAGAGAAACAAGGATACTATGGTCTAGCGGATCACTAAAAAACTTTATAACGAAAACAACGATAGTTCCTTTCAACATATCACAAAGAAGTGTTAGAACAGCAAGCTTTTTATTTCCTGTTCGTAAAACATTTGTTGCTCCAATATTGCCGGAACCGATTGTTCTTATATCACCAATTTTGGACAATCTCGTAAAAAGAAGACCAAATGGAATCGAGCCAATTAGATAAGATATGAGGAAAATAAACCATGGAGTGAACTGAAAAAATATTTCTGCTTCATTCATTAAGAATCTCATTAAGTTTGTTGATCAAGTTTAAAAACGGTTTTCCCTTTCACAAAGGTCTGGAGCACGCGTCCTTGAAAACGTGCATTCTCAAAAGGGGTATTTTTTGAACGTGAATAGAGCTTTTCTGTTGACACAATCCATGGTTCTTCAAGATCAACCACAATAAGGTCTGCATGAGCACCTTTCTTTAGTGTTCCTGCATTAAGTCCAAAGAGCTTTGCAGGCGCCGTTGACAAAAGTTCAGTTATCCGTAGAAGAGATAGGCTTTCATCATGATAAAGGCGTAAGGCTGCGCTCAATAAGGTCTCCATACCAATAGCGCCGACCGCTGCGTCATTAAATGGTAAATGTTTTGTATCTTTACTCTGAGGATCATGAGAAGAGACAATAACATCTATAGTCCCATCCTTTATTGCTTCAATCATTGCTATACGGTCTTCTTCTGTACGCAATGGGGGCATTAAGCGAAAAGATGTGCGATATTCACCAATGTCATTTTCATTGAACGATAAATGATTTATAGATACACCCGCTGAAATTTTCTTACTGCGTTTTTTACCGAAACGAAGTGCATCAGCAGAGAGTGCTGTCGATATTTGAGCTGCATGATAGCGTGTTTGCGTTAATATTGCTAATCGCAGATCTCTTTCAAGTGGGATAACTTCTGCTTCGCGGGGGATGCCAGAAAGACCAAGCCAACTGGCCAGCAGTCCTTCATTCATCACACCTTGGCCTGTAAGATCTTTGTCTTGTGTTTCGTGTATTAATGTGATATCGAAATCACGTGCATAAGTCATTGCACGCCGCATAACAGATGAACTTTGAAGCGTTTTTTTTCCTTCACAAAAGGCAACAGCTCCTGCATCTTTTAGTAAGCCAAATTCCGTTATTTCTTGTCCGTTAAAACCTTGTGTGATCGCAGCAACGGGATAAATATTGACCGATGACTTTTCTTGTACTGTATGCCTAATAAATTCAACAAGTGCTACATTATCAATGACTGGACGCGTATTTGGCATCATGAGGAAAGAAGTAATACCACCTGCTGCTGCGGATTGACTTGTTGATGCGATTGTTTCACAGTGTTCATTCCCTAATTCTCCAACAAAAACGCGCGCATCAACAAGTCCAGGGAGAATTGCTTTGTTTTGTGCGTTAATAACTTCTGCTCCCTCTAGGATTCCTTGATTTAGGGCTTCTTTTCCAGCGGCTATAATCCGTCCATCTTCAACAATAACTGTACCAATTTCATCGATTGCGCGCGAAGGATCAATAATACGGGCATTTTGAAAAACAATTGGTTTTATCATTTTTTTTCTCCACTGATCTTTGCACGTGAATCTAATAAAGCCTCCATGACAGCCATACGCACTGCAATTCCCATTTCTACTTGTGTATGAATCATACTTTGTGGTCCATCTGCTATGTCGGATGCAATTTCTACACCACGGTTTATTGGGCCAGGATGAAGAATAATGGAATCATTTTTGGCATAGGCTAGATTTTCTTTATGTAAGCCAAAATAATGGAAATATTCACGCGTAGAGGGAATAAAAGAGCCTGTCATCCGTTCATGCTGTAAGCGCAACATCATGATAACGTCAGCATTTTTAAGACCTTCTTTCATCGTGTTAAAAACCTCAACACTCATATGAGCGATTTTTGCAGGTAAGAGTGTTGAAGGAGCAACAGCACGAACACGAGCACCCAAAGCATTGAGACTCAAGATATTGGAACGGGCAACACGTGAGTGTAAGATATCTCCACAAATCGCAACAGTTAATCCTTCAATACGACCTTTTGCCCTTTTAATGGTTAGAGCATCTAATAAAGCTTGGGTTGGATGTTCGTGGGCACCATCACCTGCATTAATAACACAACAATCAACTTTTTGCGCTAATAAAGCTGCCGCTCCTGCACTGTTATGGCGAAAAACCAGTATATCTGGCTTCATCGCATTGAGAGTTGTAGCAGTATCAAGTAATGTTTCTCCCTTTTTTACAGATGAGTTGCCGATCGCAAGACTCATCACGTGTGCACCTAGCCTTTTACCCGCTAATTCAAAAGAAGATTGTGTTCGCGTAGAGGCTTCAAAAAAGAGATTAATTTGAGTCCGTCCATGCAAAGTAGATTTTATTTTATCAATTTTGTTAGAAAGGATAACATTTGCTTCTGCACGATCAAGCAATGTATTAAGATCTTGTACACTCAGATCTTTAATAGCTAAAAGATGTTGATGAGGGAAAAGTGGAAAAAAATTATCTTGAATCATAGCATTCTTCTTTATCTCTCTCTAAACAGGTTAAACAAGCATTTGTTTGAATATGATAAATGTTTCTTAACTCTAAAAAGACAAATAGTCTATAATATGAATGATTTGAATGTAGGAATATACCTATGAGTGCTGTATCTGCGCAAAATAGTCGTCGAAAAAATACATTTCTTAGCGATACGCTTATGTTTCGTATTGCCTCTACTTTGCCTAAGTTTTTGCTAGCAAGTTTTGAAGAAATAGGGGATTTTGCAGCGAGTCGAGAAGCATGGAAACTCTCCTGCTTAGCGAATTATTATAAACCTTTATTATGTTATAATGATGAATGGGGGCAACCAACGGAAAAATTAGAGATCCATTCTTCCTATCAAGCTCTTCAACAATATTCTAGACAAGCAGGTTTGGTTACCTCGCTTTGGGAAAATACGAGCTCAGAAAATGGAGTCCGTTATCAAGCGCGTGCGATTCGTTTAGCTTTATCTGCTGGTTTAGAAACAGGACATTTGAATGAAGTTATTATAACGAGTGCAGCTATTGCTGTTTTAATTAGTGATATTGAGCTCTTCAAAAAATGGCAAAATGTACTTTTATCACGTCAATATGATTCTTCTTCAAAGTCTATTCATCATAAAAAGGCTGCTTCTCTAACTTGTGCATTTGATGATATTGAAAAATATGCTTTCAATTTTCCAAGTGTTAAGAAAATTTCTTTCGATGAAAGTATGGAACGTGATCTATATCGTTTAAATGTTGTAAAAACCAATGTTATTAATCCTACCGCTGACGGATATCTTGTGAGTGCAGATTTAAATGGTCATTTAAGTTGTTTTTTTATTCCACGCATACAAGAAAATGGCGCATTAAATGGATTTATATCGATTCGTCATTTAATTCAGCGTTCTGGAGAACTTTTAACACCAGAGGGGGTTGTTGATTTCCAAGGCAGTTATGGCTGGCTTTTGGGAAATGCTGGAGAAGGGCTTAAAGTTATTAAAGATATTGAGACGATGATGCGTTTCGATCAATCGGTCATATCGGCAGGTGTTTTGCGAGCAGCTCTTCAATTTGGCATAGATTTTTTCCGGAAAAAAATGCCTAATCAGCCTTTACCACCACTGACAGAACGTATTTTTGCAGATATTGCATTAGATATAGCTGCTTCACAAGCATTGGTTTTGCGTTTAGCGAGAGCATTTGACAATGCAGCAAACGACCGTTCTGAAGCAGCTTTTGCTCGCATTATGACACCTATTATTGCTTATCACGTAAGTCAATTGGTTGTGCCTATTATTGGCGAGATTATTGCACAACTTGGTATTGAAAGTTTTATAGAGAATAATCCATTATCACAAATGTTGCATAATGGGCCTGCGCGAATTGTAAGAAATAGTTCTGCTAATCAACTGGTAAAGGATGCCATTCTTATTGCTGAAAAAGCACCGGGATTGTTTCAGAAATTGTTAGAAAAAATTGCTCTTGATATTGGACCAGCGGGACCACGAGCAATTGAAATTATTAAGTCAGCAGGTGATATGGCATCAGCAAATGAAGGTTCAGGAAGGTTTTTTGTTGAACAGGTAGCCTATGCAGCAGCAGCAGCAGCATTACGTTCTACAGACATAGAACATGTTGCAAATGCCTATATGGAAAGCCGCCTTGGGGGACAATGGAGATCTTCCTACGGAATGCTCATTGCACGATATAATGCAGGGCATTTGCTCAATGTCCTCTATCCTTCCATATGATGAAAGTTTTGAATTCTATTGAGAGCACCTTGCAATATAAAAGCGGCGGCTGCCGAATCAATTCGGCTTGCTCTTTTAGCGCGCGATACATTCATTTCTAGAAGAGAACGTTCTGCAGCAATTGTTGATAAACGTTCGTCCCAAAAAACAAATGGAATTTTTGTATAAGCTTTCATATTGCTCACAAAAGCTCTAGTTGCTTGAACACGAGAACCGCTGCTTCCATTCATGTTAAGGGGTAAGCCAACGATAATAACGCCTACATTTTCACAGTCAAAAATTTTAATAAGTGTGTAAGCATCTTCTGTAAATTTTTTTCGCTGTAGTACAGGACGCGGATTTGAGACAGTCAGCCCCATATCAGAAATTGCAATTCCGATAGTTTTTTTTCCTAAATCTAAGCCTGCTATTGTTTGTCCAGGCAAAAGATGTGTCATAACTTCGTCTATATTAATAACGGTCATAAGGGTATAATGCGTTTTTTAATGTTTCAGATCTAATGGTGATATTCTTCATTCATGTTATCTAATATTCTTGCGCTTGCAAGCTCAGCCTTGTATAGCCAGAATAGAGATTAATAAAAACAGAAAGGCTTAAATAGTATGTCTATTGATCAAGAAACCGTCAAGCGGATCGCACATTTAGCGCGGATTGCTATCTACGATGATGAGATAGAACCTGTGACAAAAAAATTCAATGCTATTTTAGGTTTTGTAGAGCAATTGAATGAAGTTGATGTCAGTGGAGTTGAGCCATTAACATCTGTGATGCCGATGACTCTACGAATGCGTGAAGATAGTGTTACAGATGGCGATAAAGCAGCAGATATTGTAGCCAATGCCCCTGTTACAGAAGAAAATTTTTTTCTTGTCTCAAAAATTGTTGAGTAACTTTTTATATTTTTGAATATTTGAGAACCAATATGACTGATTTAACAACCCTCACAATTGCGCAAGCTCGTGATGCTCTAATAAAGAAAAATCTCAAAGCAACAGAATTAACGGAATCTTATTTACAAGCAATAGAATCAGCTAATCCAATTTTGAATGCTTATGTAACAATAACAGCAGAACAAGCAATGAAAATGGCTGCTGAATCAGATAGTCGCTTAGCGAGAGGGCAGGGAAGGCTTTTAGAAGGAATCCCTTTGGGGGTTAAAGATCTTTTTGCAACCTATGGTGTTCATACTCAAGCTTGTTCAAATATCCTTGATGGTTTTAAACCGCACTATGAATCAACTGTTACGGCTAATTTATGGCAAGACGGTGCTGTGATGTTAGGAAAACTTAATATGGATGAGTTTGCTATGGGCTCATCCAACGAAACATCATATTATGGTCCCGTTATTAATCCATGGAGAAAAAAAGGCTCGAATGAAAGACTTGTCCCCGGTGGTTCTTCAGGAGGATCTGCTGCCGCTGTTGCAGCTCAAATTTGTGCTGGTGCTACTGCAACCGATACAGGTGGCTCAATACGTCAACCAGCAGCTTTTACTGGAACTGTAGGAATAAAGCCAACTTATGGACGTTGTTCACGGTGGGGCATTGTTGCATTTGCTTCATCTCTTGATCAAGCTGGACCTGTTGCTAGAGATGTTCGTGATTGTGCTATCTTACTAAGATCAATGGCCTCTTTTGATGAAAAAGATTCTACTTCCGTGAATTTTCCAATTCCTGATTATGAAAGTTATCTTGGTCAATCAATCAAAGGAATGAAAGTTGGTATTCCAAAAGAATATCATATGGATGGAATGTCTCCAGAAATTATTGAGCTTTGGCAAAAAGGCATAAGTTGGTTAAAAGAAGCAGGAACTGAGATTAAGTATATTTCTTTGCCCCATACAAAATATGCTCTACCTTCTTATTATATTATAGCTCCTGCAGAAGCTTCTTCTAATTTAGCGCGTTATGATGGTGTGCGTTTTGGTCTGCGCGTGCCTGGAAAAGACATCATTGAGATGTATGAAAATACGCGCTCTGTTGGTTTTGGTGATGAAGTCAAGCGACGTATTTTGGTTGGGACTTATGTTCTTTCATCTGGTTATTATGATGCCTGTTATCTAAGAGCTCAAAAAGTAAGAACACTCGTAAAACGTGATTTTGATCAATGTTTTGCTTCAGGCATTGACGCTATTCTGACACCAGCAACACTAACACCTGCCTTTGGTATTGCGGATGAAAAAATAAAAAATGATGCTATAGCAATGTATCTTAATGATATTTTTACGGTACCAGTTAATATGGCTGGTTTACCAGGAATCTCTGTTCCTGCAGGTCTGTCATCAAATGGTTTACCTTTAGGATTGCAATTGATTGGTAAACCTTTTGCTGAAGAAATCATTTTTCAGATAGCGCACATTATTGAAAAAGAAGCAGGGATATTCAGTGTAGAAAAATGGTGGATGTAATAGTCAAACTTCACAAAGAAGCATTTCTCATTAAGGATGAGAAATGCTTCTTTAAAAGGTGGATGGATGAGCGCTATTTCCTTAATTCGTAGTCTTTATCCACCAAGATAGGCTTCTTTAACACGCGAATCAGAGAGCATAGTTTTTCCTTCACCGTGAAATAAAATATGTCCTACCTCTAAAATATAAGCATAGTCAGCTATGGAAAGCGCAGCAAACGCATTTTGTTCAATAAGAAGGACAGTTTTTCCCATATCATTAATTTTTCGAATAATCGAAAAAATTTCTCGAACGAGAAGTGGGGCTAACCCCAATGAGGGTTCATCTAATATGATCATATCAGGATTGCTCATGAGTGCACGGCCCACGGCAACCATCTGTTGTTCACCACCTGACATTGTTCCTCCCAACTGTTTTGCTCTTTCACGTAGGCGCGGAAAAAGATCAAAAATCCATTCAATATCACAGGAAATTCCTTGCTTATCACGACGGATATAAGCGCCTAGATGAAGATTCTCTAAAACAGTGAGATGGGGCATGATACGTCGTCCTTCAGGACTTAGAGCAATACCTAATCGCAAAATCTCTTCTGGTGATTTTTTAATAATAGATTCACCATTATAGGTAATTTTTCCATAAACAGAGCGATTAAGTCCTGTAATAGAACGTACAATACTGCTTTTTCCTGCACCATTAGCTCCAATTAAAGTAACAATACTTCCCTTTTTTATAGACATAGAAAGATTTTGGACAGCTTTAATGACGCCATAATGAACGTAAAGATTTTTTATTTTAAGAATATCCATAAACATCTCCGCCAAGATAAGCTTCAATAACTTTAGGGTTATTACGAATTTCATCTGGTGTACCATGGGCAATGCAACAGCCATATTCCATAACCAAAATATGTTGGCAAAGCTCCATAACTACTTTCATATCGTGCTCAATAAGAAGAATTGTAAGATCAAAGTCTTTTTGCACTTTTGCTATGAATTTTTTAAGATCTTCACTTTCTTGTGGATTCATGCCAGCAACAGGTTCATCAAGAAGAAGCAATTTGGGTTTTGTGGCTAACGCGCGTGCAATTTCTAGACGTCGTTGCACACCATAAGGTAAAGCTGTTGCCGATTGATTGGCAAGGTGATCAAGTTGTAGCTGTTCAAGGAGCTCCAAGGAATTTTTATAAACTTCCTTCTTTTCTTTCATTGCTTTTGAAAAAAATAGAGCTGAAGAAAACCAAGGATATTTTTGTCGAACGTGCGCTCCCACCATAACATTCTGCAAAACCGTTAATCCTGAGAAAAGACGAATATTTTGAAATGTTCTGGCAATATGGCGTCTACAGATAATGTAAGGAGACGCTCCAGAAATTTTTTGCTCATCAAAAAGAATGTTACCGCTTGTAGGAGCATAAAATCCAGAAATCATATTGAAAACTGTTGTTTTTCCAGCACCATTGGGACCAATTAATCCAGTAATACTTCCTCGTTTAATTGCCATATTAACATTATTTACAGCAACTAATCCGCCAAAACGCATTACAATATTATTGAGTGAAAGGATGGTGTCGTTCATAGCTTTCCCTCAGTATTAGGAAGCTTTTTGCGTGTCAAAAAGCTATAAATTCCATTCCATGAGAATTCTTGTTGTCCCATCAACCCTTTTCTCCAAAACAAGATAATTACTAGCAATAAAAGAGAAAAAACAACCATGCGAAGTCCTGGTGTTTCTGGAATATGTATAAAACCTAAGTCAAATGGACTTTCAATAATACGAAGCCATTCAAGCATAACTGTAATAATAATGCTGCCAATAATACTTCCTGTAATTGAACCGAGACCACCAGCAACTACAATCATCAAAATATTAAAAGTTAGAAGAAAATTAAACATTTTGGGATCAATGGTTGAAATAAGAGCAGCCATTAATGCTCCACCTATACCTGCAAAAAACGCTCCAACAGTAAAAGAAAAACTACGGTAGAAAAAAGCGTTAATTCCCATAGTTTTCGCAGCAATTTCATCATCACGAATGGCACGTAATACGTTACCAGTATTGCTTTGCAGTAAAAGGACAATAAAGAGAACTGTAAATGCTAACCAACCATAGTTCCACCATAATGTTGCATTTTGAGGTATTCCCTTGATTCCTAAAGAGCCATTTGTAAGCGATGTTGCGTTCGTAATGACAATGCGAATAATTTCTGCAAAACCCAATGTTGCAATTCCAAGATAATCACCACCAAGACGCAATATTGGCAAAGCAATCAATAAACCTACAACTGCAGCACATATACCACTTATAACAACAGCGACAAAAAAAGGTAATTGTAGATGATATAATGGTTCAGCGATAGGCTCCAGAATCCACATCATTTCTTTTTGTTCAGGGGAAAGAAGTAAAATTGCGCAAACATAAGCACCAATAGCCATAAATCCAGCATGTCCAAGAGAAAACATACCTGTGAAACCGTAAATTAAATTAAGCGAAATTGCCAATATCGCATTAATAGCAATCAGATTTATGATACGAAGCGTATAGTCATTAAAATGGCTATCAGCATAAAATAAAAAAACTATGAGAACTAAAACACTTATACACGATAAAACAGTTGTCACTGACTTTTCCATTAGATTTTCTCCTGACTTTTTTTACCCATTAATCCTGTGGGTAATATCAATAAAATCAGAATCAATAAAATGAAAGCGAAGGCATCTCGATATCCAGATAGCGCAGGTAAAAATGCGATAATCATAATTTCAATAAACCCTAATAATAATCCTCCCAACATTGCTCCTGGTATCGAACCAATACCTCCGATAACAGCAGCGATAAATGCTTTGAGACCAGGAAGAACGCCCATATAAGGCTGAATTTGAGGATAACGTAAAGACCACATAATACCTGCTATAGCTGCAAGAGCTGAGCCTATTCCAAATGTAAATGCAATAACTTTATTTACAGATACACCCATCAAACGCGTTGTTTCAATATCATGGGAGATTGCACGCATAGCAAGACCCGGTTTTGTTTTATGGATAATCCATAACAGTAAAACAATAAGAATCAATGACACAACGGGAACGATCAGAGACATGGGAGCAATTCTAATGATACCATCTGCCTCTGATCCTAAATGCCATAGAAATGGTGTTACAAGAAAATCTGGTTGTTTTACACCTTTCGGAACACCACTAAAGAGTACAGTAGAAAGATTTTCAATAAAAAAAGAAACACCAATTGCACCGATAAGTGCCGAGATACGTGGAGCATGGCGTAGAGGTTTATAGGCAAGTTGATCAACAATAATACCCACTGCACTTGTAATAAAAATAGAAAAACAAAGAGCTAAAACCCAAATTGGGGTAAAATCTTGTGGAGAAATTTTAAAATAATAAACAAAAATTAATGCAAAAATTAAAAAAACAGCAATCCAATAAATTGAAGGGCGCCTTTTAAATCCTACAAAGACCGAATAATAAATAAGAGCCGCGAAAAACAAAAGAAGAAGTGCTGCCCAAGCAGGCATAAAGCTAATTGTGGAAAAGAAAACAAAATATGCTCCCAGCATAAAGATATCACCGTGGGCAAAATTAATGAGTCTCAGTATACCGTAGACCATGGTGTAACCAATAGCGATAAGCCCATAAAGAGATCCCAATGCCAGTGCATTAAAAAAATACTGGATGAACATTTCAGTGCTCATCTCTCATCCTTCCACATTTGTTAATTTACATAGGATAACAAGAAATTTCTAAGTTGTTGGTTGAAGAAAAATCCTCAATCAATTCTTGCATTTTAATAAGTAAAACTTTTTAATTAAAAAGCAGGCTTAACTTCTTCTAAATAAACACGTTTTCCATCCTGTATTTTAATGATACCAATAGGAATTTTAGGGTTATGATTTTCATCCATTGACATATCACCGAAGGGGGTTTGAAAATCTTTTAATTTGCTAAGAGCAATAGTAATTTTTTCACGATCAGTGCTACCAGCATTTTGAATAGCCTTCATGAACATCATATAACTCGTATATCCCAAAACAGAATTGATATTCGGCTCTTTGTCAGGATAGGCTTTTTTCCATTCTTCTGTGAATTCTTGTGCAGCTACTGACATATTTGGCATATCCTCACTATAGGGAAGTGTTGTATGTAAGAAGCCTTCTGCAGCTTTTCCTGCAATCGTAATAGTTTCTGGATTATCCATAGCATCTCCACCCATAATTTGAAACTTTGCTCCTAATTCTCGTGCTTGTTTCATAATGATAGCACCCTCAGAAAAGTAAGATGGAATGAATAAGATATCAGGTTTTTGTGCGATAATTTGCGTAAGAACAGCTGAAAAATCCTGCTCTCCGGAATTATAGTTTAAATTTGAGACAACTTCACCACCTAATTTTTTGAAAGCACGCATAAAATAGCTTGCAAGACCAATGGCATAATCGTTTGAAATATCTTTGAGGATAGCTGCTTTTTTTGCGTGTAAAGTTTGACTTACATAAGTCGCGATTCCTACCCCTTGATAGGAATCAATAAAACAAGCGCGAAAATAATATTTTTTACCCTGTGTAACAAGAGGACTCGTTGAGGAAGTTGCAATGGTTGGAGTCTTTGCTTTTTCAGATATTTCACCACCTGCCAACGAAAGCGAGGAACCATAGCTACCAATGATTCCACTCACTTTTTCACTTGCTGTTAAACGCATAACAGCATTAGCCGCTTCTACTTTATCAGACTTATTATCAATAATAACAAGTTCCACTTTACGTCCTAAAATTTCTGGGATTTTTTTATGGGCTAATTCTATACCTCTAATTTCAAGCTGACCTCCAAATGCATTTTGACCACTTAATGGAAGATAAACACCAATTTTTATGGGTTCACTTGCATAAACATTTGCTGTAAATGCTATGAATGCTGTGATTGTCGTAAGGATTTTCTTCAATTGCATTGCGCATTTTCCTTAATTGCATTGTTATTTTTGCACCTTATATTGAACTTCTTCATCATGCAAGTTACACATTTACGAAAATATCATTATGTAAAAAACTTTCATATAACCTCTTTTGTAGTCCACTCCTTGTAAGATATGTAAAGCGTACAATCAAATAGTTTTATAAATATTCATGTTGATATTCTCTGACATCAACATAGAAGATACGACAATATGGGGAAATCTTATCTTGGGGCTTGCGTGTTGATACAAGAGCAATGTTTACTTAAACCTAGAGAATCAATATCGTACAATTTATAAGCTACAGGATCACGTTATTATGACGAGTAAGGATGCATTAAAGGATTGTCCCCTATCTGAAGATAGTATAGGTGCTTGTGGGGAGATTATCGAAATCAGTGGTGTCATTAAGTGGTTTGATGGTAGTAAGGGGTATGGATTTATTGTACCTGATTTACCTCATTTCCCCGATATATTATTGCATGTTACGGTAATGCGAAGGGATGGTTTTCAAACAGCTTTGGAGGGAGCTAAAGTTATTTGTGCTGTGGAAAAAACTGAACGAGGGTTAAAGTGCGTTCAGGTGAAATCCATAGATTGTTCTTCAGCAATTCATCCATCAGAAGTTCCAGCCCGTACCCATGTTGTTGTTACTCCAGAAAGTGGACTAGAACGTGCAATTGTTAAATGGTTTAATCGTGACAAAGGATACGGTTTTCTTAGCCGTGGGCAAGGAACAGAAGATATTTTTATTCATATGGAAACGTTGCGCCGTTTTGGTTTAGCAGAGCTTCGTTCCGGACAAGTTGTTCTTGTACGTTTTGGTAAAGGAGAAAAAGGTTTAATGACAGCAGAGATTTATCCGGATATAGGCATTCCTTTAGCTACGCATTGAATTTCACGAGTGAAATCAGTATATTTTCTATTTTTTAAAAGTAGTTATTCCGTAAATTGCTATAGAGGTAGATTTTTAAAGAAAATATGGCTCTAGTGAATCGATAAACCAAATGGAAAAAATTGCGCATATTGCGTTGGAAGAAATCAGAAAACAACAAGGAAGCAATCCTCTTGTTTTTGACTTTTAAACTCTGGTACTTTTTATTTTAGAAACAAAATTTAAAATTTTTCTGTAGTGGAGACAAGAATGTTAAAGCCTTTTAAAAAGGGGCATATTATTTTATTGGTGATGCTTTTTATGTTAGAAATGCGTGTTGTTGTAGCAAAAAAGCCCATAGAGATTCCTGTTCATCCGATTCCTTTAGAAATACATACAAAGGAAGGTACGGTTTTTTATAAGGTAGAGATTGCTTTTACGCCATCTCAAGCAGCAGCTGGTTTAATGTATCGGACTGATTTTCCACGCGATCGTGCAATGCTCTTTAAGCAGCTAAAAAGTTCTCAATCGGGAGATGAGCAGAAAATTTTTATGTGGATGGCAAATACGCCTTTACCTTTAGATATGATTTTCTTAAACTCTGAAGGAATTATTGTATCAATTATTGAAAATACTTCTTCATTTTCTAGAAATACCATTTCATCAGAGGTTCCTGCAGCTTTTGCACTTGAGATTAACGCTGGTGAAGTTTTTAAAAAAAAGATACAAAAAGGGCAACGTGTTATTCATCCTGTACTTTGTGGAAAGTGCAATAAAAAATGACCGCTGAAGATATTCGTTTTTTTGAATATGATGGTTTGCGATTTGCTTATCGAGAAGAAGGGCAGGGCGCGCCTATTTTGTTGATCCATGGTTTTGGATCTTCTGCACGGGTGAATTGGTATGCAACGGGTTGGTTTCGTGTTCTCACTGAAGCAGGATATCGTGTTATTGCTCTTGATAATCGCGGTCATGGAGATTCAGTTAAAAGTTATGATCCTGTCTTTTATACATCTCAAGCTATGGCCGGCGACGCAATAAAGTTACTACAGCATTTAGAGTTATCTAAAGCCCATGTTATGGGATATTCTATGGGAGCTCGTATTAGTGCTTTCATGGCTCTTTTGTATCCAACATATGTACACAGTGTTATTTTTGGTGGCTTAGGTATTGGTATGGTAACGGGAGCAGGAAATTGGGAGCCTGTTGCTGAAGCCCTTTTAGCAGAAGATATTTCTACCATTACCAATACGCGCGGTTTAATGTTCCGTAAATTTGCAGATCAAACGAAAAGCGATAGACGTGCACTGGCTGCATGTATTATCACATCAAAACAGGAGTTAACGGCGTCTGAAGTTTACAAAATTAAGCAACCTGCACTTGTTGCCGTTGGTTCATTAGATGAAATTGGCGGTGCTGCAGAGCCATTAGCAGCTTTATTGCCTTGTGGTGAAGCTTTATCAATTCCTGGTCGAGATCATATGCTTTCTGTAGGCGATAAAGTTTATAAAAAAGGTGTTATAGATTTTCTTTCTCGTTATCCTATAAGATAAGCATTCTTTATAGGTTTTAGCATTTACAAAAATGCTCAGTATTTTGATCTCATATAAATTGAAAATTTTTAAAGATTTTTCTATTATGACATAAGTTTTTATAAAAAATGGAAAGAAAAATAAACTCTTATTAGCTTATTTTGTATATTTTTTAGAGATGTAATTCGTCTAAGGTTAGATATTTATATTTTAAAAGTTATTAAAAAGAATTATTTTTGAGTGATGTAATAATATTTTTTGCTAAAAAATGTAGTTTTGAATAAAAAAATTATTGTTATTTGTATTTTTTATAAAAGGAACAAAATGATAAATTATTGATCAATTTTTCTTACGAATATGAATTCTAAATGCAGATGCTAAAATTGGAGATAAAGTAAAATTATTAAAAATATACAGTTTTTAGCCATTTTTAAATCTATATGGGTATATTTAATAATGATAGAATCCTTTTGTAAAAGTTCTTTATGAATGTATAAAGGACGTTGTAAATATATGTAACATTAAGTAAATATTCAGATTAAGCTTTTTTACTGACTTTACAGAATCATGAGAGTGTCTTATTTGCGCGACACGCAATTATTTTAATCGTTTTAAAAAATAGGAGAGCATAGTGAATGCTGATGAAATAAAAAAACTTGATAATTATTTAAAAAATATATTCCAAAACTCAGCATTGCAAGTCAGAGCACGGCCTAAAAAGGGTGATTCTTGTGAGGTTTATATGGGAGATGAGTTTTTAGGTGTTATCTATCGAGATGAAGATGAAGATGAGCTCTCCTATAATTTCTCAATGGCTATATTAGATATTGATTTAGAAAATTAATTCGTTATTCATAGTTGAATAAAGTCTTTTTTATCCTATAAAATTTATATAAGTTTTAACGCTTTAAAGCTCGTATGGTTATTTCGTGCAATAATAAGATGGTCATGGATAATAATGCCTAATGCATTTGCTGCATCTTTTAATCTATATGTCATTGTTATATCTGCATCAGAGGGGGTGGAATCGCCAGAAGGGTGATTGTGGACTAAGATAAGTCCTGATGCAGATAACTGTAAAGCTCGAGAAATAACTTCACGAGGATAAACAGGGGTATGATCAATGGTTCCAGTTTGTTGCACCTCATCAGCAAGTAAGCCGTTTTTCTTATCAAGAAACAAAATACGAAATTGTTCACGTGTTTCATGAGCCATAACAGCTTTACAATAAGCTAATACTTTATCCCATGATGAAAAAATATCGCGTTTAAACAATTGCGCACGAGCAAGACGTCCAGCAACATCTGAAATAATTTTTAAATCAATTGCAGTGGCGGGACCGCATCCTGGAATTTCTTGAAGTCGGTGAATATCTGCTCCCAACACATCAGCTAATGAACCAAAACGTGCTATCAAATTTTTAGCTATGGGTTTTGTGTTTGCACGGGGTATTGTGCGAAAAAGCAATAATTCAAGATATTCATAATCTTCGATTGCATTTCCTTTTGACTTTAAATAGCGCTTCCGAAGACGCTCACGATGTCCTTGATAATGTTTATAGAGCTGTGCGTTTTTCTGAAGCTCTTCACTTTTTCTTTCTGATACTGGGGTGAGTGGAGAACTCGATGTTAATGCAAAGTGATTACTTTGACTATCTTCCTTTTGATTTAATTTTTTAGCCATAACATCTCTACATTGCGTTAGGTATGCGAATTTGGAATGTAAAAAATATTTTTAGGAGATTGTGTGAATATTTCATACCCTTCATTTGTGACACCAATTGTATGTTCATATTGTGCTGTCAGAGAGCGGTCACGGGTAACAGCAGTCCAACCGTCAGATAAAATCTTGACTTGTGGTTTACCAAGGTTAATCATAGGTTCAATTGTAAACATCATACCTGGTTTTAATTCTATTCCTTCTCCAGGGTTTCCATAATGGAGGATATTGGGTGCATCATGAAAAAGCTGTCCAATACCATGTCCACAGAAATCTTTCACAATTGAGCATCGTTCAGATTCTGCATACTGTTGAATGGCTGCACCAATATCACCTGTGGTTGCTCCAGACTTAACAACAGCGATTCCTTTCATAAGACTTTCATAGGTTATTTTTAGCAGGCGTTCAGCAGCACGCCTGATTTTTCCAACAGGATACATTCGGCTTGAATCCCCATGCCAACCATCAAGGATAAAGGTTACATCAACATTCACAATATCGCCTTCTTGCAAGGGTCTTTTATTGGGAATGCCATGACAGACAACGTGATTGATAGATGTACAGCATGAATGGCTATATCCATGATAATTTAGATCAGCAGGAAGCGCTCCTCGCTTAGCACCAAAAATGAATACAAAATCATCAATTTCTTGCGTAGTAACGCCTGGCTTAATAATATCCGTAAGCGCATCAAGGCATTCTGCAGCAATGCGACCAACTTCACGCATTTTAGCAAAAGCATAATCATCGAAAATGCGAATTTTTCCATTAAATTTTAAAGGGCTTTTATTATATTCAATATACTCAGTCATTGTTTTTTCTGTTTTCTATTTTTACTCTCTGAATCGGAAAAATGCCTTCTACACTTACGTGACACTTTACAGCATAACATTCTACCCCTGATTTTAATGCTAAATCAAATTTACGTCCATAGAGTGGATCAAGATCATGACAGATTGTAAAAGCTGCGCAATCTTCTCGTTGAATAATATAAAGCATAGCAGCTCGTTTTCCGTGTTGTACAACTCCTATGAGCTCATCAAGGTGATGTGCACCACGTTTTGTTTCGCTATCAGGAAATTCTGCTAATCCTTTTTGACGAATAAAATGAACATTTTTGACTTCTAGGTAACAATCAGGAAGAATGTCATCACGTAAAAGAAAGTCAATTCGTGATTGTGTCCCATAGCGTTGTTCTTTTAAAATTGTTTTATATCCATTTAATTCTGGTAGTAATCCGTTTTGAATTGCTTCTAATGCAAGTTTATTCGGTAAAACAGTATTAATGCCAACCAAAGTATTATCGGCTTCAATAATTTCTAATTGATAGGCATATTTTCGTTTGATGTTGTTATGGTATGAAAGCCAAATATTGGAGTTGAAAGCTGTTAATCCAAGCATTGATCCTGTATTAGGTACAGACACGGTGAGGATATGCTGATCATCTTGTTGAACATCCGCAAGGAAACGTTTATAACGACGGATAAGCTTTGCAGGAAAAAGTTTGAGAATAAAGTGCATATCCCTTTTTTAGGATTTATGATTTCATAATTCAACTGAGATTATGATTTGTAAGGGTTAAAAAAGATAAAATTGATGTAAAAAACGCTACGATATTTTGTATAAATTGTTATAAATTCCATCGTTCACTTTAATGGCTTTTAAAATTTATTATCTTTGAGTGAAAAATAACATTGTCTATAATTTATTATTAAACAGCATTAGAGTACTGTGAAGAAAGTTTCATAAAAAATAATGGAGAGGGAGATAGTTAAGTGAAACTAGGTAAAATTGATGGCTGGAACGAATAAGAATCGTAAAAATTTAACAAATGGTCCCATTATTATTTTAGTTGAACCGCAGCTTCCTGAAAACATTGGTATGGTCGCAAGGGCAATGGCAAATTTTGGGCTTTCTAAGCTTCGGTTAGTCAAACCTCGAGAAATGTTTCCAAATGAAAAAGCTAGAGCTGCTGCAAGTAAAGCTGATCATGTCATTAACAACGCTGTGATTTTTAACACATTACGTGATTCAATTGCAGATTTACACTATGTTTTTGCTACAACAGCACGTGAAAGATGTGGATTTAAAACTGTAAAAAGTGCTGTCGAAGCAGCAAGCATATTACGTCAGCGTGAAAGTATCGGACATAAGACCGGGATTGTCTTTGGAAGAGAGAGATGGGGACTAGAAAATGATGAAATTAGCCTTGTTGATGAAATTATTACTTTTCCAGTTAATCCTGCTTTTGCGTCACTTAATATTGCGCAAGCGGTTCTTTTAATGTCTTACGAATGGATGAAAACAGGTCTAGAGAATGTTAGTGATACGGCATTTCGTGCCGCAGAGATGGAACCTGCAAATAAAACAATATTTCATGGTTTTTTATCTCAGTTAGAAGAGGCTTTGAATATCCGTGGGTATTTTAGACCCCCGGAACGCAAAGAAGTAATGCTTGCAAATTTGCGCTCTGTTTTTACGCGCGCTAACTTTAGTGAACCTGAGGTTCGTTTATTGCGAGGCATTATATCTTCTTTGGATCATTTTTCGCCACAATATCCACGGGGGAGTAGAGCACCTGAAGAGCGTGAACGTAAAAAAATTAAAAATAAGTGTGATAACTAATGTATGAACGACCTGTTCTTTTTTTTGATAGCGGTATTGGTGGTATAACAGTGTTCAGGGAAGCGCGTATTCTTATCCCTGAAATGCAATTTATCTATGTTGCTGATGATGCAGGATTTCCTTATGGAAATTGGAAAGAAAATATTTTGAAAGAGCGTATTTTAAAGATTTTTACAAATCTTTTAATACGCTACAATCCAGTTTTATGTGTGATTGCTTGCAACACTGTTTCTACACTGATGATGGCAGATTTACGACAAAATTTTCCTCATGTCCCTTTTGTAGGAACGGTTCCTGCAATTAAATCAGCTGCTGAACAAACAAAATCTGGTTTTATTTCCGTATTAGCTACTCCTGGAACAGTTAAACGTGCCTATACAAATGAATTAATTAACTCTTTTGCTGGACAGTATCATGTTCAGCTTGTGGGAAGTAAAAAGTTGGCTGGATTTGCTGAAGATTATTTACGGGGAAAATCTATCGATTCAGAAGAGTTAAGAAAAGAAATTCTGCCATGTTTTGTGGAAAAAAATGGACAATATACTGATGTTATTGTTTTAGCCTGCACACATTATCCTTTTTTGATTAACTTCTTTCGTGAACATGCTTTATGGTCCGTTGAGTGGATTGATCCAGCGAAAGCGATCGCCAAGCATATCAGATCATTATTACCATTGTCGGGAAAAATACATCATCAATATATAAAGAAAGATCAAGATGTTGCGTTTTTGACATCGAAAAATATCACTTCTTTAACGGAGAATTTGTTTAAAGGATTTGGCTTAAAACTCATGAAAGGAGTTGACTTTGGATTACGAGACCAATAATGATGATCTGGCTATTTTTTTCAAGAAAGTAGCATTAATTGACGTGTCCCGTGGATAACTTTGCATATTGATATGTTAAGGTATTCTGTCAGTCTTTAGTATTTAAAGGCAGAGGAGGGCGCGTTTCCTTGGGGTCTTAAGATCTCGTGTTTTATTTTATAAGGAAATGCGATGAGTAAACGCGAAACAACAAAGTATAAAATTGACCGTCGTATGGGAGAAAATATTTGGGGTCGTCCAAAATCTCCTGTCAATCGTCGTGATTATGGCCCAGGTCAGCATGGACAGCGTCGTAAAGGAAAACTTTCTGACTATGGGGTGCAGTTGCGCGCTAAACAGAAATTGAAAGGGTTTTATGGAGATATTTCAGAAAAACAATTTCATAAAACCTATGAAGAGGCTGCTCGTCGACGGGGCGATACCGGTGAAAATCTTATCGGTCTGTTAGAATCACGTTTGGATGCTGTTGTTTATCGTGCAAAATTCGTGCCTACGATTTTCGCCTCTCGCCAATTTATCAATCACGGTCATGTTAATGTAAATGGGCGGCGCACAAATATTCAGTCTTATCGTTGTAAACCAGGTGATGTTATTGAGGTTCGAGAAAAATCGAAACAACTTGTTTTAGTTTTAGAATCAGTGCAATTGGCAGAACGTGATGTCCCTGATTATATTGAAGCAGATCATAAACAGATGAAAGCAACCTTTACACGTATTCCTGCTTTTGCAGATGTTCCTTATGCTGTGCAAATGGAACCTAATTTGGTTGTTGAATTTTATTCTCGATAATTTTTCTGTAAGAGAGGTTGTTTCTCTCTTCTACTATTATAACTTCAAAATATTGTGTTATTTTTACAATCTTTGAAGTTAATAAATACTTGTGAATGGTTCTATATTAAGTTTATTGTTATGTTTTATAGTCATAAACTTATATAGTTCCATTTCTTTATTTGTGTATCTAATTTATAAAATCAAAAAACATAAATGTAAGCTTGCTTTAATATTTGTTTTTATCTTTGCAAAACGAGCTGTTTATTGTGCAGGATATGTTATTATGAATAATGTTTCAGTTGAATATCAGGCAATAGAAGAAAACGAAGGGAGAGATGATCCTTTAATAAGCGAAGCAGATAATTGTCATCCAATGTTTCGTGTTGCTCCTTCAAGCGTAGAATTTAATAAATTGCGCAAACGACTTTTACGTCATATGCGACAAGCTTTGGATGATTTTTCTATGCTCTCTACAGGAAAAAAATGGCTTGTTGCTTTATCGGGTGGAAAAGACTCTTATGGTTTATTAGCGCTTCTTTTAGACTTAAAGTGGCGAGGTCTTTTATCCATTGAAATTCTTGCCTGTAATCTTGATCAAGGGCAACCAGGATTCCCTAAGCATATTCTTCCAGACTTTTTAAGTTCTTATAAAATTCCATATCGTATTGAATATCAGGATACTTATTCCATTGTTACAGATAAATTGGCAGAGTCGCAGACATATTGTGCACTTTGTTCTCGATTACGACGTGGTAATCTCTATCGTATTGCACGTGAAGAGGGATGTTCTGCATTAGTTTTAGGTCATCATCGTGATGATGTTTTAGAAACATTTTTTATGAATTTGTTTCACGGTGGCCGATTAGCTGCTATGCCTGGAAAACTTAAAAATGATGAAGGAGATCTTTTTGTGTTACGTCCTCTTGTTTATGCTGCTGAGGAAGATATGGAAAAATTTTCTCAAGCAATGCAATTTCCAATTATTCCTTGTAATCTTTGCGGTAGTCAAGATGGTTTACAACGTAATGCAATGAAAGAAATGCTTAAAGATATTGAAAGACAAATGCCAGGACGTAAAGATACGATGATTCGCGCTTTAACAAATGTACGCCCAAGTCATTTGCTTGATAAGAAATTCTTTGATTTTAAAATGTGTTAATAAAAATTAGATATTTTAAAAATAAGTTCAAAGAGCTTAAGGTAAGATACTTATTTATAATGATAATTTATTGTTTTTTAATTTAAATACCGTAAGATTGTTTTGTTTCAAATTCTCTTATATTGCATCCATAAAAAACATCCGCTTGCATATTACAAAGGAAATTCTTGTGTGCATAAAACACTATTGAAAAAAGTTTTCTTTCACTAACCAATGACTGTTGCAATATAAAAAATGGGAAAATAGTACAATTGTTGATTTGCTCTTTTGTTAAGTAAAAATGGTAAACATTATGGATTTGATTTTATTCTGTTGTGCCTCCGTCACGTCATTTAAGGCTCATTTAAGGCATTAAACTAAGAGAATATATAACTGCTTGATATTTTTGGAATGTATAGCCAAACATTCAGGGCAAGGATTGCTCGTAAATTCTCATGAAGTGAGTTACATAAGTGATCAAGCTCGATTATGAGTAGCCGATCTTTTTATAAACCAATGCTGATAGAAATCTTCATCATTGAGGAGAGGGAAGAAGTTAAATTTTCAAACTGCTACACCATAAAGATCATAGGCATCCGACTGTTCAATTTTAACGCTGACAAATTCACCAACACGCAATGGGCGTCGTGATGATATATGGACAACACCATCTATTTCTGGAGCATCGTATTGACTACGTCCTTTGGCAACTTTTCCTTGACTTTCATCGATAAGCACTTGGAGTCTTTTTCCAATTTTTTTCTTTAAAAGATGTGTAGAAATTTGTTGTTGTTTTGCCATAAAACGATGCCAGCGGTTTTCTTTCACCTCTTCAGGAATATTTTCTAATCCCAAATCATTTGCAGCGGCTCCTTTTACTTCTTCATATTTAAAGCACCCAGCGCGTTCAATTTTTGCTTCTTCTAGCCATTCTAGGAGTATATTAAAATCTTCATTCGTTTCACCAGGAAAACCAACAATAAATGTTGATCGCAAAGTAAGATCTGGACATATTTTTCGCCATTTTTCAATTCTACGGTTTGTTTTTTCTATGAGTGCAGGACGCTTCATGTGACGCAAAACAGCTGGTGATGCATGCTGAAAAGGAATATCCAGATAAGGAAGAATTTTTTTTGCGGCCATAAGTTCGATAACTTCATCGACATGGGGATAAGGATAAACGTAATGCATACGTATCCAAATACCCATATCGCCTAGTTCGCGACAAAGATCAAAGAATTTCGTTTTGATTGTACGATCTTTCCAAGAATTTTCGAGATATTTAAGATCAATACCATAAGAACTCGTATCTTGTGAAATAACCAAAAGTTCTTTTACACCCGCTTGCACGAGTTTTTCAGCTTCACGAAGAACATCGCTGATGGGACGTGAAGTGAGATCACCACGCAGAGTAGGAATGATACAAAAACTACACCGGTTAGAGCATCCTTCAGAAATCTTTAAGTAGGCGTAATGGCGAGGTGTTAAACGAATACCTTGGGGAGGAACTAAATCAAGAAAAGGATCATGAACAGGAGGAATTGCTGTATGAACAGCTTCTATAACGCTTTCATAAGCTTGCGGTCTTGTAATAGCCAATACATTAGGATATGTTTGGCGAATAACATCAGGATCAGCACCAAGACACCCTGTTACAATAACTTTTCCATTTTTTTTGAGAGCTTCATCAATATTGGCTAATGATTCTCTCCTTGCCGAGTCAAGAAAACCACAGGTATTCACAATAACGACATCAGCTCCTTGATGTTGACGTGAAATTTCATACCCTTCAGAGCGAAGGCTTGTAATAATTCGCTCAGAATCTACGAGTGCTTTTGGGCATCCGAGGGAAACAAAACTAATACGAGGTGCTACCATGATGATCCTACAATTACTATGAATGATTGAGTTACGCTTTTATAACTTAAAAATAATGTTCTTTATTTTACAATCTGTTACAAAGTTATTTTATTTTTTTCTACAAAATTTTATATGTTTTTATGCATGCATACAATTTTGTCTTATTATATCGTAAAATTCCGTCATTGAGGGCGATGATATAAGGCTGCTTTCTTCAAAGAATTCAAGTTCTTTTTAAAGTACGTGGTGAATATTTTAAAGCTTACTTGTTATGCCTTTCGTAAGTGAAAGACATGGATGGAAAGGAAAGTGAAACCCGCTTGATAAGGATCCGGATTGTTTATAGACCGAATTGGGGGCATTCTTTGGCTGTGGAGAGGAAGTCAATTGCGTGTGGTACAATAAAAAATACTCAACAGCTTCTTATTGCGATATCTATCGCGTACTATAAAGTTTATTTTTAATATTTGCGAATAAGTCCGGTAAGTTTGCCTTGTATTTCTACACGCTCGGATTCGTATGTACGTACTTCATAATGAGGATTTGCGGCTTCTAATGCAATAGAAGCTCCTTTGCGTCGATAACGTTTTAATGTGGCTTCTTTTTTATCAATAAACGCAACAATAATTTCTCCTGTTATTGCTGTATTTTGACGTTTCACAATGATCGTATCTTTATCAAGGATACCGGCCTCCATCATAGAATCATCTTTAACTTCTAATGCGTAGTGCTCACCTGTATTAACCATATCGCGTGGGAGAGAAAGAATGTTTATTTGTTGCAGTATAGCAGAGGCAGGCACGCTCGCAGAAATACGTCCCATAATAGGAATGATGATATTTTTTTTTTCCTCTTCATCAAAGTGATCAAGGTTACTCAAGCTTTTTGATATTTCCCTTTTCTTTTTTTCTATCATACTGGGAGAAATTTTACGTGCTAAAGAAAGGTTAAATGTTATTTTCTCAGGGAGTCGAATCACCTCCACTGCACGAGCGCGATTGGGCAAACGACGTATAAACCCTCGTTGTTCTAAGGCTATAATGAGCTTATGAATACCAGACTTTGAAGAAAGTTCTAATGCATTTTTCATTTCTTCAAAAGAAGGAGGAACACCAGTTTCTTTTGTATGGTTATGAATAAACAAGAGTAGCTCATATTGTTTACATGTTAGCATTCAATATTCCAATCAAAATAATAAAAAATGAGTAAAGTAAAAATGTATGTATATATAAAAATTTTACAATTTTTTTCGCCAAATCAAAATTATTTTCTTTATTTTTGATCTTATAAGTTAATTTAATAAAGCAATGTGTTTATTTATAGACATATTTAAATTATTATTTATATAAATAATTACTTTAAAAATTTTATTAAATTATTATTTATATATTATATATCTACATTAATATTAAATAAGGTATAAAAATACTTTATAGCTCTGACTGAATTATCAAACACTAGATTTTATGATCAGTGTTATCCTTTTCTTCTAAAAATATATCTACGTATTTTGTAATTTCTGATATAAAAAATTTAATTAGAAGGCATTCTATATATTTAAAACACTCTATGGGTATTTAGAATCATTTTTCATATTATTTCTGCTTTTTTTAGTAAAATTATCTACAGCTGTAATAGTGAGCATAATTTATAGTCATTCGGGAGGATAAATTGGCTTTCGTTATATATTCATTATGCATGAATAAAAATCATACCCTCAAAATGCTATTGTTGCTCATTGTCCCATTTTCTTGTCTAACGTGCCAACGCTATATACTATTTTGCTGAACCCGAATGTTGCGATAATTTTTGGTTATTGAAAGGAGGCATAAAAGGTATTTTCATTTCTTTTTTATAGCGTTATTCTCCCACTTGTATCAGTCAAGAAAATGCTTTTTGCTGTTTCAATATAAAAAAGATTTGAAATGAGAGAAGCTTACAGTATTTGAGATCTCTTACTCAAGTGAGGAAACGATAAATTATTATAAATCAATATATTATTTTATAAAGCTGTATTCATATTTGAAATATTGAAAACTAAAATATAAAGATATAAAAATAATATTATAATAAAAGGTATTTTTTCTTCTCTACCCATTATGCTCAATAACCCATGTGAGGGGAGGGGTGTGATTTCTTATAATTCTAGCGCTTCGAATCTATGCAATATTTTGCAGTGAAATTTTTTCTTTATTGAGACTTCAAATAGAAGATTAAAGAGTACCTATACAATGATGAAGAAAAGGAAGAAAACGGAAAATTATTGATAACTGAAGAAAATAATAATATTTTCTTCAAAAAGTGTTGACCAAATGAAAAGTCAACCGTATGTTCCCTTCACTTTCTGCAAATTAGATAGTCTGTAAACTAGATAGCTTGTGTGAGAGCGCGTAGCTCAGCCGGTAGAGCAACTGACTTTTAATCAGTAGGTCCAGGGTTCGAATCCCTGCGCGCTCACCAACTTTAAATAATATCCAATAGACTATACAAAGATCTAAGAATATTTCTTCTTTTTGTTTTTATTGTTCCGATTCTTTTTAAAGTTTTTTATTGATTCTATAAGTCAGTCATTTTCTGTCAGATGTTTTGGAATAGAGCGATGCTATACTGTCTCCTGTCCAACAAAAAAGAGCTTTAAGCTTACGATATGGTTGCACCTGCGTTGGCAGCACATGTGGTTGCTACTTTTGTCAATCCATAAGTTGATTTTTTAATACCCATTGCATTACATGATTCGCAAAAAAGTTGCCAAAATCACCACTTATTCACAGTTTATATTATGAATATGACTTTTCTATAAGATGTTGATTTGTTTAATTTTCATTCTTTTTAACATCTACTATAGTACATTTATTTCTTACTAAAACCATAAAAAGGTTAACAATATGTTAGTTTCTTGATAAAAGGGGCCAATTTCAGGAATGGTATATGCGCGAGGAAAATCATTTAAAAACGTAAATTCTTCCCTGGCGTACAAAAAGCGTGACATGGTTTTTACAAGTAGTACTTAACAGAAATAAGTGGACTGAATAGATGCCTTCAAATAAGAAAAAGAAATTTACTTTTATTATTAAACCAACACTTCAATTGTTTTCTATGATCGTCATTTCTCAGTCACTGGTATCTTGTTGTGCAAGCCAAACTATGAATTTTTCAATAAAAGATTCCTATCATAATAAACCAATTAACGTAAACACTTCTGTACTACCTCAACAAATATCCAATAAGAAGAATCAATCGGAAGAAAAAAAGCGTGGACGAGCTATTGTTGGTAAACCTTATCAAATAAAAGGAAAGTGGTATTATCCTCAAAATGATCCAACTTATAAGCGTGTTGGCGAAGCATCATGGTATGGTTCAGATTTTCATGGACGTTTAACTGCCAACGGTGAAATTTATGACATGAATCTTTTGACTGCTGCTCATCCTACAATGCCTTTACCTAGCTATGCTCGTGTTACTAATTTGAAAAATGGATCTTCAATCATTGTTAGAGTGAATGATCGCGGACCTTTTATGAAAGACAGAATCATTGATTTATCAAGGCAAGCTGCAGCAATACTCGGGTATGTAGATAGGGGGGTTGCAGATGTTAAAGTAGAATATATTGCTGAAGCACCCGTTGGCTATTATGATGGTGCATATTTAATGGCCTCTTATACTCCTGGAAATGCTGCCTCATATTCATTAGTGTCGGAAAATGTTTCGAAAAAAAGAGAAACTGTTTTGTTAAAAGAGCAGCGCAGTACAGGAAACGAAGAAGAATTAGCTAAAGCAGCTGCTGTTGAACAGGAAAAACGTAATAAAACTGTTGTAGTTAAATTGCCAGAAATTGGTCCTATCATGGTTGATAAGCCGATGCCATTCGATCAAGTGGCTTCTATAAATAAGCTAAACAAAAAAACAAAGGTCAATTAGCTACAACTATTTTAAGAAAAAATGCGTTAATTTTTTATCTATATAATTATTCTAATAAAAAAGGTAAGAACTTACGGATTTAGTGTAGGGTTTTCATCTTAAAGCGCGTTATCCTTTTAAAAAAGCGTGGTTGGGTATTATTATAAATTCAGTACGTTCTTTTCACTCCATTGCTGCTCTATTCGTTGTTTTATGATATTGGTTGCTTAATAAAGCATGTACTTTTCTTGCTGTAATAGCTTTTTCTAGACGATAATAGATTATTGTATCCGTCTGTTTATGTAATCTCCAAAACAACTATACTCTCAATTTGAGAGAAATAAAAAGCTTAATAAGTAAAAAAATATTTTCTTTTGATTCGGCTTTGCACTTTTCCAAAGTATCCACGGTAATATCTTATGAAGAGATTATGTATTACCTCGTATTAACTCATGCTTTTGTTTATCATGTTCTTTAATGGAGTAAATCCCCTCACAAAAACAGAGTGTTTCAAACAAAATACATTTACATTGCCAATTCACGTACTTATTTAAAAGAGGCATATTTCAACACGCTACAAGCCTATTTTACGATAGCGCCTGTGAGTGGTATGGCTGTAACGCCTTTAGACATCACTATCTTTACACTTATGAAGATATAAACCGACACCATCATACACTTTGCAAGCCCCCAATGTTTTGTGCGATAATTCTTAACACTTGAGAGGTTGATAAGAAGTATTTTTACTCTCTTTTTTTAATAATTTTTATCTATATATGAACCCTATTTATGATGCGTAAGCAAACGATTTTATTGAATTCAATATAATAGGAAATATAACGAAAGAATCTTACAGTGTTTTTAATCATATACAATTTAAAATGATATAATAACTCAATGTACTATCAACATAAAACAACAAATAAAAAATCTTTTTGTCTCTCATAATTTAAAACATTAAACTTAACCTAGGTAAAAGATAAAAAGTGCATCATATTACTTTCGCTAACGCTGAATAAAAATAAAATATTTTATTGAGTTGTCAATAATTCTTCAATTTACAGAAATAAAAAAGTTTTTTCCTATATAAGATTCTTTATGTTAATCTTTGGGATGGGAGGAGCAGCTATGTATATAACATTAAGGATTTTATTGACCTTATGGGGAATATTAGCATTTGACACGTGGGGGAGAGCAGAAGATTTTCAAATTTCTGCATCACAATTGTTGTTACTCGATGATGATACAGAGACAATACTTTATGAAAAACAAAGTGATATTCCTTTTTTTCCTGCTTCATTAGCAAAATTGATGACAGTAGAAGTCGTATTTCATCTCTTAAAGGAGGGATTGTTAAAGAGTACGCAGAAATTCAAGGTCAGTGAAAATGCTTGGCGCAAAGGTGGAGCACCTTCCGGTACAACCACTATGTTTGCAAAGATAAAGACAGAAATCAGTGTTTCTGATCTTTTACGTGGTTTAATTATTGTGAATGGAAATGATGCTGCTATTATTCTTGCTGAAGGAATATCAGGGCATGAGGTTCATTTTGCAAAACTGATGAATCAGCGCGCAAAAATAGTTGGATTATCTCAGAGTCATTTTGTTAATGCAACAGGGCTACCCGAAAAGGGACAATTTGTAACCGTGCGTGATATGATTATATTAGCACGTCATATTGTTCAGGAATATCCGGATTATTATGCACTTTATCGTGAGCCTCATTTTACATGGAATAATATTTTTCAAGATAATAAAAACCCTCTTATTTCTAAGGAAATTGGTGTAGAAGGATTTGGTTTTGGCTACAGTGAAAAAGAAGGTTTTTCAATGGTTGCTACCATTTCTAAAAATCATCGACGTCTTTTTTTAGCAATCAATGGTTTGCAAGATGGTAAAAAATATACAAAAGAAATAGAACGCATTCTTCAATGGGGAATGACGGCATTTGATCTCAAAACGATTTTCACAAAAGAAGAAACGGTTGGTCATGCTTCTGTTTATGGTGGTAAGCAAAAATTTATTCCACTCATTGTAAAAAAACCAATAAGTTTTATGCTTTCGAATGAAAAAAAAGTAAATGTTAAAGCAAAAATTAAATATCATGGTCCATTGAAAGCTCCTATCGTTTCTGGACAATCAGTTGGCGTTATTCAAATTTTAGAAGATAAAAAGGTTCTTCTGGAAAAACCAGTTTTTGCCGGAATGAATATTCAGGAAGGAAGTTTCTTTGCAAAAGTAAAAAATGCATTCTATGAAATAACAATTGGATGGTTACGGAAATATTTTTAGTTACACGCTAATAAGGTAAGGTTATACGTGTTGTCAGGTTATTTTATCACATTCGAAGGAGGGGACGGGGTAGGAAAAACAGTGCAGATTTCTTTACTTGCTGAGTCTCTTTCTCACCAAGGTTATGATGTTGTCACAACACGAGAACCAGGAGGAACGCCAGGAGCAGAAGCAATCCGGCATATTTTGTTGTCAGGGCAGGCACAACAGTATGGACCGTTGATTGAAGCTGTTTTGTTTACAGCTGCACGTGTCGACCATGTGACCGAGGTTATCGCACCTTCTTTGCAAAAAGGTAAAATCGTTTTATGTGACCGCTTTATTGATTCTACACGCGTTTATCAAGGACTCAATAATACAGTCAGTTCTTCTCTTCTTGCTGTTTTAGAGTGTATTGCGCTCAATGGTATCTTGCCTCATTTAACATTTTTATTAGATATGCCAGCAATGTGTGGAATGAAGCGTGCAAATTTACGAAGAAAAAAAACAGAAGAAATTGATTATTTTGAAAAAGATCAGTTGGAAATTCAAGAACAAAGGCGTCAAGCTTTTCTTCAATTGGCCAAACAGGAACCCCATAGATTTCGAGTCATTGATGCCACTGGCTCAGTGGAAGCCATTGCACATCAAATAAAAAATATTTGTCATCAGATATTGTTGGATTAGCTTTCATGAGTAATGTAAATATCTTACGCCAATATGATGATATTGATACAATTTTATCACCATCCCAGAATAATGTTGTCTTTGGTCATGAGGATGTTCGTCATTTTTTGACACAAATGCTTAAAGAAGAGCGTTTGCATCATGCATTATTATTTGAAGGAGAATATGGGATTGGAAAGGCTACATTAGCCTTTCATCTTGCTTGGAACATTTTAAGTTCTCAACAGGGTGCTTTCTTGAAACCCGATCTTTATTCTACTCCATGGCGCCAAATTACACAAGGAAGTCACCCTGGTCTTTTGTATATTTCACGTCAATTTGATGTAAAAACGCAAAAGTTTAAAACAGGAATACTCGTTGATGATATTCGTGATATTATGCATTTTTTAAGCCGAACATCGCAAGATAATGGATGGCGTATTGTTATTATTGATTCTGCAGATGATATGAATAGAAATGCAGCAAATGCAATTCTCAAAATACTTGAAGAACCACCTACAAAAACGTTATTTGTTATTATCGCGCATTCTTCAGGAAAATTGCTTCCAACAATCCATTCACGGTGTCAGAAAATTTCTTTTCGTCCGTTGAATAACGATGAAATGAAAAAAATTATTGCACATATTTTTATCAATCAGGACTTACCTGATGAGAAAACAATTGAAATGATTATTAAAAAATCTAAAGGAAGTCCTCGAAAAGCTGCTTTGCTTATTTGCCATGGCGGTCTTGAAATTATTAAAACAATTGATGCTCTCCTAGAGAAACCTGTTTGTAACGCAATGATTGTACATGCTCTTGCACAAACATTTTCATCTGTTTCTTCTACATTCCAATTTCAACAATTTTGTGATGAAATTCTTAATAAAATTCAAAAAAAAGCTATCATGCTCGTTGAAAAGGGAGACTTATTTCTCTCAAAAAAATATGCGGAAAAATGGCAGGAGATTCATCAAGAAATAGAGGAAATACAACTGTTTAATCTCGATAAAAAGCAGTTTGTTATTAACTTACTTTTAAAAGTTCATAAGATCATTCATGAGGATTAGTTTTTCCGTGACAATGCGATGAACAGACGTTATGTCATTATATCTTTTATTTATAGCGTTTTATAACGAGTATGACATGCGTGACACATATTACATAACAACTCCCATTTTTTATCCTAATGGTTCTCCACATATTGGACATGCCTATAGTGCAATTGCAAGCGATGTCTTAGCCCGCTTTCAACGATTAAACGGAAAAAATGTATTTTTTCTTTCTGGTACAGATGAGCATGGTCTAAAGATGCAACAAACCGCAGCAGCATTAGGCATGACACCTCAGCAACTTGCAGATCGTAATAGTGCTATGTTTCAAAAAATGCTTGCAGTATTAAATTGTTCTAACGATGATTTTATCCGTACGACAGAAGAACGCCATTATCAAGCTTGTCAAGAAATTTGGAAAAAGATGGAAGCAAATGGTGATATTTATCTCGGTCGTTATACGGGGTGGTATTCGGTTCGCCAAGAAGCCTATTATGAAGAAAAAGATACGGAAATTGGACCAGACAACATCCGTCGTGAGAAGGAATTAGGCTCTCCAGTTGAATGGAATGAAGAAGAAAGTTATTTTTTTAGACTTTCTCACTATGAAAAGCCTCTTCTTGAATATTATGAAAAACATCCTGATTTTATTGCTCCATTTGAGCGGCGTAATGAAATTATAAGTTTTATCAAATCAGGTTTAAAAGATATCTCTATTTCACGCGCAAGTTTTAATTGGGGAATTACTGTTCCAGAGAATCCAAAGCACGTGATGTATGTTTGGGTTGATGCGCTTACAAATTATCTATCTGCAATTGGGTTTTTCAATGAAAATTCAAAAAAACGTGATTTTTGGCCTGCAAATACGCATATTATTGGTAAGGATATTATTCGGTTTCATGCAGTCTATTGGCCGGCATTTTTAATGTCAGCTGGAATTGAATTGCCTAAAAATATTTTTGCACATGGTTTTTTACTTAATCGTGGTGCAAAAATGTCAAAATCTATTGGAAATGTCGTTAATCCTTTTGAAATGGTTGATCATTATGGTCTTGATCAGGTTCGTTATTTTCTTCTCCGTGAAGTGCCATTTGGACAAGATGGTAGTTATAGCCATGAAAGCCTTGTAAACCGTATTAATGCTGATCTTGCTAATGATCTTGGTAATTTAGCGCAGCGCTCCTTGTCTATGATTGCCAAAAATTGTGATGCAAAAGTCCCTAGACTAACTTCATTTTTAGCTCAAGATAAACAACTTTTAGAACAATCTCTTCAAGTGCTTGAAACTGTACACCAAGCTATGTCTTCTTATAGTATGCATTTAGCACTTTCAGCTATTTTTTCAATTGTAGCAGATGCCAATCGCTATTTTGCTAACGAACAACCTTGGAGTTTACGTAAAAATGATCGAGAGAGATTTTCTACAGTTCTTTATATAACTGTAGAAACCTTGCGGAGAATAGGAATTATGCTTTTGCCTTTCATACCCCAATCAGCAGAGAAACTTCTTGATAGCCTTGCGGTTGCTGAAGATGATCGGTTATTATATCATATAAGTCATTCAAAAATTCAAGAAGGGCTTGATCTTCCACCACCAGAACCGATTTTTCCTCGTTATATCTTGAAGAAAGAAGACACTCATCATGTTGATTGATACACATTGTCATCTTGATTTTGAAGATTTTTCACAAGATTTGGATAATGTTATCCAACGGGCTTTAGATGCTGACGTTAAACGTATGATAACAATTTCAACCCATGTTCATAAGTTAGATAAGCTGTTAGCCATTGTACAAAGCTATGATCAAGTCTTTTGTTCCGTTGGAACACACCCCAATCATGCGCATGAAGAACAAAATATTACAGCGGAAGAGCTTATACAGCTCTCGAATCACCCTAAAATTGTTGCGTTTGGGGAAGGGGGACTTGATTACCATTATGATTATTCTACACCAGAAGAACAAAAGAAAGTTTTTCAAGAACATATCATTGCTTCTCGAGAAACACAGATTCCTCTTGTTATACATTCACGCAATGCAGATATCGATATGGAGAAAATATTACGTGAACAGATAAAAAAAGGAGCTTTTCCCTTTATCCTTCATTGTTATTCGTCTGGAATGCAACTTGCTCGTGCTGGAATTGAACTTGGTGGTTATATTTCTTTTTCAGGTATTCTTACTTTTAAAAACGCACTTGAAATCCGTGAAATAGCAAAAATTGTGCCCCATGAGCATTTATTAGTGGAAACAGATGCTCCATTCTTAGCACCTAGTCCCCATCGGGGAAAAACAAATGAACCATCTTTTGTATGCTATACAGCAGCTGTTTTGGCTGAAACAATTGGCTTAAGCGTTGAAGAAACAGCTCAAATAACAACGCGTAATGCTTTTCGTTTATTTAGCAAAATGAAATAAGGCAAAAGATTATGTGTGATCAATACCGATTTACAATATTAGGTTGTGGTCCTTCTCCAGGAGTACCACGACCCAATGGTGATTGGGGAACATGTGATCCGAATAACCCTAAAAATAAACGCTACAGAAGTTCTTTATTAGTTGAACGTATTAAACCTTCAGGAGAGAAAACAACGATCGTTATTGATACAGGTCCAGATTTTCGCTCACAAATGATTGATGCGCGTGTAAGCCATCTTGATGCTGCTCTTTACACACATTCTCATGCAGACCATATCCACGGTATTGATGATTTACGCAGCTATGCACTTGCACAAAAATGTTTAATAGATGTCTATGCCGACAGATTTACACTAGAGCATCTCAAAAGTGCTTTCGGATATTGTTTTCAAACACCAAAAGATTCATCTTATTCTCCCATTTTAAAAGAGCACCTTATCAATGAAGATAGCCAATTTATTATTCAGGGGCAGGGCGGAGCAATAAGTGTCAATACACATTTACAACACCACGGAAACATCCATTCCTTAGGTTTTCGGATTGGGAATGTTGCCTATTGTACGGATGTTAGTGAATTTCCTGAAAAAACTTTATCCAAATTGATGAATTTAGATGTTCTTGTCATTGAAGCTCTTCAATTTAAATCCCATCCGAGTCATTTTTCTGTTGATCAAGCATTACAATGGATAGAATATTTAATGCCAAAACAAGCAATACTTACACATATGGACAGATCGCTGGATTACAACAAGGTTATAAATTATGTTCCATCCTATGTAAAACCTGCATATCAAGGTCTTACTTTTGAAACAGATGCGTAAGCTTATTATGCGCAATATTTTAAGTTAAATAAAATACTTTTAAATTTATCCTTTATTTTTTTACTTTTGGCATATTTAGTGCTCTTTATATTGAATATGAGGCTTTTAGGTATAAGAATTTTAAGCGAGGTGTATGTATTGTGGTTCTAGCGTTTTCCTTGACAGCATGTGGAGGGCGTTTAGAAAAAAATATTTCAACGACAACAATACATGACGGATCAATGAGTTGTGCCGATATTCAACGGGAGTTTTTTGCTAATAAACGTCAGACTAATGATACAATTGCAGAGCGTTCTAAAGCAAGAAATAAAAACGTGGCTTTAGCAGCAGCAAGTGTTATATTTGTACCTGCTTTATTTTTTATGGATGTAAAATCAAATGAAAGTAATGAAATTTCAGCTTTAAGTGATCTTGCACGTATAAAACGTTGTAAAATAGTCCAGTAATTTTTATTATTTATACGACGTAATTTCATTACAACTTTTAATGTGCTGTTCGATTATTATCGCATAATATATATTATGGAACTTATTGAAAGAGTATATTAGCATTAGCGCTTTGAGGAACGTATGTTTGAAAACTGTTTATTCTGGCTCGAAAATTTCAATCACGATGTTTTTTTATTTTTTACTCTTTTAAAAAAAATCATCACAATTTGTAAGATTATGAAAGCTAAAAACAATATTCCATGAAATAATGGTACAAATGGCTGATAAATAAAATCGGAATAATATATTGTTATTGCTTCAATCAATGCTGCAATACACCACACAATGATACCCCATAATGAATACATCCAAAGTCCAACTAAGGCAATAGGATAGAGAATAGCCAATATAGCTGATGCAAATTGCCACTGCCAAGGCATAAGATCAAAACGCCATAGAATACCTGGAAAAACACCAACAAGGCGTATCCAATAACAAATACCTAGGACTAAGCAAATAAGTGCCAAAAATCGTAAATAACAGTTATAGATTAAATTGATTTTTGAAATCTGTTTGTGTGAATTATTTTTCACAATAATAACTCTTTCTCAACGGGTTGAAAGTAAGAGTCTACCATTTCATTTGTTATACTTGAAAGTTTATCTGGCTGCCATTGAGGTCTTCTGTCCTTATCGATTAACATAGCACGTATACCTTCATGAAAATCATGTGAATTAATCATATGATGTGCAATACGGTTTTCAATTTTCATACAATCTTCTAATGTTTGAGATGAATTTTGTTTCATTTGTTTCCAGATAACTTTTAAACTTATCGGAGAATGTGACTGCAAAATATCCAAACATTCTTTAGCAAATAAAATACCTTCATCACTTTTTTTATATAGCAATTCAAGACATTCTTCTAAGGTATGGACACTAAAACAAGTGTTAATAATACAACGTATTTCATGACTCGTTTCATAGTCTTTTGTAATTGCTTGCTCGTTTAAAGCTAAAGTAGGATCTCCTTGCTCAATAATAGCTTTTCTAATCATATCGAATTCAATTTCAGCAACGGCGTGTGTTGCTAATCCTAAATTTAAGCAATCTCCCCACTTTATGCGTGCACCCGTTAATGCAAGATAGATGCCAAAATGATTAGGAAGAGATGGTAAGAAAAAACTTGCACCTACATCTGGAAAAAATCCAATTGCACCTTCTGGCATAGCAAAAACTGTATTTTCTGTAACAATCCGATGCGAACCATAGATAGAAATACCTACCCCTCCTCCCATCCAAATACCGTTTAAGAAAGAAATGTAGGGCTTTGAAAAACGTTTGATATAAGCATTTAAACTATATTCGTCACTAAAGTATTGACAAGCAAAGGCACTTTTTCCCATATGATAGATTTCTACAACATCTCCACCAGCACAAAAAGCACGCCCCTCCCCTTCAATTAAGACACAAGAAACATTATCATCTGTTTCCCATGTTCTGAGAGCTTTTTTTAAAGCTGAAACCATTCGTTGATTAAGAGCGTTTAATGCTGAAGGGCGTGTGAGCTTTATAATACCAGCACACCCTTCTTTCGTAAAAGAAATATCATCATCTGCTCCAAAATCGATTTGCATCTCACACCACAATTCGTAAAACAACTATTTTATTATTTTTTTATATCTTTTGCTCCAAGTTGAGGAAATATTTGCATGATTGCGCCAATACAATATATATAAACTCCTGTTACCGAAATTCCTATTTTAACCCAATAGGGAGCTTCTAATTGATAAAAGAATGCAGAAACACCAAAAAAACACCATAAGAGAAAAATTGGGAAATTAACTCTACGTAAGCGAAGAACTCTTACTGGATGGATAAAATAAATTGGCAAAAAAGATATAATCGCCGATAAAACAATAATGATAAAAGTAATCCACTCTCCCGGTCTTACGACAAAAAGCGTAAAAATCATCATATTCCAAACAACAGGAAATCCTTTAAAAAAGTTTTCTTTGCTTTTCATACCAGTATCTGCATAATAAATAGCAGATGAGATAACAATAATTGCACTCAATGAAAATGATAACCCTACCCCCATAAAACCACTTTGATAGAGTGCAAAAGCAGGAATTAAGACATAGGTCACGTAATCAATGATATTATCTAACAGCTCTCCAGACCATGTTGGAAGAACGTATTTAACATCAAGTTTTCGTGCAATTGGTCCATCTATACCATCAACGAGAAGTGCAAGCCCAAGCCAACAGAACATAGCTGTCCATTCTTTTTGAGAGGCTGATATAAGAGAAAGAAACGCTAAAAATGATCCCGAAGCTGTTAGTAAATGAACAGAAAAAGCCTTTGCTTGTGGCATTGTTACTTTTTTATGGCGTAATAATTTAGCATTTGTTTTAATTTTCTTTGTTAATTTACGTTTCAAGGTTTTCTTATCCTCGTTTTTAAAGTCTTCAACCATTTATCAATACGCCATTTTTTACCGATGATATAACTCAGCATTAAAAAAATCATAAAAAGGTTACTTTTTTATATCGCATTATTTATTACATACTATAATAGAAGAGCTTCATATAATAAAAAGAGAGTGATCATTTGGAAATATTAAAATATTTTCTCAATGGATAAAGGTTCAAATCGTTGTGATCTTTGAAAAGAAAGAGCATAAAGATATTGCTGTTATTGGTGCAGGTCCTGTCGGAATGTTAGCCGCTCTGAGTCTTGCACATGAGGGGCTTTCTGTTTTTCTTGTTGGCCCCTCTGCTCATACAGATGAGTTACGGACAACTGCTCTTATGATGCCTGCAATACGCATGCTTCAAAAACTCAATATTTGGGATAATCTTCAAAAACATGCAGCTGCTTTATCGTACATGAGAATTATAGATATAACTTCTAGAATTGTGCATGCTCCTACGGTGCATTTTTCTTCTGCTGAAATTGGTGAAAAAGCTTTTGGCTATAATATACCTAATGTAAAATTGAACAGTGCTTTAGTCGATGCTGTTACACATACGCCTAATATTACAAGATTTGTTTCTGCAGCCAAATCTTTTCATCACACAAAAAAACATGTATGTATTACTCTTGCTGATCGTAGAGTCCTTCAAGTACCACTTGTTGTTGCAGCCGATGGACGTCACTCTATTACACGTGCAGCAGCAGGGATAAGTGTCAAACAGTGGAATTATCCACAAAAAGCACTTGTTCTCAACTTTTCTCATGAGTTTTCTCATCAAAATACATCAACCGAATTTCATACAGAACATGGTCCATTTACACAGGTTCCACTACCAGGGCGAAGATCTAGTCTTGTATGGGTTGTTAATCCTTCTCGTGCTGAGGAATTATTGAATATAGAACCAAAAGTAATTGCAAAAATGATCGAAAACCAAATGCAATCAATGCTTGGAAAGGTAAGCTTAGAAACATCAATTCAAGCATGGACGCTTTCAGGACTTCTTTCTCATTATTTTGCTGCTAATCGAACAATTTTAGTGGGTGAAGCCGCTCATGTTTTCCCCCCTATTGGTGCACAGGGATTGAATTTAGGATTCCGTGATGTCCAAACTTTGATTAATATTTTATCCAATAAAATATCTAATTTTAACTCTGAAATGATTGTTGCACATTATAACAAATGCCGCAAACCAGATATATTAATCCGAAGTGGAGCTGTTCATACACTTAACTCTGCTCTACTTTCTCATATGTTGCCTGTTCATATCATACGAAGCGTTGGCCTTGGTTTGTTACATAGTTTTTCACCATTACGTAATTTATTTATGCGTGAAGGAATGTATCCACGTTATGGATTCCAGGAAATTATGCAAATATTTTCAACAAAATCATCTAAACAGCTCTACTGAGCAATAATAAGCGATATAATCGCTCTATGGTTTAATATTACATTTTGAATCATATCTATTACTGATGTGAAATTTTTTTTGTTCTTTCTAATAAAACATGTATAATTAACATTACTATAAATCATTTTTTATTAAAAATTATTATATATATTTAGCATAATGATATGAAATAAGAGAAAACTTAATTATAGACTACAGCTGAAATTGTAAAGATATCTTGCTAAATTATAGCTGTTAAATTTTGCAATATAAAGCAAATGAAAAATAATACCGTTTTGAAAAAGTTATTTTATAACATTAATTTTAATAATAAAATAAATACTAAAAAAACATTTTTATTTAATCAATAGCTTTTCAAAATTTTTTATTATTAAGTATAATATAAAAATAAAATCATCTTGGGAACCTGTTAGTAACACAGAGGTTAATGAAGTGTTGTTTCAACAAATGGTGACAAGATGAAACTAAATAAATTTTTGAAATTAAGTATTTTTTTTATAATGATTGTATGTGTCTCGTTGATAGTCACTACTTCAATCAGTGAAGTTTTTCATCTTCCTTATTGTCAAACCTTTACCTATAGTTCTACTCAAAATGTCACTAAAATAGGTCAGAACTCATTTACTGCTTCACAAGTTAAAAATTGTCTTATGCAAAATGGTTTTGAGAATATTAAACGATTGCGTTTAGATGACAAAGGCATCTGGCGTGCTTTAGTAAAATTTAAAAAGTCTCATTTTTTCGTATCGGTTGACTATTCAGGAACAGTTAGCATTCAAAATGAAAGAAAAAAATATGATTGATTTTAAAACTTACAGCAACGTTTCTTTTCATAGTTGTAAGAAAAAAAGATTAAAAAAGTGCTGCCATTTTATTAAAGAATTTGCTTTCATTGGCGGTTTAAATGGTAGCATATCAGGAGCTATCGCGGCAACTCTTGCAGCTTATGGTTATATTGCTCTTCCAGGATTTGGTCCAGTTATCACAATGGGTATAGGAGTAGCACTTTCTGCCGGAATGATAATAGGAACATTGATAGGATCAGGAATGGGAGGGAGTGTCGGTATATGCTGTATTTTATGGGAAATTTATATGAATCATAATAATTTTTTCTCTTATAAATTTTATAATGAATAAAAATTTCTCGTCATTTTTTCTATGAAAAACAATTAAATCATATGTTTTTTTTGATGAAACGATTATCATATTATAAATGAAATAATATCTAACTTATCAAAATTTCTTGCTTAATTCCTTATTACACCTCAAAAAGTAGATTTTTTAAAGCATCTCTTGAAGAATTGTAAGCGAGATATAATTATTAGTCTATGAAAGCTACATTTTTTATAGATCAAAAAATAAGAGTTATCTTCAGATAACATATATATAATTTAATTAATAATTATTTTTATAGATAATAATTTATTTAAATATAATTATAAAGGTATTTTATGAAAATATTATTATTATTAATTTTTATGGCATTTTTAATTCATAAAAATTCTGCATTAGCACTATCAACACAAGTAAATATTTTAAATTAGAAGATAATAATTCCAAAAAGGCTATTGGTAGCATTAAAATTGAAGAAAACACATACGGTTTGATTTTCATCCCTAATTTATCAGAAGGGATGCATGGTTTTCATGTACATGTAAATCCTTCATGTGATACAAAAGATGGCATAATTGGTGGAAGCGCAGGTGGACATTATGATCCGGAACATACCGGAAAACATTTCGGACCTTATAATATCAATGGTCATCTTGGTGATTTACCAGCACTTTATGTTGATAAGCAAGGATATGCCATGATGAGCGTTCTTTCTCCACGATTAAAAAAATCTCTGAAATTAAAGGGCACTCTTTAGTCATTCATTTAGGGGCAGATAATCAATCAGATAAACCATTACCGCTTGGCGGAGGTGGTGCGCGTTTGGCGTGCGGTATTATTGAAAAATAAAGAGAGTATTGTGGCAAACTGTGACGGTACACTCTCCCTTTACCATAAGATCTGAGAGCAATTTATTTTTTAAATCTATTTCAAGAAAATGAGTAAACTGTGTGAATATTTTATAAAATTAATGTTTTTTTTGAATGTTTAATTCGGATAACAAAAAGCTTAATAATAATCAAAACGAATAGCAATTAAAGAAATAGTAGTATAAATTCTCCGTAAGAAGACTTCAATAGGAGGAAGTAATATTTTCAATGCTTGATGTAAAAAAAGCAAAAAAGTTGAATTTCTTTCTCTACAATAGAAAATTTTTAATAAATTATAATCATTAATTCTAATACCTAATGGAATTACGCCCCACGCATAAAGTAGAACGAGTCTAAAACAGAATTTTTACTCTTCCTCTACTCAACCTCACTCATGAGTGTGCACGTAAACAATTTTGATTGATACAATATCAATATAAGATGGTTTGAAGGGATTGAATGCTAGGATATTCATCCTCCTCATTTAAGTTTAAAAAACTAATTATCATTATAAATCAATATATTATATCAATATAATAAGTCAAATAAAATAGTTAGAGTAATTTTTTATTACTGTAAAAAAGGCTTTTAAACAATAGAGTCTTTTTTTAAATACCCCTCATGGATACATATATCCCAATTTAGTGGATGCATCTCGCCGGTTTGATAAAATTGACCAATGAGCTTAATATAATCAAGAAAATCTTTGTTTCTCTCCACTAATCTATTAGCAGTATCCCAGTCAACATCACTACGTTCTTTGGCAGGAATCAAGATCTCGCTCTCGGAAGAGTTTTCCTTTTTAAGTCTTATAAATCCAATTCCATGCAAACTTGAAAGCATTCGGAGCTCTTTTAATGTATCAACCCCTTCAATTTCACTAGCAATTAAATAACTCAAATTAACCCATGAAGAATTACTAACTATTTGAAAAAATACTTTTCGTAAATTTGAACGATTGATGAGAATTTTTACTTCAAAAGACCAAAGCTTCGCTTTTTTATCAAAATATTGCAAAACACAATCTTTGATTTCACGAATTCCATTCCCTGCTTAAATCTTGTATTCCTATGAGATCTGGATAAAGTCATTTATTCCCGCCTGCACCATGTTTATTACGAGAACATTTCCATTAATACGTTAAATTTAGATAATAACGGATAAAGATTATGCTCTTTAACAGAGCCATCTTCTGTTCTACTCTTTGCATTATCCTCTACTGCATCAATTTCAGCACTATCTGTTTGTTTAGTAAAATAATATTGCCGCGGTCATCCTTCAATGGTTTTAATTTCTGAATAACGCTTTTGTAACTGAGGGCGTTTTGCTTCTATTTCAGCAAAAAATTGCTGGATAAGAGCTGCATCACTATTAAAGGAAGTGATTATTACCGTTGAATGCTTTTATTTTTGACGGCATTTTTCTGGGTAATTTTAAATATCCATTGAACAATTTCTTGCTCCTCAGATGTTAATGTAGGGGAATCTGTGTTACGTAACATGATACCTTGTAAATCAGATGCTTCATTTATATCGGAATTATGTGTTACCATCGTTTGTATAAATAAAGCTTCTACTTGACTTAGAACCGTCACTATATCTGTCTTTTCAGAGGATGTATTCCCTCCCTGTTCCAATCTCAATATGCTGTTTTATAATTGAGTTTGGATCGTTTGCACAATTAATAATATCTTGAAAGCGATCATGTGCAATAATTGTTAAACGATCAATAGCTTCCACGCCTGTTCTATACCCATAAGGCAAACGCAATCCACGTGCAATTGTTTGCTCTGTTAAAATTTCTGAAGCCGATGTACGCAACGGTACAATAGTATAAATTCGTAACATCTCACCCATCCTTTATTTATTAACGTGAATAACAATTTCTGTTGGTTCATGAGAATCTTCAATTGCAATGAGCTTTTTAATATTTTGATCTTCTTCTATATACGACTGTTTTGTGTGAATCTTTAAAACTTTTCTCTTATAGGGACTTGAAAAAAAGCATCTGATTCCAATAAATTCCGTAGTTTTTGTGCATGATTTGTATCTTGAGCGACAACTAAAATAAAAGGCTTAACGAACTTTTTGTTATAATCTTTGGCATATTTTCATGGGCATGAATTGCATCTTATAATTTGATATGTTTTAATTTCTCAGATGTATAATTTTGAGGTTGAAAATCTTTACGTGTAACAACAGCAGGCTCTTTTACAAAACCATCCCTCATAGCCTCTGCAAGTGAAGAACTGTAAGCAATATTTTTATACAGGTTTTGCCGCTATTGTTTTTGGTGTCGCTGTAAGCTCTATTCCTAAAACAGGTTTTAACTCATTAATTGCCGTCGCACTAGCAGAAGCACGATAACGTGTGTACTTCATCCATTAACAAAACTAAATTAGGAAGATTTGCGAGATAATCAAAATAACTTTCGCCAATCGTTTCTTGCAAGTGCTTAATTCGTGGAATACTAGATTTTAATGCACCTTTTTTGTTATCTTTTGTATTAATTTTAGAAATATTAAAAATATTGATAAAGACTGTATCCCTATTCTCAAACAAACGCTTTTGTCCTTGACAAGTGGTAATCATCAACGCGAATACCTTTACCACTTTCATAATCGTCACCTGTAATAATAACAGGTCTATTTGCAATGAATTCACTTATTTCACTAAAGACATACTTTGGGCTTTGGGAACTAAAATCCTGTTTCAATTTTTCATAAATAGTTAAATTTGGAGCTAAAACAAAAAAATGGCGATTGCGACCTGTTAAATAAAAATAGCTGATAAAAGAACCCATAAGACGCGTTTTTCCCACACCCTTTGCTAAAGCAAAACAAAAAGAAGAAAAGTTCCGTTCAAATTTAGAAAGCTCTATATTTTCTAAGATTTTTACCAAAATATTTAAAGACTCACGTTGAGGATCACGCAACGATAAACGAGCAGAAATCCTTTTTTCAACAGTGTTCATGAAAAACTCCGCTTTTTATATATTATTTAAACAGATCTAATTCTTTTTGTGCAATATCTTTATCTTTGTTGCTTTCTTTGACTACAATCATTGGTTCAAGATTGGCTATATTTAAACTGTAATCATTCCTTCCCCATTCACATTTTTCTAATACTGCACGGGGGATTTTAGTGAGTGTCAGATTCTCAAATGATGCTGATTTCGTATCAAAGGCGGTACAACAAATCAGCAACGTACGATGAGAACCTACCTCTTCACTCATAATACGGAGTTGTTCATGGGTTAAAGCATTTGTTGTGACATAAATATAATCTGTTGAAAGCGTCGCAGCATTATATTCGCAACTAATAATCCATTGTTCTCATGGATCTTTTTGCAACAGAGAAGGTGCAAGGCGATAATAACAGAATCCACCGCCACCTTGCCAATTTACACTTTTAGAAATTCTCCCTTGATCAGTTCTATCAATGACTTGTTTTAAACGAGGGATAATATAGGTATGACACTTATTCACCAAGTTCAATCATAATTCACTTGCGGCCTATTTTGTGAGCAACTGCACCAGTTGTGCCAGAAACCAGCAAAAGAATCTAGTACAAGATCACCAGGACTAGTTGCAATTTGAATGATGCGTTCCATTAGACGCTCAGGTTTAGGAGTTGGAAAGACATTATCAGAATTAAAGACTTTAACCTCTCTTTTTGCATCTTCTTCTGTATAGGGCCAAATTGTCATTGAAACCGTACCATTTTTTACTTATGATAAAAACGCTTCAGAGAAGGAACATTGTTTCCTGTTGGACCAAACAAAATGCGATTATTTTTTTAATAATGCAGAGAATTTTTTTCACTCATAGCCCAACTTCTACCATTAGGGGACATCACTTTATGTCCAGAAGGTATGATGATTTCATAAATATCCTTAAGCGTTACTCTTTTTACGGATAAGTCTCCAGATTTCCAAGAACCGCGGGAATCATTATCAGGATTTTTATAGCGGGCATCCATATTGCTTAAACGAGGAAGTAAATTAGGGCGCCAAATCGTTTTGTTTTTGGCATAAACCATTAAAAATCATGGTTATCAGAAAGCCATTTTGTATCATTTTGTGGAGCATATTTCTTTTGCCAAATAATATTGTTGATGAAATTTTGGAGACCAAAAATTTTATCCGTTTTATCATCATCAATGGAAATTCAGATACTTCCATCATCCGCCAGTAAATGATGTAACAATTCTAGCCTGTCTCTCATAAGACTTAGCCATATGGAATGCTCTAAACCATCTTCATAATGTTCAAAAGCATTCCTGTATCATAAGGCGGATCGATATAGATACATTTTATCTTGCCCGTATATTCTTGCTCAAGTGCTTTGAGTGCGAGCAAATTATCACCAAAAATAAGTTTATTATCAAAAATATCCTGAAAGGATATTTGATTTGAGGCATGATAAGATTTCTCAAGATCTTCTAATAAGATATCGGGTTTTAGTTTGGGGTATTTTTCTTTTCCAATCCAGTTAAGTTCTAATTTTGGTTTATTATGATGCATGTAATCGTTTTTAAATCCAAATGTTTGAGAAAAACGATGCATTCACGAACAGTATTGTTAGTACCATCCGACAGCAATTTGAGCTTCTTCTGACATACAATCAGGTGTCCATGGTGGATCAAAAGTCATAGTGACTTCAACATACGAAACCCCTTCAATTGCACTGACTGCATTTTCTACCCACCCCGGCATTTCACCAGCAACAGGACATCCCGGTGCTGTAAGAGTCATTTCAATTTTTACTGAACGATCATCTTCAATATCAATACGATAGATCAGTCCGAGCTCATAAATATCAGCAGGAATCTCTGGGTCATAAACTGTTTTGAGAGCAGCAATAATATCATTCGTCATACGATCAATTTCATCTGCTGGAATTGCTGATATATAAGATTTTTTATTTTTGCTTACAGTTTCAACAGATTCTGTAGAATGACGCTCTTCAATTGATTCAACCATTAAAAAATGTCCTTGTTTCTTTCAATGCTTCTACTAATTGATCTACATCTTCTTGAGTGTTATACATGGCTAACGATGCACGACAAATAGATGTTAGACCAAAGCGCTGTAATAAAGGCTGTGCACAATGGGTTCCCGCGCGTATTGCAACTCCTTTTCTATCAATAAACATAGCGATATCATGGGCGTGAATCCCTTCAATTGTAAATGATATAATAGCTCCTTTATTGGGAGAATGACCATAAATACGCAATGATTCAACCATTTTAAGTTTTTCCTGCGCATAAGCTAAAAGGGACCTCTCATGGGCATGAATCGTACTACGACCTTTCTCTTGTATATAATCAATAGCCGCAGTTAATCCAATAGCTTCAACAATAGGAGGAGTTCCTGCTTCAAAACGGTAAGGAGGCGCATTATAAAAAACCTTATCGGTTGTTACCTCCTCGATCATTTCCCCTCCCCCTTGAAAAGGACGCATTTCTTCTAATCTATCTTCCTTACCATACAGAACACCAATACCGGTGGGACCATAAAGCTTATGACCTGTAAAGACATACCAATCACAATCGAGATCTTGCACATCAACGGTTAAATGTACTGCTCCTTGAGAACCATCAACAAGAACCGGAATAGAATTTTGATGTGCTAGTTTAATAATCTCTTTAACAGGAGGCACAGTTCCTAATATATTGGACATATGCGTTATAGCAACAAGCCGCGTTTTTTCGCTTAAAGCCTTTTGGAAATCTTCAATGTGCAGAACACCATTTTCATCGACAGGAACAAAAATAAGTTTAACACCTTTTTGTTCACGGAGAAAATGCCAAGGAATAATATTTGAATGATGTTCCATGATCGTTAGAACAATCTCATCACCTTCCTTGAGTTTGGGCATAGCCCAACCATAAGCAACAGTATTAATAGCTTCTGTTGCATTTTTCGTAAAAACAATTTCTTCAGTTTTTTGAGCATTTAGAAAAACACGAACGGTTTCACGAGAATTTTCATATGATTGTGTTGCTATATTGGCTAAAAAATACATTCCCCTATGTACATTAGCATAACTATAGTGATAATAATTATTCATTGCATTGAGTACAGACATTGGTTTTTGGGCAGAAGCACTACTATCAAGATATGCTAATCGCTTTCCATAAACTTGATGGTGCAAAATAGGAAAATCACGCCGAATTTCTTCGACATTATAAGTAAATGTTTGTACGTTATTTTCCATTTTTTCTACCTTAAATATTTTTTTCAAGCCATTTACTAATGATATTCTCCAAAACAATTTGAATATTATCTTGCTTGATGTCATCAATGAGCTCAGAGATAAATCCTTTAATCAAAAGTGCACGCGCCGTTTTAAATGGGATACCACGTGTCATAAGATAAAAAAGATAATCATGATTAATATTAGCAACTGTTGCACCATGACCACATGCAACATCATCGGCAAAAATCTCCAGTTCAGGCTTTGCATTAAATTCTGCATCATCTGAAAGAATAAGGCTATTACAAGCCATGCGTGCATCTGTTTTTTGCGCTTTTTGAGAAACACGTATTATTCCTTGGAAAACACCAACAGCCTTATCTGTAACCACATTGCGTATAATTTCGGTTGATGTTGATTTTTCTTCCATGTGACGAACAGTCATTGTAAGATCACTATGTGTTTGTCCTGACAATAAATTTATGACGCGTAATTGAAAATCAGATTCTTCTCCCTGTAATTCAATATCGATTTCTTGGCGATTTAATTGGCTCCCTATATTAATGACATAAAGTGATAACTTCGCTCTTTGATCAAGAACAGCACAAAATCGACCAAATTGTGTAGAATTAAAATCACGATTGCGAATGAGAATCCACGTAACATCACTATCAGCAGCAACATTTAATGAAAATATTGAACTGACAAAGGTATCTTTATCATTGCCAACCTGATGTTCAATAAACATAACTTGACTATTTTTATCAACTTTTATATCCGAAAAAATATGAGATTGTCCCCTCATTTGTATATTTTGTAATTCAATGGGGATATTTAACTTTGTATTTTCAGGGATGTGAAAAAGCCAACCATCTGTCACAAAAGCTGTATTTAACTGTCCAATAAAATCTTCATCAGAAATGTTTTGATTTATCTGTACAGAATTATCTTCTAATGCGTCTGAAAGGCGTTTTACTGTAATATTATCTACCTTTGACTCTATCGATGTTTTTCCATTGTTTATGGAAAAAACAGCACTTTCTGAAAGCAATGCATCAACCAATTGATTGTCTTGAACTTTTGAAAAATTGCTAATAGACTTCAGTAAGGTACGCAGATTGGTATAATGCCAACTTTCGATTTTACGGGAAGGAAGCCGTGTCGTTTGAAACTGCTCAATAGTTTTCTTGCGGATTTCCTGTACAGCTTTATCACCAGGTAAGCGTTTTACATACTGATTGAAATTACTGAGTATATTTTCTTCAACCGTTAACAAGTTTTGCTGTGCATTCATATTTAATAACCTCAAACCGCTTCTCTAATAAGATCAGCATACCCATTTTGCTCTAAATAAAGCGCTAAGGATTTATCACCGCTTTTGATAATTTGTCCTTTATAAAGAACATGTACCGTATCAGGAATAATATAATTAAGCAGCCGTTGATAATGGGTAATCACCAAAAATGAACGTTTTGAATCCCGAAGTTTATTAACACCATCTGCAACAATTTTTAGTGCATCAATATCTAAACCAGAATCCGTTTCATCTAAAATGCAAAGTGTAGGTTCAAGAAGTGCCATTTGTAAAATTTCAGCGCGTTTTTTTTCTCCACCTGAAAAACCTACATTTAATGGACGCTTTAGCATATCCATATCTATTTCAAGTTTGGCTGAAACTTCTTTAACACATTTTATAAATTCAGGAATTTTAAGTTCTTCGTCACCTCGCGCTTTGCGTTGAGAATTCATCGCAACTTTTAAAAATTCCATTGTTGCTACCCCTGGTATTTCCATTGGATATTGAAATGCAAGAAAAACACCATATGCAGCACGTTCTGCTGGATCCATTTCTAAAAGTGATTGTCCATTATAGAGAATCTCTCCTTCTGTTATTTCATAATCATCATGACCAGCAATCAAATAAGACAAAGTTGATTTTCCAGCTCCATTTTGTCCCATGATAGCGGCAACTTCTCCATCTTGAACTGTCAAGTTTAAACCACGAATAACTTCTGTATCGGTCTCAGCAATACGGGCGTGCAAATTTTTTATCTCTAACATAATTTAATCCTGTTTTGGCTGTTTTTTCAGATACCAATGCGTATTATTTTACCTTAGCATCCACCTACTTTTGTAATTACCATAGAGGTCATTTTTAGCATTATTTGCTACTGTTACAGCCTTTTTACATCAAATCTTCTATTTATCTAATTAAATAAAATTACCCAACACTACCTTCAAGGCTAATACCAATAAGCTTTTGTGCTTCGACAGCAAACTCCATGGGAAGTTTTTGAATGACCTCTTTTACAAAACCATTTACAATTAATGCGATAGCTTCTTCTTCGGGAATTCCTCGTTGCATGACATAAAAAAGTTGGTCATCAGAAATTTTTGATGTTGTGGCTTCATGTTCAAAATGAGCTGTTGCATTTTTTGCTTCAATATAAGGAACTGTATGCGCACCACAATCATTCCCGATTAACAAACTATCACATTGCGTAAAGTTACGCGCATTTTGTGCTTTTCGATGTGCTGTGACTTGTCCTCGATAAGTGTTATTTGAAAAACCTGCAGAAATGCCTTTGGAAATAATACGACTGGATGTATTTTTTCCCAAATGAATCATTTTTGTACCGGAATCAATTTGTTGATGACCGTTTGCAACAGCAATAGAATAAAATTCTCCACGCGTATTATCACCACGGAGTAAGCAGGATGGATATTTCCAAGTAATCGCAGAACCAGTCTCAACTTGTGTCCATGAAATTTTAGAGTTATCACCTCGACAATCTCCACGCTTCGTCACAAAATTATAAATACCACCCTTTCCATCTTTATCGCCAGGATACCAGTTTTGTACTGTAGAATATTTAATCTCTGCATTTTTAAGGGCAATAAGCTCAACAACAGCAGCATGAAGTTGGTTTTCATCACGTTGGGGTGCTGTACACCCTTCAAGATAAGAAACATAAGAATCTTCAGCGGCGATAATCAATGTTCGTTCAAATTGGCCAGTGTTACGTTCATTAATCCTAAAATAAGTTGAAAGCTCCATAGGACAACGAACCCCTTTGGGAATATAAACAAATGAACCATCTGTAAAGACAGCAGCATTTAAGGCCGCATAATAATTATCACTTACAGGTACAACTGTTCCTAAATATTCTTTTATAAGTTCAGAATGTTCAATAATCGCCTCTGAAATAGAACAAAAAATCACACCAGCACGTGCCAGCTCTTTTTTGAATGTTGTTACAACAGAAACAGAATCAAAGACTGCATCAACAGCCACCTGTCCCGATACAGACATACTGTCATCAAAAGTAGAGGGATCAGACTGTTTTCTTACTCCTGCCAAAATCTCTTGTTCTTTAAGGGGAATGCCAAGTTTTTCGTACGTTGCTAATAACTCAGGATCCACTTCATCCAAAGATTTTGGTCCTGTATGATTTTTTGGAGCAGCATAATAATAAAGCTCCTGAAAATCAAATTTAGGATATTCAAGACGCGCCCAATGAGGCTCTTGCATTGTCAGCCAACGGCGGTAAGCTTTTAAGCGCCATGTTATCATCCATTCAGGCTCATGTTTTTTAGCAGAAATAAATTTGATTATATCTTCATTTAAGCCTTTTGGAGCTTTATCTGTTTCAATATTGGTTTCAAAACCATATCTATATTGGTCAACATCTATTTCACGTACTTGGCGTATTGTTTCTTGTACTGCCGGCATAAATTTTCTCCATTTTTTGGCGTCAAAAACCGGTAACTAAAAGTCTTATTTTTTTACGAGATTAAAGTAAGCAAGTTATTTCCTAGGCTATAGGTAAAGTGCAAAAATTTCAATCAAACTTATTCTATTATTTAAAATAATTCTAATTTTATAACTTTCTGATGATAAATCTTACCCTTTTTTTCTGCTTATAATTTGAGAAAAAAACGACAGAAAATCATCAATATCTTCAGAAGTTGTGTCACGCCCTAGCGAAATGCGAATAGCACCATTTGGAACATGATACCCCATTGCCTCCAATACTTTGCTTTGTTTTACTTTTCCCGAAGAACAAGCAGAGCCGGATGATATAGAAAACCCTTCTAAATCAAAAGCAATTTGCATCGTTTCAGCTTTTATATTTTTCACGGTAAAGTAAGTTGTATTTGGCAAACGTTGAACTTTTTTGCCAAAAATTTCAACATTTTTACTTATTTTTTGTAGTCCATCTTCTAATTTATTGCGTAAATATATTAACTGTTTTATTTCCTCCTGTGTGAAACAATCAGCCATTGCTGCTCCAAAAGCAGCAATAAGGGGCAATGCTTCTGTTCCTCCGCGGAGACCTCTTTCTTGTCCTCCCCCAATAATAAGAGGATGTGGCATGAGAATATTACTACATGAAACAAAAGCACCGATTCCTTTAGGACCACCAACTTTATGTGCAGACAGTATAAAAAAGTCTCCTCCTAGCTGATTAATATCCACGAAATTTTTATCTATATATTGTGTCAAATCAACAATAAGAGTGCCTCCTAAATCCCGAACAATAGCGGCGATTTCTGTTAACGGTTGAATAACACCCGTTTCACTATTTGCAGCTTGAATAGCAACAAGAGGTAAACCTTTTGTTTTATCATGAACCGTTAAGAGTGATATTAATTTATCTTGTTGAATGAGTCCATCTTGATTAACAGCAATGACGCTTATGAATTCTTTAGAAAAACGCCCTCCTTCTGCAACAGAGGGATGTTCAGTTGCTCCAAGGTAAAGATGAGAAAATTGAACTTTTGCATTCCCCATATTGTAAAAGGGTGTTAACAAAGTCATTGCTGCTTCACTCGCACCAGAGGTAAATACCACGTGATCTGGATCTGTTTTAAGATTTTCAGCGATTTGTTGACGTGCCTTTTGCAACAAAGTTTTAGCCGCACGCCCTTCCTTATGAACCGATGATGGATTACCAAATATCTCTAAAGATTCCAGTAACGCCATCCGTGCCATTTTTTTGAGCGGTGTTGTTGCGTTATGATCAAAATATCGGCGTTTTATAACCATCTTACATCGCAATCATTAATCTTATGAATTGATTAAAAAAATAGCGCAATTTTCTTGAAAAGCGCACTAAAAAAAGAATATCTAATAATTATTTAAGAGATTCTATGGTAAAAGTCGACCAAGGTCAATGAGAGCCTTTTATTGCATTAAGGAGCATTTTATGCCAGAAATTATTTTTAACGGTCCCGCGGGTCGGCTCGAAGGGCGTTATCAACCTTCACAACAAAAAAATGCACCCATTGCGATCATTTTGCATCCTCATCCCCAATTTGGTGGAACTATGAATCATAAAATAGTCTATGATCTCTTTTATATGTTCCAACAACGTGGCTTTACAACTTTACGTTTTAATTTTCGTGGTATTGGTCGTAGTCAGGGTGAATTTGATTATGGAATAGGAGAACTTTCAGATGCTGCTGCTGCTCTCGATTGGGTGCAAACACAACATCCAGACTCTAAAAATTGTTGGGTAGCAGGATATTCATTTGGAGCATGGATTGGTATGCAGCTTTTAATGCGCCGACCAGAAATTGAGGGATTTATCTCAGTTGCCCCTCAGCCTAATGTTTATGATTTTTCATTTCTTGCACCTTGTCCCTCCTCTGGACTTATCATTCATGGTGGTATCGATAAAGTTGCTCCTCCAAAAGATGTTCAAATACTTGTCGATAAATTGAAAACACAAAAAGGAATCATCATCACACAAGAAATATTGGAAGAGGCTAATCACTTTTTCAGTGGATGTCATGAAGAGCTTATTGAGCGATGTACCCACTATTTGGATAACCATATCACCAATGAACTTCTCGCTCCCCCTCCTGAAATACTTTCGCTAACTTAAGAAAACACGATAGATTTATACAAAATCAGCAAAAATGGTCTCTGATTATAACAAAGTAATTTTTTAATCTGTATTTAAAGCTTTTCTAAATCTTATTTCAGGATAGAAATGAGAATAACAAAATATCTTTTTTCTATTACTAAAAACTCTCTTTTTTAGCGTAAAAAGGAAATAATACCTGTATTATTATCTTTACATTACTAATATGTCTCTTTCTCTTGTGATGTTTGTATCAGTTATGATAGATAACGCTCCATTATATAATAATCACCTATTACATGAATTGAATGCACTTTTAAAATTAGGAAATTGAATCTGTGTTTGCCTTTAAATCTGATTTTTTACACATTATGAGCGAACGTGGTTTTATCTACCAAATTTCAGATGAAAAAGGTTTAGATGATCTTTTTTCAAAAGAAACTGTAAGCGCTTATATTGGATTTGATCCAACAGCATCGAGTTTACATGCTGGAAGTCTTCTTCAGATTATGATGCTTTATTGGTTACAAAAAACGGGCCATCGCCCCATTGCATTAATGGGCGGAGGAACTGGATTAATCGGTGATCCTTCCTTCAAAGATGAAGCGCGACGCCTTCTGACACAAGATGATATTGCTGCAAATATTGATGGTATTAAAAAGGTATTTGCTAACTATTTGACATTCGGTAACCGAGAAACTGATGCTTGTATTGTGAATAATGCTGAATGGTTATGCAATTTAAACTACTTAGAATTTTTGCGTGATGTAGGAAAACATTTTTCTGTCAACCGTATGTTGTCATTTGATTCTGTCAGACTCAGACTTGAGCGTGAGCACTCTTTGTCATTCTTAGAGTTTAATTATATGATTCTGCAAGCTTATGACTTTGTTGAACTTTATAAACGTTATGGGTTGCGTATGCAAATGGGGGGCTCTGATCAATGGGGCAACATTATTAACGGAATCGAATTAGGGAATCGTTTAGGAACACCACAATTATATGCGTTAACATCACCATTGCTGACAACCTCTTCCGGTGCTAAAATGGGTAAATCATTGAATGGGGCTGTATGGCTGAATGCGGATATGCTTTCACCTTATCAATTTTGGCAATATTGGCGTAATATAGAAGATTCTGATGTAACACGATTTCTAAAGCTCTATACCCCTTTGCCAATGGATGAGATTCTTAAACTTTCTGTATTACAAGGGACAGAAATTAACGAAGCAAAAAAAATTCTTGCAACAGAAGTTACAGCAATGTTGCATGGACGTGTTCTTGCCAATGCAGCAGCAGAGACTGCTCGCAAAACGTTTGAAGAAAAAACTCTGGGAGAAAATCTTCCAACTGTTGAAATTAATGCCTCAGAATTAAAAAAAGGTGTTGGATTGCTCACTCTTTTAGTACAAGCAGGACTTGCTAAATCTAATAGTGAGGCACGCCGACACGTTCAAGGTGGAGGTGTACGTGTAAATGATCAAATTATTGAGGATGAAACACATCTTATTATTGAAGAGGATGTCAGTGCAGAAGGAATCATTAAACTTTCTTTCGGTAAGAAAAAACATGTTGTGATGAAACTAGTATAATCTTTTGTTGTTTTGTTTATGTTGTTCACGTCGATCTTGTTCTTCCAATCCAATCGTTGTGATAGGGCGAGTTTTGTTAGGAAAATAAAGGTCTTTTCAAAACAATAATATTCTAGAGAGTTGAATAGTTCTTTTCTTCTGTATACTCTGATATCTTATACCTGTTACACAAGAAAGATGAAAACAATGACAAAACCAATGAAAGGTGCCCTTGCTCCTGATTTTAACTTGCCTCGCGACGGAGGAGAAACACTGTGTCTTTCTGACTTTAAAGGAAAACCTGTTGTTTTATATTTTTATCCAAAAGATGACACCAGTGGCTGCACAAGCGAAGCACTTGATTTCACAAAATTAAAGATGAAATTTGATGAAATCGGTGTTGCTGTTATTGGAATCTCTCCAGATAATGTAAAAAAACATAATAAATTTAAAGTAAAACATGAACTTGATGTCATCTTGGTTTCTGATGAAGAAAAAACAACCCTCGAAGCTTATGGTGTTTGGGTTGAGAAAAGCATGTATGGACGCAAATATATGGGTGTTGAACGGAGCACTTTTCTCATTGATGCAAATGGAATAATAGCAGAAGAATGGCGCAAAGTAAGCGTATCTGGGCATGCTGAAAATGTTTTAGCTACTGCAACACTTTTACATCATAGTGGTAACTTGTAAATTGAGTGTTTGATTTACTTTAAAAAGCAAAAGTTATCCTCCGAATATCGCAAATTTTTCTTATCTCAGCTTCTTCCTATTACTTGCGATATCATAAGCAGGATTGGCATGTAAGAAAAGGTTGAAGAAAAGAACAAGAAAATCCTTCTTTGAATCTTTAAAGTATCAAGGGCTATAGTAACATCACAACATCAATAAAACGAACAGCTTAAGAAAAAAATCTACATGGCTTGAAGGAAGGATATATAATTAACGAATATCCTCAATTTCTTGGTCTTGTCTATAAATGCGCCGTGCGAGTGCAGCCTCTATAAATGCATCTAAATTACCATTAAGTACGGATTGTGGGTCCGTATTTTCAATTCCTGTACGCAAATCTTTGACAAGTTGATAGGGTTGAAGAACATAAGATCTAATTTGATGTCCCCATCCGATTTCTGTTTTAGAAGATTCAGCAGCATTGGTTTCCTCTTCTCTTTTTTTAAGCTCTTCTTCATAAAGTCGTGCACGCAACATTGACCAAGCCGTAGCGCGATTTTTATGTTGAGAACGCTCTGTTTGACATTGAACAACAATACCCGTTTTTATATGTGTAATGCGAACAGCGGAATCTGTCGTGTTAACATGTTGTCCTCCTGCTCCCGATGCACGATATGTATCAATACGCACATCTGCCTCTGAAACATCAACTTCAATATTGTCATCAATAACTGGATAAACCCAAATGCTCGCAAAAGAGGTATGGCGCTTTGCATTCGAATCAAATGGAGAAATCCGCACCAAGCGATGAACGCCTGATTCTGTTTTTAACATTCCATAAGCATTATGCCCTTTTACAAGAATCGTCGCTGACTTTATTCCTGCTTCTTCTCCATCATGAATTTCTAAAATTTCAACCTTCATTTCATGCTGTTCAGCCCAGCGCATATACATACGTAAGAGCATAGAAGCCCAATCTTGGCTTTCTGTTCCCCCTGCTCCAGCATGAACTTCTAGATAGATATCATTCGGATCCGCCTCCCCTGAAAGAAGTACATCAATTTGCCTTTTATCTATCTCATTTTTAAGATTACGTATTGAATTTTCTGCATCAGCGATAATTTCAACATCACTTTCTTCTTCGCCCATCGCGATAAGCTCAATGCATTCTTCAAGTGTTTTTGTAAATGATAAAAGACCATTGATTGAATCATCAAGACGTTGACGCTCACGCATCATATCCTGTGCTCGTTGTGCATCATCCCATAATGACGGATCTTCTGCTTTTTGATTAAGATATTCGAGACGCTTTAGTGATTGATCCCAGTCAAAGATGCCCCCTTAGCAATTGAATTGCTTTCTGGATTTCATCAACTAATATTTCTATTTCTGCTCGCATAATTTAACACCGTATTTTTTAACATTCTTTCTGGTTATGCCTCTAGAATTTTATACAAACTTGATAGCTTCTGTGAAGAAATAGCATGGATTTATCATTCTATTTACAGAACCGACACTGTAAAAAAAATAAGAACCATGACTCATGGCGAAAGGAGATTTTGTTGATTAATACAGCCCACCTGTCCCACTTTCAAGGGCTTTATTGACTTGTGGAGAAGTAGTTACTGCAGGAACACCCTCTTGAAAAGAATTTGTACTCCCAATAACTTGATATATATCAGCAGGACCAGTCCCTGGTTTAAATGCTTCTATAATGACATCTTGATCTCCTCTTTCCGCAAGCATTCCTGTTTTCCGATTAATTGGCATTAAAATCATACCCTTTGGCATCTTAAAGGGAACATCTGGCTTCCCTTTAAGAGCATTTGTCATAAACTCACCAAAAATAGGTGCAGCTAACGAACTTCCGGTTCCATTATATCCTAACGGAGCAGGTTGATCGTAGCCGATAAAAATACCAACAACAATGTCAGGAGTAAATCCCATAAACCAGACATCTTTAGAGTCATTAGTTGTCCCTGTCTTAGCGGCAATATGTCGATTAAGATAACGTAAACGCGCTGCAGTACCACGCTGAACAACCCCTTCCATCATGGATGTAATCTGATAAGCCGTCATAGGGTCAAGAACTTGATCTCGCTCATCAATCAATGTGGGTTCACTTTGATTATTCCATGAATGCGTATTACAATTTTCACAAATACGATCATCATGACGATAAATTGTCTTTCCATAACGATCTTGAATTCTGTCTATCAGAGAAGGTTTAATGGAGCGTCCCCCATTGGCAATAACTGAATAAGCTGTAACCATTCGTAATACTGTTGTTTCGCCAGCTCCTAAAGCCATGGGAAGATAAGGCTGCAATTTATCCACCACGCCAAAGCGTTCTGCATATTCAGCGACAAGAGGCATTCCCATATCATTAGCAAGCCGTATTGTCATAAGATTACGAGAACGCTCAATACCATAACGCAACGTTGAAGGTCCTGCAAAGGTACTACCATAATTTTTGGGTTGCCAAACTTCACCATTATATTGACGAACTTCAATGGGGCCATCTAAAACAACGGATGCTGGTGTATACCCGTTATCAAGAGCTGCAGCATAAACAAAAGGCTTAAAAGCAGACCCAGGTTGCCGATAAGCTTGGGTTGCACGATTGAATTCAGATGCAGCAAAAGAAAATCCTCCCACCATCGCAAGAACGCGCCCTGTATGAGGTTCCATAGCAACAATTGCACCTTCAACCTTTGGAATTTGTTGTAAACGATAAGTGTTGTTTGTATTAGATAATTTTTCAACAAAAATGACATCCCCAACTTGCAGAACATGAGATAAGCTCTGAACAGTTTTTCGATAACCATTTTCTTTTACAACATGGAGTGCCCATTTTGAATCAGCTTCAGATAAAACAGCAATTTCCTGTTTTTTTGATAATATACCTGAAGCTTCGCGCTGTGGCTGTAAACCAATCTCTACTTTATTGGGATTAGTAGAAAGAACAACAGCTAAACGCCATTCAGGAACATCACTTAGCCCTGTGATATTTGCAAGTTCTATCCCCCAATCACCTTTCTCATCAATATGCGCATAAGCTCCACGCCATCCTTGCGAATGATCAAATCTAATTAATCCATCGTGCAAAGCACGTCGCGCAATAAGTTGTAAATGCGGATCAAGTGTTGTACGAATGGAAAGCCCACCTTCATAAAGTGTTTTAGCCCCATAGCGATGTATTAAACGACGTCGCACTTCTTCAGTAAAATAATCAGCCGCAAAAACGTAACTATCACTCCCACGTATTGTCGCTCCTAAAGGTTTAGCTTTCGCTTTTTCACCTTGTTTACGCGTTACATATCCATTTGCAATCATCCGGTCTATAACCCAATTACGCCGATCAATAGCACGTTGTGTATTCTTAAATGGATCATAATTTGCTGGTCCTTTTGGAAGAGCAGCCAAATAAGCACATTGTTCTAGCGTCAGATCATTGACGGATTTATTGAAATAGGTCAAAGAAGCAGCTGCTATACCATAAGTGCCACGACCCAGATAAATTTCATTGAGATAAAGTTCGAGAATATGATCTTTTGAATAAGTTTTTTCAATACGCATTGCTAAAATAGCTTCCTTAAATTTACGCTCTAACGTTGTTTCTGAACTTAAAAGGAAGTTTTTAGCGACTTGTTGTGTTATAGTTGATGCACCCTCTGGACGTTTTCCAGAACCAATATTACGAATATTATTGATCAAAGCTCGAGAAAGTCCTTCAGGATCTAAACCAAAATGATGATAAAAGTTTTTGTCTTCAGCCGAAATAAAAGCATTTATAACAAGCTTTGGTATTGATTGAATCGGTAAATAGAGGCGATGTTTTGTTGCAAACTCTGCCATAAGACGGCCATCAGAAGCATGGACGCGGGTCATTACCGGCGGCTCATAAAGTGAAAGAACTTCATAATCAGGGAGTGCATTTGCTTGACCACTGGTTATAACACCCCACGTTATTGCTCCGCAAAGTCCAATAGCAACAAAAAAACGAAGAAGATATCTTAAAAAAATCATCATAAAAACGGCTATCGCTTTCTTAAGAATTAATCAAAGAAAAAATAGGTTACTTCAAATACCCCAAGTGGATATCACCACAAGATTGAGATTAAGAGAATTTGTTTTCTATCTTTTATTTATATTAAGGTACACTAAAACCCCATATTGATACTCTATTTTCTTACAAATTTAAAGAGGCTGTATCATTTTCTGCCTATAATCAGCAAATTGACGAATAGAATGAGCAATAGAGGCTGCCATTTGTTTTCTCCAACGAGGATCATTTAATAACTTTTCGTCCTCTTTATTGGATAAATAACCTATCTCTATCAAGACGGAGGGTATATCTGAAGCTCTTAAAACTTGAAAATTAGCATACCGATGTGGGTTATTAATCAAGTTAATATGATTCTTTAATAAACTTGAAATAACACTATTTGCAAAATTAACCGAAAATGTATGTGTTTCACGTCGTGTAAGATCCATCAAAATATCTGTAACTTCGAGCGTTTCATCTGCGGGCAAACCATCGAGCAAATCAACTTTATTTTCATTTTCAGCTAAAGATTTTGCAATGGCATCAGAGGCTTTTTCTGATATGGTATACACTGTGGCACCGCGAAGAGAATGTAAATCAATCGTATCCGCGTGAATAGATATAAAAAGATCAGCATCAAACTCTTGTGCTTTTTTAACTCTTTCACTCAGTCTTAAAAAAATATTGGAATCTCGCGTTAAAGCAACAATAATATGAGAATCCTTTTGTAGTTCGTCTCGCAAAGCACGCGCAAAGTCTAAAGTCACATCTTTTTCTAAGATTCCAGTAACACCCCGTGCACCACCATCAATACCACCATGACCAGGATCAAGAACAACACGGAAACTATATGCTGGAATTAACTGTGTTTTTGTATCAAAAATGGTCCTTTGCTGGTTCTTTAATATCTCATCAAATTTTTCTTGTGTACTTTTACGAATATCAATCAGCAACTGCCATAAACCATTATTTAATTTTTTTACGACACTTTTTTCAACCACAAAAGCCGTTTTACTTGTCAAAATAATGCGTGAAGTCTGTATGTCAGAAAAAGCATACCGCACATCTGAAAGCATAACGGATAATGTATTCTGATTTTTTAAAGGCGTACTTTGTATTGAAAAGTCACTCGTAGGTAAATTGATAACCAAACGTGCAGGCCTGTCTAAAATCTGTAAACGAACATTTGGCTTTGAATTGAAAACCGCAATAATACGCGTATAAACACTATCACCAATGGTTCGAAAACTAATAAGTCTCAGAGGATCTGCAGCTTGAACACTGGTTTGTAATAGCAAAAAACATAATAAAAAGTACGTGACAAGCACAATAACATCCTCATACGCTGTTTTCAGCTTTTTGGTAAAAAAAACTCTTATCATAAGCAAAGTACTCTACATTACATTTGTAATAATTTTTCTTGGTTATATAAAAACGATACAGCAATTTATTCTCTATCTTTCAATAAAAGCTAAATAAACACCCAAAAACGAAATTAAGGTCATAAAGATATTATCATTATACATGATGTACATTGTTACTTGCCAAACGCATGATATCAACATAAAAGAATATTTATGCTTCCTAGCTGATAATAGTTATCTAAATTATCTGTAACTCATATTAAGTTGTCTTTAGAGGTTTTTTGCCTATCATGCGCTGAGACTTTTTTATGGATGAAAAATTTCTATGTTATAACATTAGGATTGCATTACTTAAGATTCGTTGGTTCGGATATCCGAACTGTTTTAAAGATTATTTTACCGGAGACTTTTAAAAAGTATGAGTCATAAAAAACAGATGGAGATAATGATGAGAAATGGTGTAAATGCAGTCATGCCTCTGCACGTGGTGTTCCATCCTGTTTTTCTGGTACCTCCCTTTTATGGCAGACAGCCTTTTATGTTTACGAATAGTTATAGCGTTCGTTTGAATAAAATTGTGTATGTCGCCTTCAGGATATTAACTTATGTCAAACAAAATGCTTATAGATGCCTCCCATCCGGAGGAAACACGTGTTGTTGTTGTTCACGGCAACAAAATTGAAGAACTTGATTTTGAATCAGAACATAAAAAACAGCTCAAGGGGAATATTTATCTCGCACGTATTACGCGTGTAGAACCCTCTCTCCAAGCAGCTTTTGTTGAATATGGTGGAAACCGACATGGTTTTTTAACATTTTCTGAAATTCATCCTGATTATTATCAAATTCCTATTGCTGATCGCCTTGCTCTTCTTGAAGAAGAGGAAAAAGCAGCTGTAGGAGAAAATTCTGTAGATGCCTTTACGGAAGAAGCAACTAACAATAAAAAACGCTCCAGAAGAACAAAAAAAAATCGAAAAAACAATGTCATAGCAGCCGATATCGAAAATGATATCACATCTGAAGTGACAATAATTGATAATACAGAAGAAGCATTAAATGCCGATATCTCTTATGATGAGATCGAAATGGTCGGTGCTGAGGACATCCGTGAAGAGCTCCCAATTTATCAAAGAAAACAAGGGCGCCAGTATAAAATTCAAGAAGTCATTAAACGACGTCAAATTTTGTTGGTACAAGTCATCAAAGAAGAGCGTGGCAATAAAGGTGCTGCCCTTACAACATATCTATCTCTAGCAGGTCGTTACTCTGTTCTAATGCCCAACACAGCACGTGGTGGTGGTATTTCACGAAAAATTACGAACGTACAAGACCGTAAGCGTCTTAAAGAAATCGTAAAAGAATTAGCAGTTCCAAAAGGTATGGGCGTTATCTTACGAACCGCTGGTGCCAATAGAACAAAAGCTGAAATTAAACGTGATTATGAATATCTTATGCGATTATGGGATACTATTCGCACTTTGACACTCGAGTCAACGGCGCCATGCCTTGTCCATGAAGAAAGCAATCTCATCAAGCGTTCTATACGAGATCTTTACAATAAGAACATTAGTGAAATTCTTGTCTCTGGAGATCAAGGATATCGTGAAGCGAAAGACTTTATGCGTATGCTCATGCCAAGTCATGCAAAAGTTGTGCAACCTTACCGTGATCCTACACCCATTTTTGCAAGAAATAATATTGAAATTCAACTTGATAAAATGTTGCAACCACAGGTTTCTTTAAAATCTGGTGGTTATCTTGTTATTAATCAAACAGAAGCACTTGTTGCTATTGACGTAAATTCTGGCCGCTCTACGAAAGAATTCTCTGTCGAAAAAACAGCCTTACAAACTAACCTTGAAGCTGCTGAAGAAGTAGCGCGTCAATTACGCTTGCGTGACCTTGCTGGTTTAATTGTGATTGATTTTATTGATATGCTTGAAGAACGCAATGTGAGGCTGGTCGAAAAAAAATTAAAAGATTGTTTAAAAAATGATCGTGCTCGTATTCAAGTAGGCCATATTTCACACTTCGGCCTTTTAGAAATGAGTCGTCAACGTATTCGCATATCGGTTTTAGAAAGTACAACACAGCCCTGCCCACATTGTGCAGGAACAGGAAATATACGTTCTGAATCATCAATTGCGTTACATGTCATGCGCTCAATTGAAGAATATCTTCTTCATAATTCGCAATATAATATTATCGTGCGCACACCCGTAGCAACAGCGCTTTATGTATTAAATCATAAACGCAACATTCTTGTTAATTTAGAAGCTCGCTTTAAGCTTAATATTAGTATTGAAGCAGATGATAGTATTGGAACGCAACATCTTGTTATTTCTAAAGGCTCAATAGCAGAGAGCATTTCTCAATCTTCATTGGAAGATGCCAATAAGAAAGAAACTGAAGATTCTGTTTTCATAAAAAATGAATTTATTGAAAATCTTTCTCCTATTGAAACAAACCAAAAGCGTCAGCGCAAAAATCGTCATGCTGAAATTACTGATCATTCTCTCTCCAACGTTCATAAAAAAGAAGATACCTTGAATGATGATTCTTATCATCGAGGACGCCGTCGAGGACGTCGTGGTGGTCGACGCAATCAAGATAATAGTTTTCATCAGATTCGCGTTCCTTACGCAGAACCAGTAGGAGATTTTTCTAAACAGGCTTTAGCAGAAATTAAAGCAGTGCATCGCAAACGTCGTGTTTCACCTGCTAAATCTTTTGAACTTGAAAAAATAAAAAATAATATACAAGCTCTAGATATACAAAAACAGGGTGAATCTAAAAAAATTGATACAAGTGTTAAATCTAAAAAACGTTCTTCAAAAGAAGTAGAAAATCAACCTTCTTTAGAGAATGATCAAAATGTTGCAAAACAAAAATCTCTTGAAGAAAAACTTAAAACCAGTTCGGTACGTAAAGCTAAAACAAAAAAAGCAGACAAGTCTATTCATAAGGTAAAAGATAAAACTCTTGAAAATAGTAAAAAATCAACACGTGGAATACGTAAAAAAACATCTTCTAAAGAGACAACACAAATACAAAAAATATTAAAGAAAGAAACTATAGTCCAGATAGAGGAAGTCGTTGAAACCTCTCCTTCCAAAATTGAAGAAACAATTAATCAACCCGTTGTTATTTCATCAACGCCTAATGATTCTTCCGAAACTGAACGTATTGGTTGGTGGAAACGCAGAATTCTTTCGAAAAATTAAGGATTAAAAAAACCGCCACAGAAAACTGTGGCGGTTTAAATAAACAATTACAGAAGACGTTTCAACCAATTCTATGGTGTGGATTTATTACTTCTGTTTTGCTTTTTCTTGCTCAGCCCGCATACGCTCTTCAATTTCTTTTTGCTTTGATTGAATGGCTTGCTGCAGCTTTATTTGTTCTTGTTGGAAATCTTTTTCCTCCATACCAGGACCAGTATAGGCTGCTGTAAACCCATTAAGAGAAAATTCAATAGGATTAGCTGAACCACGGAAATTAACTGTGGTTACAACCATTTTTGTACCACTTTTCATAGCTGCTATAAGCTTATCATCTAAGACATCATTGGCAATACAACTTGGTCCATTACAAATAATATAAGGAATTTTTTTAGAAAAGTCATTACCAATTTTAATGTGAACACCTTCTGGCAAAAAACGACCTGTAGGTACTTGAATACCTATACGTTTTTCATTTTGCTTCCCTTTTATTTCAACAAGATTAAAAGCCGTTAAAGGTTGTCCCGTATTTGATAATACAGTATTCATTGTATTACAAATATCAACATCATGCTGCTTACTACAAACTTTGTACCAACCTTGTGATAAAGTTTGCGCATTTGCAGAAATACCAGCTATAAGAAAAATGGCAGCGGCTCCAACTAATACTAAAACAGCAGAATAAACATTTTTATGCGACATGATTAAGTTAATCCTTTCAACGCGCTCTTAAATAACTTCAAAAAAATATTAAACATAATTCCAACTTAAATTTATTAAATTATAATGAAATAATACTTAATTTTAATAGTTTTAATTCAATATAAAAAAAAAAGTCAAATTTAGAGAAAAAATACGACGAGCCATTCTAATTTTTATACACCCATACAATTCCCCTCTTCATGACATTGGTGTTTGATGCAATCTATCCATAAAACACCTTTGTGCATCTGAACTAAGATTACACAAACGAATCAATATTGCAATATTAATTAAAATAAACTCCCATACTACTCTAAAAGTCTTACTAATTAAACTTTTTATATTTATTACTCTTCACGTTAAGCTTATAGAGCCTTAGCAATAGGTTTTGCAATGTATGAAGCTGTAAAATATCAGATAAATTTTATTGTTTTCTTATGTGCCTCGTGTGATAAACAAAAAAATCATTTACGGTATTATCGAAACATTTGATGAATTAAAACCACTGATTGTCTAAAATTTCTGCATAATTAGAAAACTTTTTGCTAATGGACAATTTTCTGCCCTTTTTTACAAAATAATGGTGATACACTTTTGTAATAAATTTTTTATATTCTATAGCTTTTAACTAAAAAGTTTAGTTTAAAAATACGCTACTACAGAAGTGCTGCTTTTTTAATTAAATAACACATTCTCTTAGAGAAAAAATTTATAACTATTGAAAATATTTCATTTATAATAACAAATTATCTTTTTTCTATATTATATGAAAGATCCTAATAGCGCAAATCTCTCTTATATTGAATCAATAAAATTTACACACTTGTACATCACAAGCGGAATTAGCTTTATAGATAAAACTATTGAACAAAATAATAAAAATATAGCTTTTATTAATTTATTTTAAGTTATTTCTTAAATAAAATAATCTCCTAAAATAATAAATTATTATAAATTCATTTTTATCTTTTACAACATCAAATATACAAATTGTTAATCATTTAAATTTTAATGTAAAAATGAATTTAACATGTCATTCTATCCTCCTGTATAAATTAACCTAGAGCTATAAAGTATAGCTCTTATTGTACTTTATGATACATAAATGTATCGTCATTGAAATAATTAATCAGCTAAAAATAAAAATCTACAAGCGCAAAAAATAATGCATGAAAATAAAACACAAAAAATGTGCTTTTATCACTTAAATATAAAAGTATCATTTAATATAAAAAATATAATATAAATAAATTTATTTTATATATCATTTATTAAATCATCTTAATTCTTCTGTATTTAAATGAGTAATTTTTTAATGAGATATTATTATAGAATTATTTTTTATAAAGTTAGTAAATTATAATGTTATAGGAAATTAATTATTTATTTTTAAAACATTTTTACAAAAATAAAACAATAATTTTTAATTTAACTATTTTTCAACATAAGAATGCATACGCATTTATAATATTCTTTCTCTTGTCTAGAAGCATTATATTATATAATTATTTCAATGTTCTACACAATATAGATAAATCTCTCATAATCCGACCACCTTCTGTAATATTATCTTTTACATCATCAAATATTTGTTTTTCATAGCTATTAAGAGCCTTCTGTTAGCAATTCTTTCATTATGAGGATAATTTTCCATTTATTAAATAATTCAGCTTTTCTTCATATTCTCCTACTTCGTACTCTCTCGCTATATGTATCCTAGAGATAAATTTTATTATTTTTCAAATAGATTTTGTAATTTCGAACCAAAATTATAATATTCATCCTTCAGATCTTTCAGTTCTTTTAAAAATTTATCCCGTTCCTGCAAACGCTTACAGTATTCTGCTTTAAAATTTTTTTCCAAATATCTGAATGAGAAATACTTTCTTTAATAAATTGTATGCTATCTTTAATATTCTTTCTTTTGTTTTTTAATGTTAGTATTGTTACTCAGAAGATAACTCAGCGTGAGCCCATATATTACAGGGAGTAAAAAAACTATCGTTAGAAACTTTTGTAATGAAGAAAGCATATTATCTTGGCCTAATTTTTTTCTTTTTAGAGAAAACACTTAATATGCACGTTTCATTTATTGCGATTAAACCGTTTAAGCTATTTTCTTAATTGTATCAATATGTATTATAATAAAGAACGTAAAATTAATATGTAAGGAGTTCTTTTATTATAAACTTAAATTTTATTCTTATAAAAAATAAATAACTTTTTGTTTTATAGAATAATTTTACAAAAATGAGTAACAGTTCTGAAACAATAAAAAATTTTTAAACAGAATGTTGTTCTGCCATTTCAACAAGCTGTGTCATAATATTCGTTACTCCAACAAACCTTTCATCCGCTGTGGACCAATCACGAATAAGAGCGATACTTTGATCTGGTCGAATTTTTGCCATCGAACCTTGTTTTTCAACCCACTGAACAAGAGCAACACTATTTGCAAAATAATTATTGCGAAACTGTATAACAATCCCCTTTGGTCCAGTATCCAATTTTTCTACATGCGCTTTTCGACACAATGTTTTGATATAAAAGACTTTAAGAAGGTGTTGAACTTCAAGTGGTAAAGGACCAAAGCGATCAATTAACTCCGCTGAAAATTCATCAATTTGTTCTAAATCATCAAGTTCTGTTAAACGACGATAAAGCCCCATACGTAATGGCAAGTCAGGCACAAAACTTTCTGGTATCATCACTGTTGTACCAAAAGAAATTTGAGGAGACCATTGCTTATCTTCATTTAGCTCTCCATCTTTTAATTCAGCAACAGCTTCTTCAAGCATTTTTTGATAGAGTTCAAATCCAACTTCTTTGATATGCCCCGATTGCTCTTCACCTAAAAAATTGCCTGAACCGCGGATATCCATGTCATGGCTTGCCAATTGAAAACCGGCTCCCAAGGTGTCAAGAGATTGTAAAACTTTAAGACGGCGATCAGCAGACTCTGTTAAAACTTTACCAGCAGGAAATGTAAAGAGAGCATAAGCACGTTGTTTTGAGCGCCCTACTCTCCCTCGTAACTGATAAAGGGCAGAAAGACCAAACATCTCAGAACGATGCACAATTAATGTATTAGCTGTTGGAATATCAAGACCTGATTCAATAATGGTTGTCGATAGCAAAACATCATATTGCCCATCATAAAATGCATTCATGATATCATCAAGTTGTCCAGCCGGCATTTGTCCATGAGCCACAACGAATTTCAGTTCTGGTACATGTGTTTTGAGATATTCTTCTACAAAAGCTAGATCAGAAATACGAGGACAAACATAGAAACTTTGTCCGCCACGATAATATTCTCGAAGCAGGGTCTCTCGTATAACAAGTGCATCAAATGGTGAAATAAAAGTACGAACCGCCATTCTATCAATGGGGGGTGTTGTTATCAATGAAAGTTCACGTACTCCCGATAAGGCTAACCCTAAAGTGCGTGGTATTGGAGTTGCTGAAAGTGTGAGAACATGAATATCACTTTTAAGTTCTTTTAAACGCTCTTTGTGTTTGACACCAAAATGCTGCTCCTCATCAATGATAAGAAGGCCTAACCGTGAAAAATTAACTGCACCACTTAATAATGCATGGGTTCCAATGACAATATCGATTGTACCATCTGAAAGACCTTTTTTTACTTGTGCAAGTTCTTTCGCTTTTACAAGCCTTGAAGCATGTCCAATTTTAACCGGTAATCCTTGAAAACGCGAAATAAATGTCTTGTAATGTTGACGTGAAAGCAAAGTCGTCGGTACAACAACAGCAACCTGATATCCATTTAAAGCTGCAACAAAAGCACTTCGAATGGCTACTTCAGTTTTTCCAAAACCAACATCACCGCATATCAAGCGATCCATCGGCTTGCCTGAGGCTAAATCGTCTAAAACAGCCTCAATTGCATTCATTTGATCTTCCGTTTCTTCGTAGGGAAAGCAAGCAACAAACTCATCAAATGGTCCAACTGGTGGAAGTAAAGCAGGCGCAGCGCGAGTCATACGCTCTGCAGCTATACGGATTAATTGCCCTGCCATTTCCAATAAATGTTTTCTAAGCCGAGCTTTACGTGCTTGCCAAGCAACACCCCCTAATTTATCTAAAGTTACCTCTGTTCCTTCTGAGCCATAACGTGAGAGAAGCTCAATATTTTCAACAGGTAAAAAGAGTAAATCACCTCCAGCATATCTAATTTCAAGGCAATCTCGTAAAATTCCAGTGGTTCTGATGGTTTTAAGACCAACAAATTGACCAATACCGTGGTCAATATGCACAATAATATCACCAGAATTTAAAGCAGAAATTTCAGAAATAAAATTTGTATTATTCTTACGCCGCTTTGACGATCTTATAGAACGATCGCCAAGGATATCTTGCTCTGCTATAATAGCCAAATCTTCAGCCTCAAAACCATGTTCTATCATGATAACAGCTGCTAATACGCGATCTCGTGGTGTTGCTTTGACAGTTTGTAAGGATTTTGCAACATCTATTTTTTTCAATCCATGCTCGTCGAGAACTTGTAGCAAACGATTGAGAGATCCTTCACTCCAACACGCTAAAAGCACCTTTTTACCAGCAGTGCGTAAAGATGCGATATGATCAATAACACTTGAAAAAACATTTTTTTCCTGCGCATTACGCTCTCTTACAAAATCATATCCTTGTTTAACATTGGTGTGAATAACAGTTTGTTCCAAACTTTGTGGAATATTAAAAGGCGAAAAATCAATACGCTGTGAAGATTGTTGCACACCTTTTAAGACACGCTCTGGCGTTAAATAGAAAAGACTAGGATCTATTGGATGATAAGAAGTAGAATTTTTTTCATCATTTTCGCGCTCTTTGCGCGCGTTATAATAGTCTTCAATAAGACGATAGCGCTCAATAAAGACTTCTTCTATAAGGTGCTCAAAAACTATCGGTAAGTTGCCACAATGGTCAAAAAAACTATCAAGGTTTTCATAAAAAAATGGAAGCCAATGTTCCATACCGGCAAAACGTCGACCTTGAGCAATTGCTTCATAAAGCATGTTATTTTTTTGTGATACACCAAATGTACGGATATAATTGCTTTTAAAACAGCTGATGCGTTCTGGCGTAAGAACAACCTCACTCATTGCCTGTAATAAAAGTTCAGTTTTTTGGCCTGTTGTCCTTTGACTTTCTGGATCAAATACGCGGATACTTTCTAGGGTATCTCCAAAAAAATCAAGACGTAAAGGTTCAATATCCATCGGAGAAAAGATATCAAGTATTCCTCCTCTTACAGCAAATTCACCAACATCACGGACAACCGTAACGCGTTCAAAACCATTGGTTTCTAGAAATTGAATAAGATTTCCCATGTTATTGCGCTGTCCAACACGTGCGTGAATAAGCTGAGCTTCTATCATTTCACGAGGAGGTAACTTTTGCATAACCGCATTTGCTGTTGTTAATATAATTGCAGGATGTGGATCTTTACGTAAATTTGCTATGTGTGCCAATGCTGATAGTCGACGTGCCATAACAGCAATTCCTGGTGATACACGATCATAAGGTAAACAATCCCATGCAGGAAATTGAAGTACGGGTAAATTGGGCTCAATAAAATTTAAAACTTGTTGTAAATGCACAATTTTTGTTCCGTCGCGGACAACATAGATGAGCGGTTTACCTTGGGCAATTTCTGAACTTAATTTAGCAAGCACAAAGGCTTCAAATCCATCAGTAACTCCATCAAAAATCATACGAACAGAATTATTTTTGGGAATAACAATTTTTTTAAATATAGGCATCGGGATTAATAACTTAAGCAAGTACGATAATTGGCAATATCACGAAAAAGTGGACTATCAACTTCAGAGGGTGGCGAAATTTCTCCAGTAATCCATGTGAGTAAATCACGATCATCAAAAGACATAATATACTCAAGTTCAGAGAGCGTTTTATCATTCATTCCAGTAATATGAGCATCGACGTAATGTCCAAAAATGAGATCCATTTCACGAATACCGCGATGCCATGCACGAAAAATCAATCGACGACGACGCACATCTAATTGATTTTTGTCAACGACAAAAACTGTCATAAAAAATCTCCTTGAATAAAGTAATATAAACTATTCAATTAGTCGTATAAAATTTGTCCCTTTCCTTTAAGGAAGTTCTATAATTTTTTGTTCTTTAAGTGTAATTCGACGATGCATTTGCTTAGCTAAAGCGTAATTATGTGTTGCAATAAGAGCAGAAAGACCAGACTGACGAACAAGGATAGATAAAGCTTGAAAGACATAAGCTGAAGTTACTGGATCAAGATTTCCTGTAGGTTCATCAGCCAAAAGAACCGAAGGGCCATTTGCTACTGCACGTGCAATAGCAACACGTTGTTGTTCTCCTCCCGATAACTCTGAGGGACGATGGTTGGCACGATGAGAAACACGCAGATACGTCAATAATTTGCGTGCACGATCTTCTGCTATGGATTTTTTTAATCCTGCTATCATTTGCGGTATCATGACATTTTCTAATGCCGTAAACTCCGGAAGTAAATGATGAAATTGATAAACAAAACCAATATCATTTCGTCTTATAGCTGTTCGCTCACGATCAGAGCGCTTTGCACAAGAAACACCCCGTAACATCACATCACCAGCTGTTGGTTTTTCTAATAACCCAGCAATATGAAGAAGTGTTGATTTTCCAGCACCAGATGGTGCAACAAGTGCGACAAGCTCTCCACGATTAAGAATAAAATTCGCTTTATCTAAAACAATGAGCGGCTTATGACTCTCAAAAAAGCGTCTTTCAATCTCTACAAGCTCTAAAATAGCTGTCATTATTCATACCTCAAAGCTTGTACGGGATCTAGCTTAGCAGCACGCCATGCCGGAATGAGAGCAGCAAGAAACGACAAGAATAAAGCCATCATAGCAACCAAGATAGTCTGCTTCCACTCAATTTGTGCAGGCAATTTTGTTAAAAAATAAAGTTGAGGATTAAAAACGTCGACATTAAATAACCAAGATATAAAGTCTTGGATATGATTAATATTCGTGGTCGCAATAACACCTAAAACTAAACCTAATATAGTTCCAATAAAACCAATCATCATTCCTGTAATGATAAATATACGTAAAATCGCACTCTGTTGAGCCCCCATCGTACGTAAAATTGCAATATCATGACTTTTATCTTTTACAAGCATAATCAGCCCTGAAATAATATTTAAAGCAGCAACAAGAACGATCAGAGAAAGAATGAAAAACATAACATTTCGTTCAATCTGTAAAGCTGAAAAAAAAGCCTGATTGCGTGTACGCCAATCAATTAAATAAACTTGTTGATCAAATGCTTTTTCTACAACAGGTTTTATTTGATCAACATCATCAGGATCATTTAGAAATAACTCCAAAGATTGAACCTTATCTCCCAAATTAAAAAACATTTGTGCTTCATGGAGAGGCATAAAGATAAATATTGAATCATATTCAGACATACCAACTTCAAAAATAGCAACGACTTTATAAGCTTTCACACGTGGGGTCACGCCAAAAGGAGTCTCATCACCATCTGGAGTAATAATACGAAGATCTTTTCCAACTGTAAGTCCCAATTTTTCTGCTAAGCCACTTCCAATTGCAACACCTTCTTCTTGATCAAACCGAGAAATCGATCCTAATTTAATGTTTTGAGAGACTGTTTTAAGCTTTTCTAGATCTTGTTTGCGCATACCACGAACTAACGCGCCAGAGCCACCTTGAACTTCACCTTGAACAAGCGCTTGACCCTCAATAACAGGCAAAGCAAACTTCACACCATTTGTAGTTTCTAAAGAAGAAATAAGAGTCTTATAATCAGAAAAACCAGAATCAACTGTTTGAATAATAAGATGCCCATTCATACCAAGAATACGATTGAGAAGTTCTGTACGAAAGCCATTCATCACCGCCATAACAACAACCAGGGCGAATACTCCCAACATAATCCCAATAAGAGAAATAATTGAAATAACAGATGCAACGGCATGTTTTTTATTGGGAATCATATAACGAAAAGCGATCATCCACTCATAAGATGAAAACCTTTTGTTTTTCAGCCTCTTCATAACATTTCCTATTAAATTATAGAAAGTTGGCTGAGTACATCTTCAACCTTTAGAGATTTTTTTACACCTGTTTTTCGATCTTTAATTTCAACTTCATTTTGTGCAATGCTGTTAGGACCAACAATGATTTGCGTTGGTAAACCAATCAAATCCATTGTTGCAAATTTTGATCCAGGACGTTCATTTCTATCATCTAATAACGGATCAAAACCAGCATCCTTTAATCCTTGATAGAGAAACTCACATGCCTGTGTACATTTTTCATCATCGGATTTCATATTGATAATCCCAAAATCAAATGGTGCCATCGACTTTGGCCAAATAATACCATTTTCATCATGAGAAGCCTCAATAGCGGCCGCAACAAGACGCGAAGGTCCAATACCATAAGATCCCATAGAAACCACATGCTCTTTTCCATCTTGTCCCATAACTTTTGCTTCCATTGGAGCAGAATATTTCGTGCCAAAGTGGAAAATATGCCCTACTTCAATACCACGCGCTGAAAGACGATTATGATCAGAAACTTTAGTCCACTCCTCTTCATTATGCATTTCTTCCGTCGCTGCATAAAAAGATGTCCATTGTTTAACAATATCCTCTAAAAGAGCTTTATCACTAAAATCGATTGAACTATCAGGAACTGTAAGTTCAAGAAATTGTTTATCACAGAAGATAGCGCTCTCTCCCGTTTCAGCCAAAATGATAAATTCATGACTAAGTTCCCCCCCTATTGGACCTGTATCTGCACGCATAGGAATTGCTTTTAAGCCAAGACGAGAAAAAGTGCGTAAATAAGCAACAAACATACGATTATAAGATATTTTAGAGCCTTCATAATCAAGATCAAAAGAATAAGCATCTTTCATTAAAAATTCTCGTGCCCGCATCACACCAAAACGTGGACGAATTTCATCACGAAATTTCCATTGAATATGATACAAATTAAGTGGAAGATCTTTATAAGAACGAACATATGAGCGAAAAATATCTGTTACCATCTCTTCATTGGTTGGACCATAAAGTAAATCACGCTTTTGACGATCTTTAATGCGAAGCATTTCGAAACCATAATCATCATAACGACCGCTTTCACGCCAAAGATCAGCGGATTGAATTGTAGGCATCAATATTTCTATTGCACCCGCACGTTCTTGCTCCTCACGAATAATTCTACAAACTTTATCAAGCACTTTTTTTCCCAAAGGAAGCCAAGAATAAATCCCTGATGTTTGTTGTCGAATCATTCCAGCCCGTAACATGAAGCGATGAGAAACAATTTCTGCTTCTTTAGGATTCTCTTTTAAAAGTGGAAGTAAATATTGAGAAAGACGCATTAAAATAATTAACTCCTAATCAGACCTATCATATCGGAAAATTTATTACACCCTCTGTTCATCTATAGCCGCATTCTGAATACTTGCAAATATAACGATCTTATTATTTAAAAATTTATTGTGCTTCATTCTCTATTTTTTTATTTAGCAATAAAATAAAAATGCTCTTCTCTTTTTAAACAACGTAATATGAAAGTTCTTTATTTTGACCGATGTAAAAAAACTGTACATATAGGTTTTTTTTTCCAAATTTCATGAACAGCCGCCCTCACTGCACGTCGTGTTGCCTCTCGAATAAGTTCATTATTTTTCTGTTTTATGCGTGGGATATTATAAACTGTATTTTCTACAATATCTAAAAGAATATCTTTTAAACTTTCTCCCTTTCCATTACTTTCAGGTAATCCGCATGTTGTTAGACCTATATCCCCTAATAATTTATGCTTACTATTTATATGGAGAGAAATAGTAACATGACCAGCATAACTTAGTTTCCGGCGTTCACGGATCCCTAATTCATCTGCATCTCCAATTAAGCAACCATCCTTATAGATACGGCCAATAGGAACTTGATCAACAACTTCTACAGGCTCTGGTGCAAAACGTAACATATGTCCATTTCTGATATCCGTAACAATTTTAATACCCGCTTGTCGTGCTAAAGTTGCCTGAGCCTTAAGATGTATTGCTTCCCCATGTACAGGAACAAGTATTTGTGGCTTTATCCAATCATACATCTGTAAAAGTTCTGAACGACGAGGATGACCTGAAACATGAACAAGTGCATCTTCATTCGTAATAATTTCAATACCCAAATCAATGAAACGATTTTGTATCTCAATAATCGCTTTTTCGTTTCCTGGAATACTTCGTGATGAATAAATAACGGTATCACCAGCGGAAAGTGCAATATTTCTCATTCCATCACGTGACAGTTTAGCCAAAGCAGCACATGGCTCACCTTGGCTCCCCGTGACAATTAAAACAAGACCTTTTCGCGAGATGTAACCATAATCATCTTCCGTTACAAATGGTGCTAAACCATTCATATAACCAAGCTCTTGTGCAACCATAATACTTCGCTTAAGGGAGCGCCCAATGACAAGCACTTTACGTCCAGCAGCTTCAGCTGCAAGAGCAATAGAACGTATCCGACCAATATTAGAAGAAAACGTTGCTATTGCAACGCGCCCTTCAGCTTTGGAAATAATCTCAGAAAGACTGGCTTGAACTTGCTGCTCTGATGGAGATATACCATCCCGACACGCATTTGTAGAATCACAAAGTAATGCTAGAATGCCTTTTTTGCCTAACGCACGAAATCTTTTTTCATCCGTTACAGCCTCAAGTGAAGGAGTGTGATCAATTTTCCAATCACCAGTATGAATCACAGTCCCCAAAGAGGTTGTAATTGCTAAAGATACAGATTCTGGTATTGAATGGTTAACAGCTATAGCCTCTACAGCAAATGAACCTACCTGAAAACAATCACCAGCTTGAAAAATATTGAGTAAAATTTTTTGAGATTCAAAATCTAATTGTTTTTTAGTTTCCAATAATCCTGCCGTAAAAGGCGTACAGTAAATTGGAACTTGTAACTTTGGCCATAAATCAAGAACGGCCCCATAATGATCTTCGTGTGCATGTGTTAAAACAAGACCCCGTATATTATGTTTTTCACTTTCTAGAAAACGAATATCAGGCAAAACAAGATCGACTCCGGGGAATTCAGAACCAGCAAAACTAATCCCCATATCAACCAGAAGCCATTCACGAAGATTTTTGGGACCAAATCCGTAAGCAGCTAAATTCATCCCTATTTCACCTACACCTCCCAGAGGTAAAAAAACAAATTCATTCTTATTGGCTGCAACCATAAACATCTCCCAAATCATTAAGGTATCTGATGGTAAAATAATTTTTTAATAACGACCTGCATTAACAGAAGCCAGCCGAACCAAAATGAACATCTCCAGCTGTCATAATGGCTGTCTGACCATTTTTTTTCTTTATGATGCAGTTAAAATCACTATCAAGACCATCAAAAATACCCTCAATGACTTTTTCATCATTCACCACTTTTACATGTTTCCCAAGGTGAGCAGAATATAAAAGCCATTTTTTTCGGATTATTTCACATCCTTTTGGTTGTTTCCAAAGAAGGTAATTTTTAGAAAAACACTCCGTCAAAACTGTAAATAATTGTTCTGATTCAATATGCAAACCGATATTCTTTAAGCTTGAAGTGGGATAAGGTGCATCTTCATAATTATATTTCACATTTATTCCAATACCGATAATCAATGCATATTGTTGTGATGACAATTTTAAAATCTCAAGCAAAACTCCAGAGCTTTTTGCTCCTCTGAGCAAAATATCATTTGGCCATTTTAAACTCACAATATTGTTTGTTTGCTTTTCATCTTTTATCAATTGTTTTATTGCCTCTGCCACACTTACTCCAGCAACAAAACCAAGTTGAGCTGCAGTTTGATAAACAATATCATCAATTAATAAAAGACTAGAATAAAGGTTCCCTTTTGGACTAGACCAACTCCTCCCTCTTCTTGCTCTTCCCCGTGATTGTTCTTGTGCAACAATCCAAAGATTACCTTGATGACCAGTTTGCGCTTTTCGTTGCGCAATGAGATTTGTTGAATCAACACTATCGTATGCTTCAACAGTGTATCCTTGTTCTTGAGCAAAATCTGATAAAATATAAACCATATTCATTAAAACAATGCAGCAGCTGCTTTTTCTGCTAATTCAGCGAACCAAACCCCAAAAAGTATATAAAATAAAATAAACAATGCAGAAAGACCGAGACAAAATTGAAGCTCATTCGATAAAGCAACAAAATGCGCTTTTGCGTTATCAAACCACATAATTTTAATGACTCGTAAATAGTAAAAAGCTCCAACGACAGACGTTATCATTCCAACGACTGCAAGTGGCGTCAGAGCAGCATGGACAGCAGCAGAAAATGTATACCACTTCCCAAAAAAACCAGCCATAGGTGGTATACTGGCTAAAGAGAAAAGCTGTATTGTCATAACAATAGCCATAAACGGATTTATCTTTGCTAACCCTGAAAGATCATAAATATTTTCAACATTGCCATTTCTAGACCGCATTCCAAGAATAAAAGCAAACGAGCCAATCGTCATTCCAAGATAAATCGTCATATAAAGAATAACACTTTTTATTCCTAGCATATCTCCAGCAGATAAACCAACAAGTGCATAACCCATATGACTGATCGACGAATAAGCCATTAAGCGTTTAATATTATTTTGACCAATTGCTGCAAATGCGCCAAGTATCATTGATGCAAGTGACATGAAGACCAAAATTTGTTGCCATGCAGGCATCACGTTATCAATATGCCCTAGAGGAATAAAGGTCATCACAATAATACGGATGATTAAAGCCATTGCAGCAACTTTAGGGGCACCAGCAAAAAATGCTGTAATTGGTGTTGGCGCTCCTTCATAAACATCAGGTGTCCACATATGAAATGGAACAGCAGAAATTTTGAAAGCCAAACCAGCTAAAATAAAGACAATACCAAAAATGACCCCCAATTGTAAATTTTTATCTTTTAAAGCAAGAGCAATTTCGTGAAAACCAATCTGACCGGTAAAACCATAAAGCAAAGAAATACCGTAAAGCAGCAACCCTGAAGATAATGCTCCTAAAACAAAGTATTTTATACCAGCTTCAGAAGATTTTACATTATTACGATTAATCGCTGCTAAAACATACAAAGCTAAAGATTGCAGTTCTAACCCCATATAAAGCGACAGCATATTACCCGCTGAAATCATAAACATCATTCCAAGGGTTGCTAAAAGAACAAGCACTGGAAATTCAAATATATTAAACTTTTGTGCATTGGCAAAACCAACAGACATAATAAGAGAAAAGAGTGCACCAATAAGCATTAAAATTTTCATATAACGACCAAAGGAATCGATAATGAGCGCATTGGTTTGAAATGAACCATTTTTCGGAAAAACTATAAGAATAATAATGGTTGCCACAAGAAGTGCCATGGCTAAACCTGTCACTGTTAAAGAAGCACGCGTATTAGAATAAACACCAATCATAAGCAGCACAACAGCCCCTAATGCAATTAAAAGCTCCGGAAGAATTAAGACTAATTGCGCTATTATTTCAGTTTGCATGTACATTGTTCCCTTATCTAGTGCAGTTTATTGATGAGGGTTTCTACGGAAAACGCCGTTGCTTTAAGAATAGGCATTGGATAGATACCAAAGAATATTGTAAGAATAACCATTGGATAAAGGATAAATTTTTCTCTTAAAGAAAGATCTATTAATACTTTTAAATTCTCTTTATCCAAGGAACCAAAAACCACACGCCGATAAAGATAAAGGGCATAGGCTGCTGATAAGATAACACCTGTTGTTGCTAAAACAACAACCAATTTATTTACTTGAAAAACACCTATTAAGGTTAAAAATTCACCCAAAAATCCTGAGCTTCCAGGCAAACCAACATTTGCCATAGTGAAAATTAAGAAAACAACAGCATATTTAGGCATATTATTTACTAAACCACCAAACGCTGAAATTTCACGTGTATGCAAGCGATCATAGATAACCCCGACACAAAGAAACAACGCTGCTGAAACAATTCCATGGGATAGCATCTGATAAATAGCCCCTTGTATCCCTTGTTCATTCGCAGCAAAAATGCCCATTGTTACATACCCCATATGCGCTATTGAAGAATAAGCAATAAGTTTTTTGATATCATTTTGAACAAGTGCAACCAACGATGTATAAATAATAGCGATAAGCGATAATGTGAAAATCAAAGGTGCAAAATCTGCTGAAGCGATAGGAAACATAGGCAAAGAAAAACGAAGAAAACCATACCCACCTAATTTGAGTAAGACACCAGCTAAAATAACCGAACCCGCTGTCGGTGCTTCTACGTGAGCATCAGGGAGCCATGTATGAACTGGCCACATTGGCATTTTAACTGCGAAAGAAGCAAAAAATGCAAGCCATAGCCATATTTGCATATGAGCAGGAAATTGATAATTGAGTAAAGTTGGTATATCAAGTGTCCCAGCCTCCCAATACATAACCATAAGAGCAACCAGCATAAGCACTGAACCAAGTAAAGTATATAAGAAAAACTTTATACTTGCATAAACACGGCGTGCTCCACCCCATACACCTATAATGATAAACATTGGAATGAGGCTGCCTTCAAAAAAAACATAGAATAGCATTGCATCAAGAGCACAAAAAACGCCAATAATCGCAACTTCTAGAAGAAGAAACGCAATCATATAAGCCTTTAATCTCTCTTTAACATTCTCCCAACTTGCTAAAATACAGAAAGGCAAAAGAAAAGCCGAGAGAACAACAAAAAGAATAGAAATACCATCAACCCCCATATGATAGCTAATGCCACCCCTTAACCAACTGGATTTTTCAACCATTTGAAAATTTTGGTTGCTAGAATCAAATCCTATCCAAATAATTAAAGAAATAATAAAAACAAATAGAGTCGTAAAAAATGCGACATTACGTATATTATGGCGTGCTACTTCACTATCATCTTTGATAAACAAAATCAGAAGCACACCAACAAGTGGCAAAAATGTAACCGTAGAAAGAATAGGCCAATCGGTCATTAGTTTACGCCCCCGATCATCATCCATGTAATGAGTAATGCAACGCCGATAAGCATTGCAAATGCATAGTGGTAAAGATAGCCTGTTTGCATTCGAACAACTCTATTTGTAATATCAACAACACGCGCCGCGATACCATTAGGACCTAGACCATCAATAATCTTAGCGTCTCCCACTTTCCAAAGAAAAGAACCAATTCTAAAGGTAGGACGAACAAACAAAAAGTTATATAATTGATCAAAATACCATTTTTGGTAAAGAAAGTTATATGCTCCTGGCATAATACGAACCATTTTCTTAGGAAGAAATGGAATAGAAACATAAAATAAATAAGCTAAGATAAACCCAAGAACCATCGCTATAAATGGCGACCATTTTACCCAATTAAAGACATGGTGAGCATCATGAAGAATGTGATTGTGGTTGCTTGTAAATAATGCTCCCTTCCAAAAAGCATTATACAAGTCACCAAAAAAGTAAGGTTGGAAAACGACACCAGAAAATATTGCTCCAATAGATAAAATAAAGAGTGGAATCAACATAACTGGAGGCGATTCATGAACATGATGCATAACATCAACTGTTGCCCGTGGTTTACCGTGGAATGTCATAAAGATAAGCCGCCATGAATAGAAACTTGTTAATAAAGCTGCAAAAACAAGAAGATAAAAAGCATATCCTGAAGCAATATTATGGGATGCAAAAGCAGACTCTATAATCGCATCTTTTGAAAAAAAACCTGCAGTCCCGAAAAGTGTTCCTGGAATTCCCACACCTGTCAATGCAATGGTTCCTATCATCATCATCCAATAGGTAACCTTTATATGTTTGCGTAACCCACCCATTTTTCGCATATCTTGTTCATCAGATACAGCATGAATCACAGAACCTGCACCAAGAAATAATAAAGCTTTAAAAAAAGCATGCGTAAAAAGATGAAAGACAGCAGCGCCATAAGCTCCAACACCTAATGCCACAAACATATAACCAAGTTGAGAGCATGTAGAATAAGCAATAATACGTTTAATATCATTCTGCACCAACCCCACAGTTGCTGCAAAAAACGCTGTTGTTGCTCCAACAATAATAATCACGGTCAAAGCAGTCGAAGAAAGTTCAAAAATTGGCGACATACGCGCAACCATAAAAACACCAGCCGTTACCATTGTAGCGGCATGAATAAGCGCTGATACAGGGGTTGGTCCTTCCATTGCATCAGGCAGCCATGTATGTAAAAGAAACTGTGCTGACTTTCCCATAGCACCAATAAATAATAAAAGACATGTAATGGTAATTGCCGTCTGCCCATCAAATTGCCAACCTAAAAATGTCATATTTTGTATAAAGCTATTGTTTGCAGCTTTTGCAAAAATAGAGGAAAAATCAACCGATTGGAATAAAACAAAAATACTAAAGATTCCTAAGAGAAAACCAAAATCTCCAACACGGTTAACTACAAAAGCTTTCATTGCGGCCTTATTAGCAGAATCGCGCTGAAACCAAAAACCAATGAGTAAATAAGAAGCAAGTCCGACACCTTCCCATCCAAAAAACATCTGAATCAAATTATCGGATGTGACCAACATAAGCATCATAAATGTAAACAAAGAAAGATAAGAAAAAAAACGAGATCTTGAAGGGTCATGGTGCATATAACCAATTGAATAAATATGCACCAATGCCGAAACACTGTTCACAACAATAAGCATGACAGCTGTTAATGCATCAACATGTAAAGCCCAATTAAAGCTTAAGTCACCAATAGTAATCCAATGTAATACCAATACATCAACCGCTGGAATATGACCAAGTGCAATACTGAAAAATGCTATCCACGATAATATGGCAACAACAACCATAAAGCTACATGTTATCAATTCACTCGCACGATCTCCTATCATTTTTCCACCTAGTGCAGCAATTAAAAAGCCCAAAAGCGGAAGAAAGACAATCGTATAATACATCACTGGTTAGCCTTTCATTACATTAACATCTTCAACCGCAATGGAACCACGATTACGGAAAAAAACAACCAGAATTGCTAAACCAATGGCAGATTCAGCAGCTGCTACAGTTAAGACAAATAAAGCAAATATCTGACCAACGAGATCATGAAGAAATGCTGAAAATGCAACAAAATTGAGATTAACTGAAAGCAATATAAGCTCAATGGACATCAAGATAATAATCACGTTTTTTCTGTTGAGAAAAATTCCAGCAATACCAATTGTAAACATCAAAGCAGAAACAGTGAGATAATGTGTAATATCAATATACATCTACATAGCCTCCCTTATATACCTTTGCCTGATTCAACTTGTTTGATTTCAATGGCACTTTCTACCGTTCTAGAAACCTGCTCAGCAATAGATTGCCGCTTTACCCCTAATTTATGATGAAGTGTTAAAACAATAGCACCAATCATTGCAACCAATAAAATCATTCCAGCAATTTGAAAATAGAAAATATAATCCGTATAGAGAATATCACCTAATGCTTGTGTATTTGTTCGCTGCACTAAATTTGGCATTGGTTGCGTAACATGCATTCTCAATACTGGAGGAAAATAGCTACTCATAAAAACAACAATCAATTCTACAGCGATAATAACACCAATAAGAGCTCCAATAGGAGCATACCGAAGAGCTTCACTCTTTAACTCAGCAAAATCAACGTCAAGCATCATAACGACAAATAAAAATAAAACAGCGACAGCTCCAACATAAACAACAAGCAGAATAAGCCCTAAAAATTCTGCTCCTGCAAGCAAAAATAAAGCCGCTGCATTAAAAAATGCAAGGATTAAAAACAAAACAGAATGCACTGGATTGCGTGCTGTAATAACAATAACTGCACTTGTTAGCATAATAAAAGCAAACAAATAGAAAAATGCCGCCGCTAGATCTGTTAGCATAGGATTCTCCTTAATTATTCAAAGAATTGGTATAAACTTCATACCAGATTACAATTTATCGGAAAAATATCCGACACCTCATTTAACGATACACTTAACGATAAGGCGCATCCATCAATATATTTCGAGCAATTTCTCGCTCCCAACGATCTCCATTTATTAAAAGTTTTTCTTTATCATAATAGAGTTCTTCACGCGTTTCTGTTGCAAATTCAAAATTTGGACCTTCAACAATAGCCTCTACCGGACAAGCTTCTTGACAAAAACCGCAGTAGATACACTTAACCATATCGATATCATAACGAACAGTTCTACGCGTACCATCATTACGTCGCGGTCCAGCCTCAATTGTAATCGCTTGCGCAGGGCAAATTGCTTCACATAATTTACAAGCAATACACCGTTCTTCCCCATTTGGATAGCGACGCAATGCATGCTCACCGCGAAAACGCTGAGACACAAAACCTTTTTCATAAGGATAATTAATCGTGGGCTTTGGTGAAAAAAATTGACGCATGGCTAAGAAAAAAGCACTCACAAATTCCAATAAAAGAAGTGACTTTGCCGCCTGAATAAAACCTGACATCGTAAAATCTCCTTTTAAACGAAATCTGTAAACTTTAAAAAAGCAGCAGTTATCACAACCATTGCTAGTGAGAGAGGAAGAAAAACCTTCCAACCAAGTCGCATGAGCTGATCATAGCGATAGCGTGGAACAAATGCTTTAACCATAGCAAACCAAAAAAATACAAAACAGACTTTTAAAACAAACCAAATGATACCAGGAACCCAATTAAGCCACCAAACATCTAAGGGAGGCAGCCAACCGCCTAAAAATAGAATGGTTGTTAATGCGCACATTAAAACAATCGCAACATATTCACCAAGAAAGAAAAGCATGTAAGGCGTTGAAGAATATTCTACCATATGACCAGCTACAAGTTCAGATTCTGCTTCCACCAAATCGAATGGAGGACGGTTTGTCTCTGCGAGCGCAGAAATAAAAAATATAATAAACATTGGAAAAAGGACCAACCAATTCCAATCGAGAAAGCTATTAAAAGGAAGACCAAGAGTTGTACCAAGCCCGTGCGTTTGTTTAAAAACAATTGTTGTGAGATCCAACGAACCACTTATTAAAATGACAGTTACAAGCACAAAACCAATTGAAACTTCATAAGAAACCATTTGTGCTGCCGAACGAAGAGCTCCTAAGAAAGGATATTTTGAATTTGATGCCCATCCCCCCATAATAACACCATAAACTTCAAGAGATGAAATGGCTAAGATATAAAGCAAGCCAACATTAATCTTCGCAACCTCCCAGCCCTCATTGACAGGAATAACAGCCCAAGTTGATAAAGCAAGTGTCGCTGAAACAAAAGGAGCCAAAAGAAAAACACCCTTATTCGCAGCTGCAGGGATAATAGGTTCCTTAACAACAAACTTAATTAAATCTGCAAAAGACTGTAACAATCCCCACGGACCAACAACATTCGGACCACGCCGCAATTGTACCGCTGCCCAAATTTTTCTATCTGCGTAAAGAAGATAAGCAACTAAGACCAAAAGCACGACCAAAAGAAGAAGTGTTTTTCCGATTATAATGAGTAATGGCAACAGCCAAGTCATAAAGAAATCATACATCATTATTCCTTTTCCTTTGCCCTTACTTTACAGTTTGCGTAGCACGGTTTTTTGCAAGAGATGAACATTCAGCCATAACAGCAGAAGCACGTGCTATCGGATTTGTTAAATAAAAGTCTTTAACCGTAGAAGTAAATGTTTGACTCTCTAGAGAAACCATTTGTGAACCAAGCACCTTAAGACCATTTATATCAGAAGGCACTATATCATTAACAGCACAAAGGTGTGGATAATCATTAAACAAGCATTGTCTTAATTGAGAAAGAGAATCAAAAGGGAGCCTTTGTCCTAAAATGTCCGATAAAGCACGCAAAATAGCCCAATCTTCTTTTGCTTCACCTGGAGCAAAACCAGCCCGATTTGTCATTTGAACACGTCCTTCTGTATTCACATAAAGTCCTGATTTTTCAGTGTAAGCAGATGCAGGCAAAATAACATCAGCAGCATGTGCACCATTATCACCATGGCTACCAATATAAACTGTAAAAGCTTTTGTATTGGCTAATTCTACTTCATCAGCACCAAGCAAAAATAAAACTTCACAGGTTTTAAGTATATTTGCAACCCCAAGCTTAGAAGTAAAGCCTATATCCAACCCTCCAACAATTGATGCTGCATTATGAAGAACCCCAAACCCATTCCATGTCTCACTAAGAGCACCAATATTATCAGCTAATTTAGCAAGACTTTTTAAAACAGATAAACCCTCATTTCCTAAAACAGCTCCCTCTCCGAAAAGAATAAGGGGCCTCTTCGCTTCTTTTAAGACATTAAAAAAAACATCCTCTCCACGAATAAGTTTCGTTAATGTATCACTCCCAGATCCAAGATAAGAATAAGGATAACGTAAATCGACTTTCTCTCCAATTAATGCAATAGGAAAATTTCCCATCCGTTGGCGCTTTAAAATACGCGCATTTAAAACAGCCGCTTCATGACGTGGATTAGATCCCACAATAAGCAGTGCATCAGCCTGTTCAATACCCACAATTGTAGGATTAAAAATATAACTCGAACGACCAAACTCAGGCGATAAAGCCCCCCCTCTTTGACGACAATCAAAAAGCGTTGATCCCAAAGAGCTCAATAATGCTTTAAGGGCATACATTTCTTCAACAGAAGCAAGATCTCCAGCAATGGCTCCAATTTTTTCTGGAAAAATTTTAGAGATCACCATTTTAATTTTTGTAAAAGCTTCTGTCCAACTGACAGGTTGAAGCTTTCCATCTTTGCGTACATATGGTTTATCAAGCCGCTGAGTCCGTAATCCATCCCAAATAAAACGCGTTTTATCAGAGATCCATTCCTCATTTACATCTTCATTCGTACGCGGCATAATCCGCATAACTTCACGGCCGCGGCTATCAATACGGATAGCACTACCAAGCGCATCCATCACATCAATCGATTCCGTTTTTACCAATTCCCACGGACGGGCATGAAACGCATAAGGTTTTGAAGTTAAAGCTCCCACCGGACAAAGATCAATAACATTTCCCTGTAATTCAGATGTCATAGCTTTTTCAAGATACGTCGTAATTTCAGCATCTTCACCACGACCGATCAAACCAAGCTCAGAAATACCTGCGACTTCCGTTGTAAAACGAACACACCGTGTACAATGAATACACCGTGTCATAACAGTTTTGACAAGAGGTCCAATATATTTATCTTCTACAGCACGTTTATTTTCTGTATAACGAGAACAATCTCGTCCATAAAGCATTGCTTGATCTTGAAGATCGCATTCTCCCCCTTGATCACACACTGGACAATCCAAAGGATGATTAATGAGAAGAAATTCCATAACACCTTCACGTGCTTTTTTTACCATCGCCGTATTGGTAAAAATCTCAGGTGCTTCACCATTAGGCCCTAATCGTAAATCACGAACCCCCATAGCACAAGAAGCCTGAGGCTTTGGAGGACCACCCTTAACCTCAACCAAACACATACGACAATTTCCAGCAATTGACAAAGATTCATGAAAACAAAAACGTGGAATTTCTGCCCCAGCCGCCTCAGCAGCTTGAAGCAACGTGTAGTAATCAGGAACTTCAATCTCTTTGCCATCAACTTTGATATTTATCATCACCCATCCAACCTGCGGATAACCCACTTAAAATTTGCATTCGGTTGCTCTTTTAAAAATCTTCTATCCTACTGCTTCCAAAGCAATATTTTTTCTTTGGACTACATTTCGCGTGTATTCATCAATTCTACGCTCGATTTCCGGACGAAAATTACGTATCAACCCCTGTACAGGCCATGCGGCAGCATCTCCAAGCGCACAAATAGTGTGTCCTTCAACCTGCTTAGACACTTCAAACAAAAGATCAATCTCGCGTTTTTGCGCTCTTCCTTCAATCATACGCCCTAAAAGACGCATCATCCAACCCGTCCCCTCACGACACGGTGTACACTGACCACAACTCTCGTGCTTGAAAAAAGCAGCTATACGCCAAATTGCCTTGATAATATCGGTTGATTTATCCATAACAATCATTCCCCCTGTGCCAAAAGAAGACCCGACATCTCGTATCCCATCAAAATCCATGATCGCATCGATCATATCCTCACCGCGGACGACTGGACAAGAAGCTCCCCCTGGAATAACTGCTAAAAGATTATTCCATCCACCACGAACACCACCCGTGTGTTTTTCAATTAATTCACGGAATGAAACACCAAGAGCATCTTCAAATGTACAAGGTGTATTAACATGTCCTGAAACCATAAATAATTTCGTTCCAACATTATTTGCTCGTCCGATTGATGAAAACCACGAAGCACCCCGCCGCAAAATCGTTGGAACAACGGCAATGGACTCTACATTATTTACTGTTGTTGGACAGCCATAAATCCCCATATTGGCAGGGAATGGTGGTTTAAGCCGAGGTTGTCCCTTTTTTCCCTCAAGACTTTCAAGAAGAGCCGTTTCTTCACCACAAATATAAGCACCAGCTCCATGATGAATAACAATATCACAAGCATGCCCATATTTCGTTTTTTTGCCAAGTAAACCTGCATCATAGCATTCATCAACGGCAGCTTGAAGCGCTTCTCGTTCACGAATATATTCACCACGAATATAAATAAAAGCAACATTCGCTCCCATAGCAAAAGTAGCGATTGCACATCCTTCAATCAAAGTATGAGGGTCATGACGTAAAATATCACGGTCTTTACAAGTTCCAGGTTCAGATTCATCTGCATTGACAACCAAATAATGAGGACGCCCATCATTCTGCTTTGGCATAAAAGACCACTTCATTCCGGTAGGAAAACCAGCACCACCACGACCGCGTAAACCCGATGCTTTTACCTCATCAATGATCCAATCACGGCCTTTGTCAATCATCTCTTTCAGGCCATTCCAATGCCCACGCAACATCGCAGCCCTTAATGATTTGTCTTTTAAACCATAAAGATTGGTGAAGATACGATCTTTATCAGCTAGCATACCCCACCTTTTTTTCTATTACCCATAGCATTTTCCGCTTTTCCTCAAATGCAATTTTTAAATATCTTTTCAAGACTTCTTACTTTTCGTTAAATGTTGCCATCATGGGTAGAATAATAAAATATTTTTTCAAGAAAAATACTTCATTATGTTCCCATTCTTTCCTTATCCTTTTTTGGTGAAGACTTAAGAGATCTTTTTTTCTTTCTCATCATCAATAAGAGAAGTTAAACCACTAATCGGTTCCGACGATTTACGACTACTTTGCGGACCAACTGCTATCTCAGAACCTTTTCCTGCTTCAAATGCATCAATAATTTCTTTAAGACGCTCAGCTGTAAGATCTTCATAGGTATCTTTAAAAATCATAACCATCGGGGCATTCACACAAGCACCAAGACATTCTACCTCTTCCCATGATAAGGTTCCATCCTGATTGGTAGCAAAAGGTTCATGATGAATTTTTTTCTGACAAACTTTAATTAATTCACCAGATCCACGCAACATACAAGGGGTCGTGCCACAAACTTGAATATGTGCCTTTGTTCCCACGGGTTTGAGTTGAAACTGAGTGTAAAAAGTTGCAACTTCCAAAACACGAATATAAGCCATGGAAAGAATCTGAGCAATATGCTCAATCGCAGCACGTGTCACCCAACCATCTTGCTCTTGAGCACGCATTAATAATGGAATTACAGCAGACTGCTCACGCCCTACAGGATATTTCTCTATAGTATTTTTTACCCATATCTGATTTTCTTTTGTAAAAGAAAACTCAGCGGGCTGATAAACATCATCTGCAAGACGGCGTACGGACATTAGCGATCAACCTCCCCAAAAACAATATCAATCGAACCCAAAATAGCTGTAGCATCCGCCAGCATATGTCCTCTGGTTAAAAAATCCATAGCTTGGAGATGAGCAAACCCAGGAGCACGCAACTTGACACGATAAGGCTTATTGGTTCCATCAGAAACAAGATAAACACCAAACTCACCCTTCGGAGCTTCCACAGCAACATATACTTCTCCAGGAGGCGTATGAAAACCTTCCGTATAAAGCTTGAAATGGTGAATCAGTGCTTCCATCGAACTTTTCATTTCACTTCGCTTCGGTGGTACAATTTTGCGATCCAAGCTCGAAACCGGCCCATTTTTTTCAGTACTCAGTAAACGCTCCACACATTGGCGCATAATTTTCGCTGATTGACGCATTTCCTCCATACGAATAAGATAGCGATCATAACAATCGCTATTTTTACCTATAGGAATATCGAATTCCATTTCATCGTAACATTCATAAGGCTGACTTTTACGCAAATCCCATGGAACACCAGCTCCACGAATCATAACCCCAGAAAAACCACGTGCCCAAGCTTCATCAATACTTACAACACCAATATCCACATTACGCTGCTTAAAAATCCGATTTGGGGTCACAAGCGCATCAAGTTTCCCGAGAGAAATAAGAAATGGATCAATAAAATCACCAATATCTTCAACTAAAGATTCTGGTAAATCTTGATGCACGCCACCAGGACGAAAATAATTTGCATGAAGACGAGCGCCACAGGCACGCTCATAAAAAATCATCAATCTTTCACGTTGCTCAAACCCCCAAAGCGGTGGTGTTAAAGCACCAACATCCATTGCCTGTGTCGTTACATTAAGCAAATGATTAAGAATACGCCCAATTTCAGAAAACAAAACACGTATTAATTGCCCTCTTTTAGGAACTTTAATATCCAATAACTTTTCAATAGCAAGAACAAAAGCATGTTCCTGATTCATAGGGGCAACATAATCCAAACGATCTAGATAAGGACCCGCTTGAAGATAAGTTTTTGTTTCCATTAATTTTTCGGTACCGCGATGCAATAACCCAATATGTGGATCTACACGCTCAACAACTTCACCGTCCAACTCCAGAACCATGCGCAAAACCCCATGCGCGGCAGGATGCTGCGGACCAAAATTGATATTAAAGTTTCGAACATTGACCTCAGCCACCATCAACCCCTTGCTTTAAAAAAAACTTCATATCAAATATCAAAAAAATCTATCATACTAAAAAATATTTAATTATTAAAAAAATACACTACTCTACTGTAACGCCTTATCAAAATTAATATTATTTTTCACCACCTATTTTTTCATCACATGGCAAAGTATACTGTCCTCCTTCCCAAGGAGAAAGAAAATCAAAATTACGCATCTCTTGGCGCAAAACAACAGGCTCATAAATTACCCTCTTTGCTTCATTATCATAACGGCATTCAACAAATCCTGTCACAGGAAAATCTTTGCGTAAAGGATATCCTTCAAATCCATAATCTGTTAAAATCCGTCTTAAATCCGGATGTCCTGAAAATAAAACCCCATACATATCATATGTTTCACGTTCATACCACTCTGCGCCAGGATAAACCGTACAAGCTGAAGCAACAGGAGTATTTTCATCCGTACGAACTTTTACACGTAAGCGTAAATTCTCACGAGGAGATAACAATTGGTAAGAAATATCAAAACGCTTATCGCGAAAAGGATAATCCACACCACTAATGTCTGTAAGATTAATAAATTGACAGCGCGAATCATCACGAACAAACATTAAGACATCGATAATTGCATCAAGACGTGCCACAATAGTCAATTCACCAAAAGCAAGGACAGTCTCTTCAAGCTTATTTTTTAACTTATTTTCCAAATAAGCAGCAAGTTCAATCAAAGTTTCATCCATCATGACAAGAAAACTCTTTATCGCTCTATGGATCCGATACGACGGATTTTTTTCTGTAGCAACAATATGCCGTATAATAATGCCTCTGCTGTAGGTGGACACCCTGGAACATATATATCGACAGGCACGATACGATCACATCCACGCACTACTGAATAGGAATAATGGTAATATCCCCCACCGTTTGCACATGACCCCATAGAAATCACATAACGTGGCTCTGGCATCTGATCGTACACTTTTCTTAAAGCAGGAGCCATCTTATTTGTTAGAGTACCTGCTACCACCATCACATCTGATTGACGGGGTGAAGCTCGTGGTGCATATCCAAAACGCTCATTATCATAATGAGGCATTGAACATTGCATCATTTCGATAGCACAACAAGCCAAACCAAAGCTCATCCACATTAAAGAACCTGTACGTGCCCAAGTAATCAAAGCATCTGCCGAGGTAACTAAAAATCCCTTATCTGATAATTCAGCATTAATATCACGAAAAAACTTATCGTCAGATCCTATCAGCTCACCAGTATTGGGATCAATGATTCCTTTTGTTTTTGGAGCAGCTATTGTTGAATTATTAGATCTTAATTCCATTCAAGGGCTCCTTTTTTCCATTCATATATAAATCCAATAGTCAAAATCGCTAAAAACACAATCATCGACCAAAAGCCAAATATACCTATTGATTCGAATGAAACAGCCCAAGGAAAAAGAAAAGCAACTTCAAGATCAAAAATAATAAATAAAATTGATACCAAATAGAAACGAATATCAAACTTCATGCGTGCATCACTAAATGAATTAAACCCACATTCATAAGCCGATAACTTTTCAGGATCGGGGGAACGATATGCTACAATGTAAGGTGTAATTAACAAAACTCCAGCAATAATTGCTGACACAATAATAAAAACCAAGACCGGTAAATAAGAGCTCAATAAATAAGCCATAACCCTCTTCCATCGTAACGAAATGCCTGAGTTTAACACAATGATTCAATATTGCGAGACCAAACAGACAAATTTAATAATTGCTCTACTAACTCTATTTATACTGCTTCAAAGGCATACAGAGCGATACTTTTCTTATCGGCATAGGTAACGCAGAGCAAAGAAAGACGCAAGTCCTATTCTTATAAACCATATAAAAAGAAAAAACATATTTATCCCTCAATCAAATACTCCACCACCTTACTCAATAGTACGGATATTTTAAAAAGGAAATTTCATAAGGAATCATGAAATGGCGCGAGTGACGGGGCTCGAACCCGCGACCTCCGGCGTGACAGGCCAGCACTCTAACCAACTGAGCTACACCCGCGCATTTTTTTCAAACCAATTTAATTTGGTACAAGCGGTCGTGTAAGGGGTTCATGCGTTTATGTCAAGAAGGATTATGCGTTTTTAAAAAAAATTATCAAATACCATCTTTATTCTTGCGTTTAGAAAAATTTTTCCTTAAAGAGTTCCCATTCAATTGCTAATCATTGCATTGGGCGATTAGCTCAGTTGGTAGAGCGCCTCGTTTACACCGAGGATGTCGGGAGTTCGAGTCTCTCATCGCCCACCATATAGCTTTATATTCCTATTAAGCTGTTGATAATTCATATGTTTTTTTAAGTGAGGGATATGTAGATAAAAGTTAGGGAATAGGATTTTTCAACCTATCTCTATAGGACGCCTCTTTTTTACAAACTTTCTCAAGAAGGTCTTTTAATTCTGCTAAGGTTTGTTGTGAAAAATTCTCTAAATTTCTAACAAACTCACCAACAGCTTCACGCCTCAACGGATCAGAAGTCTTGATTGTAAAACTTTTGCGACAAGCATAAGCTGCTTTTCTTAAGAGTAAAGCCTTCTCTTGATCTAAAGCATAGAGTTCAATTATCTTTTCCTCCAGTCCTACAGGAACAGATTTTTTGCCAATTTCTACAGATGATAAAAATGCTACAGATATATCTAATTTTTTAGCCATATCTAAAAGGCGTTCTGAGTGATCAAGACGAAGTTTCCGTAAAATTTTACCAAAGGATGTAACCATATAAAAAGTCCTATTAGAGAAGAAATATTTTCTTCTGATTCTAACAAATCTTTTTAAGATTTTCCTCAATTATTGCGAATCAAGAGTTCTTTTCGAGGTATTTTTTAGCAAAACCAGAGATCCAAAGTGTTCTCACTTATAAAAAGTTGACTTAGAGCTACAATGTAGCTACTTTATAATAAAGGTTAATGAATGGAAAATTTACCATGAAAGCTGACTCTATCGTTCGCGCCCGTATCCCCACTGAAATGAAAAAACAAGCAATGATCACCCTAGAGCGTATGGGTTTAAGTGCTTCAGATCTCATCCGTATGACATTTTTGCGTGTAGCTGAAGAAGGCCGCTTACCTTTCGATATCAAAGTACCCAATAACGCCACACGTAAAGCTATAAAGGAATTAGATGAAGGTAAAGGTGAGACATTTAAAAACGCTGATGCCCTTTTTAAGGACTTAGGCATTTAATATGCTGATACCTGTTCGCTCAGGACAATTTAAGCGTGACGTGCGCAAAGCTGAAAAACGCGGTAAAAATATGAATAAGCTGCGTATATTATTGAGTCTACTAATTGAAGAAAAACCATTACCTAGACATTACTGTGATCATCCACTAAAGGGTGATTGGGCGGAGTGTCATGATAGAACCAGATTGGTTGCTTATTTATAGAATAGAAGGAGATAAATTATATCTTATTCGTACAGGAACTCACTCCGACCTTTTCAAAGAATAATTATATGAAAAACTAAACGTACACTAACTTTTTGTTATCCACTTTTTGAGGTGTGAGAAGCTATTCTCTAGAGCGTCCACGAAACGGGAAAAATCTATTACAAACATAAAGAGAATGAAGGCAATCAATTTCATGATGCGTGACATCATTTTTAAGCCTTGATAGGTCTCTATCATCTCGAGAAAGAGTTGTTGTTCTGTTTCTGTAAGACCTTTATCTTTGGTGCTTCGTTTCTTGACCATCTTTCCAACCACATAAATGGGCAACCAGCCACCACAAGAAACAGACCTATTTGCCGCGCACCCAACGAGAAAGTTCAGTGCGCACACCAGCATCACTTTTTCGATTAACTTCATTTTAACCTCAAGCCGTGTTGTTGCTGTCTTTAAAGCTTTCTCTGTTTGCTTTTGCCGTTCGCTTTGTTTGCCAAGGTGAAACGCCTTGGCTAAAGCCATAAAAAAAACGGCTAAAGCCGCTGTAAACATAAGAGAATATTTCTTTAGCCAGAAAATCATAAGCGTTGCTCCCGAAACCGCTTGACAACAATCACTATGCCCGTTACAGCCGCTAAAACCATTATGCCTACTAATGCCCATTGGATTGGTCCATTGCCTGCTAACAAGCCTCCAAAACCAGAACAAGACCCTATAATCGGGGCAAGTGCTTCTACCTTGAAAAGACCTGTTGCCGTTTTCGTTTCTACCCTTTGATAATTTGAAGAAACATAAGACCCTTTTGCCCATAAACCCGCTTCTGCTGCTCGACGGTTGGCTAAACCAGCGAGAAGCTTCCCACCGACCTTATTCCATTTCTGTAATTCAACAGGTACGGTTTCATAATCGCCTTGATTAAGCTTCTTCAACAATGTTGACTTGCAAAAAGCAGCTTTTCCTACATTATAGCAAAACGAGACCAATGCTGCGAATTGGCAATCCGTTAACGAAACCGTGACCGATTCCTCTACCATCTGCTCGAATTGCTTTAAGTCTTCACAAAGGATTTCTTCTACTTGCTTTTGGCTAATACACATGCCTTTTTTGATAAGGGGATGACCCGCATTACTGGTGTGACCATAACCAATCGTCCAAACACATGCCGTGTCTCTATAAGCCTCTAAACGCAATCCTTCTCATTGTTTGATAAGTTCTAATCCTTCTTTCGATATCTTTCTCATCTAAAGCTCCATAAAAAAGCCCTACAAAAGTGAGGCTGGATAAAAATGTTTTCTTATGATCTCTATTGACTATGTTCTTTGATCAGTTGCTCGACTTCTTCAACACGAAAGCCAAGTTGAAAGAGCGGCGTATATTCGCTTTCCTGTAATTCATACTGAGAACGCTTTTCTACAAAATCACCATTTGAATCAAACGGCATAGTTGTTGTTATACAAACCTTATGCGTGTCATCTTCAATCCCCTCTTCTCCCTCTCCAAGCTCTTTAACAAAAACCCAATAAAACGGCATTGCTAAAAGATGCTCTAGCTTTCTTACTGTTTCAGCCTTATCAAAGGCAAGCATATTCAGATAATCTTCCTTGCTATTTAAATGCTCTGGATGATCTATCATCTACCCCTCCTCAACAAAATGCTGTGGATGACTACAGCCACGGGCGCTAGCCGATTCATAAATGGCATTCCGTATAATGATTGCACGCAGATGTGGAGTGATATTCGTAGTATCTGATCAGTCTCCACCAGCCAACAAATGCATACATATCTTTTTTAAACTGTACATTTGGTGAGGTTCCAGTTACTGTTTGCATGAAACACACATCTCTCACAAATTGCCAAACATAACCACAACCATCTTCACAACCGATATGCGAAATAATCCGTATATTTGCCGTATTCTTATGACCTCCAGAATGTTTCGGTAAAGGTGCTTTTTTGCCTTGAACCCCACCACCTTCATTGCTTCCATACACTGCAGAGTTAAATTCTGTATTATTTAGCAAAGCCTTCTTAACACGCAGCATATCGGATATGTGATCTGTTTGTAGACGGTTCGTCGTAATAGGAATATTATACGCCGAGCGGGTATTTTCACCTGAGCCTGACTGAAGATAAATATCAACCCAAAGGTCTTACGAAGGGGCATAGACCATCCCTTCGGGTAGAACTATGCGGGCGGTGATTCAAACACAAAACAGAGTTCGGCAATATATCTCCTGCTTGATAACCGGATAAGGGATGACCGGAAATCGTACCAACATCCGCACAGAGTGTATGAAAGCCTCCTATCTTTTGCGAATTAGTTACTGTATAATCCCTTGGATACGTAGAGTTTTCTGATAAAACAGGTTTATGAGACTGTTTTCCATCAGAAACCAAAATGATTTCCACACCAGCCTCCCATATCATATTTATAGTGAAATCTCGCTTGGAGCATGCAAGCATGAATTGTTGCCCATCCATTATTGCTTACCTTTCTATTTTCTGAATCAGGATCGATAAGACTCGGCATTCCACATTCTAATAAGGCTTTTCCTACCTCAGTAGAATCTGCACCAGGTTTCTCCCACATATTCACGTATCCTGGAGGAGGTTTGTCGATATTTGATATGTCACATCCAGCTATACTTAATAAAACTATCACACTTAATAATTTAAACAGTATAATTTAAACAGTGTATTCATTTTTTTCTCCATAAATAACCTAAACCTAAATTATCTAAAATTGCATGAGGTGCATAAATTGTTGCATGATGAGGTGTTCCATAAGCATCTTGACATTTTTTCCCCGCATTACCATAACAATTATGGGTGCTAGGCTTAAAGCCGCGTAGCGCTCCCACTTGCTCTCTTATTGGAATTGTTGGTGGAAATAATACATAGGGAAACTTCAAAGGTACCTTATAAAAAGTAGGTGGATTGTAACCAATTCCTGTACCAATGGGGTCAAGTAGATGGTTTTGTAAGTAAATATGATCTTTTTTACCATCACTCACATAATAGAGTGCATTCGCTATTGATTGAGAGTTATCAGCTGGTCCAAAAAGATAGATATCTGTTTTTTCTGCTATACCGTAAATGCCATGCTGTTCAAAGTCACGCATTCCATTGCCTACTGTCAGACTACCCCGGCTATGCGCACTAACACGAGCCTTGTCATTGCCATAACGATAGATAAAATCTTGGAACTTCTTTGTCGAATTACTCCATCCCCCAAAATACTCATAAATCGCTACCCCGAGCTCTACGAGCCTGTCTTCAGCTTGTGGGTGGTATGTAAAATAAAGGGGTTCATGTTCATTATCAGCTAAGTGGACAGCATTACCGGCTGCTTCATCTGGTGTGTTAAAAATACCATTATAGAACATACGCCTGTTGCCATCGGAGCCTGCTTGTAAATGCTGCTCATCTTCAGCATTTAAAAAGTGATACAGAGTAATATATTCTCCATCGCTGTCTTTGATATACTGTCCATTTTTATCTGTTGCATAGAGGACATTGCCATTTTCATCATGCAAAACCTCACCCACTGGGTGCTCTTTGACATTTGTGATTTCGCGTATTTTATCAAAGTATCCCAATCCTTCATCCGATAAATCATTGATCATATCTAGGCGATTATGCACGGCTCCCTCAAGCGGTGCGACATTGAGCTGTCCTACAGCCCACCAAAACTCAACCGCTTCAGATATAAAAACCGCAAAGCCCGCTCTAAATCCGTAAGCGTCCTTTGGATCTTGTAAAGCGAAACGCTGAAACGCCTCACAGCTGCTTATCTGAAACTCCAACAGATCCATAAAAGGGTGATAATGACGTTGCAAAACCCGAAAAAAATTCACCACATTGCCTGAACGATCATTGATGACTTCATATAAGGGAATCAATTTCCGCCTGAAGAATATTCCCCCCATTCCAACAAAAGGTTCAGCATAAGTGCGATGGGGAATGGCTTCAATGATTTTGATAATGGTCTTTGCCAACTTGATTTTGCCACCAACATAAGCGGCAGCTGGTTCTATAGGATCAACAGATTTTAATGTTTCTTTACAAAGTGTATCCATCATTTTTTAACACTCTTTCATCTATATTAGCCATCTTCTCATTGCTTTAAGTGATAAGAAGTGACTGCGATGTTGAGTTCTCTTACATCGGACGGGTTGGTCGCTAAACTATCCCCGTTGGCTGGACTACCAGCCCAGCCTCTATTCTCTCCTGTTTCCTTTCCGTTGTTTGGTGCCTCAAAGGTGATTTCTGTGGTGTATCCGCTTTGTTTTTCATAGCAGTGGGTGACGGTCGCGGCTTTCCATGGACCATTGATTTCGCCGCGAAACCCTTGCAATAAAAGAGGTTGATCCGCCATGATTTCGGGGCGTCCTTCTAGAGTTAAAGAACCACTGCCCACAGCACGGCAAAGTCGGTCTGATTCTGATGCTGCAGCAGCTCGTGCTTCTTCCTCACAAGTGTAACAAGTCCGCAGACGGCGCACGGGACCACTAAACCCTGTATGATGCTTGACTTGGCATTGCTGCCCTTTTGAGCGATCAAAATAAGAAGCCTCAATCGTGCCATATTGCGTGCGCGGCTCTAACCTGAATTCCCAGTTGGAACAGTCGTGCTTATGGATTGCTAATGCTGGTAAGTTATCCCCGCTTAAAAACAAAAACTTATTGTCCTTAATC
>NZ_JBHILZ010000068.1:0-977 GCF_042193725.1 Bartonella sp. OT172YNZD | reverse complement strand
GCATTAGCACCAAAGCTAAAACAGCCCAATGATAGGAACCGTGTGCCTATTAATAAAACAATCCCTCCCGAAATCAAACGAGAAGACAGATGAAAAAGCGATTTATTATAACAGGAATGATTACTCTTTTGGGAATACTGAATCTAGCTCCAGCAAACGCAAATGTAGACGTAACTTTCGAACCCTCATCATATAATAACTCAGCTGTAGTCTCACAACCTGCTCTATCAGCAGAATGTCTGGAGATTCTTAATCTACTAAAAAAAGGAGAAATTGTTGAGCTCTTAAAAAAACAGCTTGAGTTGAAAAAAGAACAAATTTCACAAATAGAAAAAGCCTATCAGGCTATAACAAAAAGTCAAAAAACTGGACCTAAAACAATAGATTTTTCTAGTTTTGTTCTCAAAGAACCAGAAGCGCTCTATAAGAGTGATAAGCTTTCAAGGGAATCATACCAAAAGGTATTAGAGGAAGAAAACAAAATTTCTGGATCTCTTGGTCAAATGAGCAAATGGGTTTTTGCGCGTTTACAATTTCTCTCTCTGCTAGATAAAGCTATAACTTTGAAAACTTTTGAAAACGTAGAAAATCGTTTTAAATACCTCCAACATCTATTAGATGAAATTCAAACAAAAGAAAACCTGAAAGATATTGCAGATCTTCAAGCACATATTGATGGTTCATTAGCCATGATCCAAAATGAATCTATAAAGATGCAGATGATAATGCATTTACGTAAAGCTGAGCAATCACTTATCAAAAAGAGAAGACGCGAAATTGATATGAAATTTTTTAACCATGAAACAAAAGGGATGCCTATCATACGATGAAAACCACAGCCAATGTAGAAGGTTCCGTACTACCTAAATAATTCAGATGGGCAGAAGAGTTTTATCAAAGCCAAGATATCGTGGTGAAAATACTTAGGTAATGTATAAATGAAAATGAAGCGTTTAGCATGTATCTATGTTTCAAGG
>NZ_JBHILZ010000067.1:0-1010 GCF_042193725.1 Bartonella sp. OT172YNZD | reverse complement strand
CCCCGCATTGACCGTATTGGTCTCAACACAGGGGGAAATGTCGTCTATATCAAAGGGATTTCTTCAGACCAACCCATGGCACCTAGTGTCCCTGATGAGGTGTTGTCGCTCGCAACCATTACCAACAATTGGCTTAGTACCCCCCTTGTGGTCAATGATGGCACTCGTGTTGCCCCCTATGATGAGATGTGGCACTATTTTCAACGGGTGCTTTCCCTTGACCGGTTGATGCAGTTAGAGCGCATTAAAAGCAATGTAGACTCTAAAGAGCCTGTTGCCAAAAAAGGCATGTTTGCTGATCCTTTTCTCGATGATAGTTACAGAGATGAAGGCTTTCAACAAACGGGGGCTGTAGGCAATGGCATTTTGCAGCTTGCTATTGACCCAACATTCTATACTGCTCCTTTAAAAGCGCCTGTCACCCTTGACTGGACAAATGAAGTGATCATTGCGCAAGAATTGACAACGGCTTGCGAAAAGATCAACCCCTATCAAAATTTTGCACCGCTGCCTGGTACAGTAACCCTTGAACCCGCAACAGACTTTTGGCACGAACAGCGCACCGATTGGCTCTCAAGCGTGACCAATCAAATCATTATGGGAAAACATCGCGGCAGTACCATACGTAGAACAGAAGTAAGCGATAATTTCATCAACACACACCAAGAACAAATCGACTTTTTAAGACAAATTACCCTTCACTTTAAAATTGAAGGTTTTGGCAGTAGCGAAATCTTGGAAAGTCTTACCTTTGATGGTGTGGATATTTTGCCAGCGAGCCGCCTTGTTGCCGATAGACAAGGCGTCCTTGAGGGCACTTTCACGATTCCACAAAATATTACCGCTGGTACAAAAAATGTCGTGGCACAGGGGAAAGGGGGCACCATTGCAACGGGACTTTTTACCGGACAAGGTCTGATTGATGTGAAAGTGATGCGGCGCACCACAACAGTGAAGATATGGACGCAATTTGACCCACAAGCGCAAGTCTTTACCCCCGATGAAACACG
>NZ_JBHILZ010000066.1:0-1038 GCF_042193725.1 Bartonella sp. OT172YNZD | reverse complement strand
GAATCTGTGTTGGCATGTTTTGCTGCTTTAAAAATGCGACGGCGACTTTTGGGGTAGCGGTCGCTAAAAACCTGCTCGACGGGCAAACCGATAAAATCGGCAATAGCGCGTTCGGCTTTCTCGTTAGACCGTGTCCAGATATGTTGAACACTGGATGACGATAGTTGATAAGCTTTCGCGAGCTCCGCCAAGGTCATATTACGGCGGCGTAGCTCAGCTAAAATACTATGGCGATCCCATTTTTGTGTGGTTGTCATAACTTCGCTCCTGCTTCAAACGGATGCTCAAACCATCCGTTTTTTGTGGGGTTAATTGTAAAATATCTGCCCTCAATATCGGGCGGTAACAACAGTTAAAACCATTTTACGGGTTTGTCAACCCGTAAAATGGTCTTAATGGGGATTTTTTTGGCACGTTTAGAAACAGAACCTAAAACACCATTGGCAAAACGCCTACGTGAAATAAGACGAATCCTCGGAAACGAAGAACGCGGTGCTTTTGCCAAATCTCTTAATTTGGCAAAAAATACGCTTGCAAATTATGAGCTTGGTATAAATGAGCCACCAGCATCTATCGTAATTGCCTATCACAAAATTTATGGCGTAGACTTTCATTGGCTTCTCACTGGAGAAGGCGAAATGTTTACAGACATGGCAAAAGCGAAAGCAGCGGGTTTTAAACCACAAACTATCCCTGCTGGACTCATGAAAAAGCTCGGTCGCATAGCTTATACAACCTATCGCGATGCAAATATAAAACTCCCCCCTGAAGATATAGCGGAATTAGCGGCAGAGCTTTGTATAAAGTTGCAAGAGCTTGTTCAAGACATCAACGACATGGAAGAGATCGAAGCGACTTTCCCTCTTCTTAAAATTCATTTAAAGCGTCAAATAGAGGCTGAAAGAGTACATCTAGAAGCTACACAAGATACGGCTTAATGCCTCTCTAAGATGAATGGGGGAATCTCTTTTTAAAATCCTGTAATTTAAGCTAACCTAAATATGAATAAGGAGCATTTTTGGCACGCCCTAAAAAAGA
>NZ_JBHILZ010000065.1:0-1055 GCF_042193725.1 Bartonella sp. OT172YNZD | reverse complement strand
CATATGTTTTTGTTATCTGATCAATTTTATTGAAAAGTTGCGTGAACACTGTAAAGTTCATGGAATTCCTCTTTAACGAATCTTCAACTTTTTATCACCTTGAAACATAGATACATGCTAAACGCTTCATTTTCATTTATACATTACCTAAGTATTTTCACCACGATATCTTGGTTTTGATAAAACTCTTCTGCCCATCTGAATTATTTAGGTAGTACGGAACCTTCTACATTGGCTGTGGTTTTCATGAAAAAAAGCAAATGTTGTAAAGAACTTTATTAGTTAAATCTTACTTTAGGCACATTTTGGTTGTCATAGGCTATAATTTTTCCATACAATTTACGTTTTTGTATTTCGGTAAGAGCCTCTTCGTTATCGCTTAAATTTCTGACCATTTGTAGCTTTGTATATTCATTTTGGAGCATGGCTGACATGGTCTTGATGCGTGTTTGCAGCTCGAAAACTTCTTTCAGATCTTTTGTTTTATCTATGTTATTTAAGAAATCAACAATTTGTATAAAGCGGTTTTCTGCGTCTTGGAAAGTTTGCAAACTTACAGCTTTATCGACAATTCCACTATATTTAAGACGCGTATCAATTATTTTGCGCATCTGCTGCTGCGGCAAATTCCAGAAGGTGTATCTTTTCTCTTCATTAAGAACAGAAAGTAAAAGATTTTGAAATTGCCCAACATTTATGCCATGATATTGTTGTAGCATTTTTGGGTAGATAGAAGGCAAATCTTGTATGAAAAAACTCTTGCTCTCTCCTATTGTTGGTTTTTGTATTCTATTTCCTGTTATAGATTGATGGATTTTTTTCGCGTTTTCGATCTGGTTTTCGTTTTCTTTAATTTGTTGTTTTAATAAATTAATAATTTTCAAATATATTGCTTTTGCATCAGGGAAAGGAGTTTGAACAGTTGGACCTTGAGTCCCAGAACCCCAACTAAAGTTAGACGTTAGAGTTAAATTTATCATTCCCAAAAGAGTAATCATTCCTGTTATAATAAATCGCTTTTTCATCTGTCTTCTCGTTTGATTTCGGGAGGGATT
>NZ_JBHILZ010000064.1:0-1114 GCF_042193725.1 Bartonella sp. OT172YNZD | reverse complement strand
ATCTTCAGGGGGGAGTTTTATATTTGCATCGCGATAGGTTGTGTAAGCTATGCGACCAAGCTTTTTCATGAGACCAGTAGGAATGGTAGGCGCTTTAAAGCCTGCTGCTTTCGCTTTTGACATGTCACTAAACATTTCACCTTCACCAGTAGCTAGCCATTCCACAGATATACCGCAAACATTTTTGTACATTACCAACATTGATACAGGTGGTTCGCGCAAGCCAGTTTCATAATTACACATAGTACTTTCAGGTGCTGCAAGATGTTCAGCAAACTGCTTGCGCTCCGTGAAACCAAGGGCGCGTCGCACTTCACATAGCCGCTTTGCTAGTTCTGTTTTAGGTTCTTTTTTAGGGCGTGCCAAAAATGCTCCTTATTCATATTTAGGTTAGCTTAAATTACAGGATTTTAAAAAGAGATTTCCCCATTCATTTTAGAGTAGCATTAAGCCGTATTTTGTGTAGTTTCTAGATGTACTCTTTCAGCTTCTATTTGACGCTTTAAATGAATTTTAAGAAGAGGGAAAGTCGCTTCGACCTCTTCCATGTCGTTGATGTCTTGAACAAGCTCTTGCAGTTTTTTATAAAGTTCCGCCGCGCGTTCCGCTATATCTTCAGGGGGGAGTTTTATTTTAGCATCGCGATAGGTTGTATAAGCTATGCGACCGAGCTTTTTCATGAGACCAGCAGGAATGGTAGGTGCTTTAAAGCCTGCTGCTTTCGCTTTTGCCATGTCACTAAACATTTCACCTTCACCAGTGACAAGCCAATGAGGATTAATGTTATAGGCTGTATAATAGGCGTTAATTGCTGAGGATGGAGGCTCATGTGCTCCGATTTCATAATTGGCAAGGGTATTGCGTTGTAAATTAAGGCGTTGCGCAAAAATGCTCCGCTCTTCGTTTCCGAGTATTCGTCGTACTTCACGCAAGCGTTTTGCCAGTTCTGTTTTTGGTTCTACTTCTGGACGTGCCAAAAAAAATCACCTCTATACAAAATAAATTGTTTACAACACAAAATATTTGGTATATATATCTAATTACCGCCCGATATAGAGGGCAGATATTTTACAATTAACCCCACAAAAAACGGATGTGGGAGCATCCGTTTGAA
>NZ_JBHILZ010000063.1:0-1116 GCF_042193725.1 Bartonella sp. OT172YNZD | reverse complement strand
CGTCCTGTGCATGCCATTTGGAATTGCATCTGTGCGTGATATTCAGGCTTGATTTTGCCATCCATAAAAAAACGAAGATGAGTCGTTGATTGTGGACATTTGACTTCGATTAAACCGTCCTCTCCAATGAACCCATCAGGACTAGCACCAGCCATTTCCATTTTTGGGTGTGGGATAAACCCGCATCTTGTGACTTCTGCGTCATAAATGAATTCATATTCTCTCAAGGCATCTTCTTCATGTTCAATGCCCCATTGCATAGCAGGTGTTGTATAAGATTGGCTTATTTCCCCTGTTAAGCGTTCTGTCATGAGTTTCATTTTGTAATCTTCATATTTGCTGGTAGGCAAGCCTTTTGCTGTCTTACTGAGTACGTTGTAAACGTTTGAAGCAGTGACTTTCCCTAAGCGTGCTTGAAACCATTCTGCTGTTCTTTGTTCCATCTCACACCGCCGTTCCCTGTTCGTGTGGCGTTGCTATATCGGCATCTTGTGTAGTAGAATCTGTTCCTACCTTTTGCTTGTTCTGTTTATCTTTCAAAAGATGTAACACCGTTTGTGCTTGTCCTTCAGACATATCGTCAAGCTTTTTGACGTTGACATAAGTAAGTATTTTTTCTTCTTCTGTTTGGGTTTGTACGACGAGTCTTCTGATTTCATTGATCTGTTGTGGAAAAGCCTTTTTAATAGGTGTGTTCCCATCTGTATCATCATCTTCACTCACGACATTAAGAAGCATGCCTAACAGATATCTGCGTGCGTATGTGATTGCAGAACCAACCGATTGTATATTTGATTTGCATCCTTTAGTGTCATAAGGAAACTTTCCTTCTGTTGAGATTTTATTTCCAGACGGATGCGTCAAGGTCATTTCTATAATTATATTGTCTGAACTCTGTTCTTTGATACGAGAAAACAAAGCAAATCGGTGTTTTGCAAGAGTATTTTTTACAGCATCAATGTACTGGTCAAGGGTTGCATATTGGCTGTTTGTATGGGTGTTTGTAGAGTTTTTTTGTATTTTTTGATATTCTATTTGCATATTCGAAAGATCACAGGCAAATCTTTCGTAGTTTTGTCGTTCTATTTCTTTTTCTCGTAAGGCAATGAGACGCTC
>NZ_JBHILZ010000062.1:0-1140 GCF_042193725.1 Bartonella sp. OT172YNZD | reverse complement strand
TGTTGCCATATTGCTCTCCAAATCAATGAAGAGACTATAACAACAAGCGCACTCTCTCATAAGCCTGACACTGTCAGTCAAAAAAAGCCCTTTAAAAGGCTTTTAAAGAGCGATAAAAGGACTTAAAAACATATAAGCCTGCTTATACAACAGCTATCCATTTGACTTCTGTCGTATCTTGGTTACTTGTGCATCCATTTATTCTTTCCATAACCTTATAAGGACAGCACCATCAGCTCCAGCACCGCTTGGAGAAAAACCTCCATGAGCACCGGCACCACCGCTGCCAAAACCACGCCCTGCTTTTCCTGAAATATAGGAACCATCTCCCGTTCCTCCACCACCTCCCCTTGATGTATCACCTCCAGCATCACCGCCATTGCCGCTTGTTTCGCCAGTAATTCCACTCGTTCCAGTATAACCATTTCCGCCTTTGGCTAATCCTAGAGGTCCGTCTATTGCTAAACCAAAATTTCCACCAATTCCCCCAGTTCCGCCAGCGCCTGAATAGTAATAAGTATTTCCCCTTGATATACTATAATAACCACCCCCACCACCATTTCCTCCTGTAGCGGTAATAAAATTCTTTCCAACAATTGTTGTTCCTCCAGACTTACCTGTTACATTCCGCCCTGAAACAGAAGCTCCTCCCTTACCAATGATGATATCTTCATGACCATTTAAATTGGTTTTATAGCCATACCATACTGAACAACCGCCGCCACCACCACCACCGCCTAATCCTGGTGTACACGCTCCACCACCACTACCCCCACCACCCCATGCTTGGATTTCAACTTTTGTGTTATCCGTCACCCAAGCTGGCCATAGAATTTTCCCATCTTGCGTATAGAGCAATTCAGCATCGGCAATAATGAGTTGATTAATCAAATCTTTTTTGATTTTTTTAATTTCCTGCTTGAGAATATCTATTTCTGATTTCGTATAAACAAGATCACCATCGACTTTTAAAGGTCCTTTAAGAAAGCTTCCATTTGTGTTTAAACTTGTGATGACTTCATTATTATGGGTGAGGCTAAACGGAGAATTTCCTAATAGCTCTAAGCCTCCACTCATCGTGACTTTGTTGATAAATTTATTGTAATTTTTCCATTCATTTGGGCTTTTTAGGCGCCCATA
>NZ_JBHILZ010000061.1:0-1143 GCF_042193725.1 Bartonella sp. OT172YNZD | reverse complement strand
TCAGCTTGTGCATTAGCACCAAAGCTAAAACAGCCCAATGATAGGAACCGTGTGCCTATTAATAAAACAATCCCTCCTGAAATCAAACGAGAAGACAGATGAAAAAGCGATTTATTATAGTAGGAATGGTTACCCTTTTGGCAATGATGAATTTGGCACATGCAAATAGCGAACATGAGTATGATAGAAATGAAAGAAAATTGCACGTATTAGAAGGAGGTCACTCATATTGGGTATATCCTGGCTTGACAACTTCAACACGCAATAAAAATGTTAAAATTAAACGTCCTAATAAACCTGGAGTTAAAAAAAAGCCAAAATCACCTAAAAAGTCGCAACCTGCTTCACCGCCACAACCTGCTCTATCAGCAGAATATTCGGAAATCCTTCAGCTTTTAAAAAAAGGAGAAATTATTGAGCTCTTAAAAGAACAGCTTGCGTTGAAAAAAGAACAACTTTCGGAAACAGAAAAAACCTATCAAGCTATAACAAAGAGTCAGAAAACTGCACCTCAGAAAATAGACTTTTCTAGTTTTTTTCTCAAAGAACCAGAATCGCTCTATAAGAGTGATAAGCTTTCAAGGGAATCATATCAAAAGGTATTAGAAGAAGAAAACAAAATTTATGGGTCTTTTGAGCAAATAGGCAAAGCTATTTCAAGGCGTTTACAATTTGCATCGATACTAGATAAAGCTATAAGTTTAGAAACTTTTGAAACCGTAGAAAATCGTTTTAAATACCTCCAACATCTATTAGATGAAATTCAAACAAAAGAAAACCTGAAAGATACTGCAGATCTTCAAGCACATATCGATGGTTCATTAGCCATGATCCAAAATGAATTTATAAAGATGGAAATGGTAGCGCATTTACGTAAGGCTGAGCAATCACTTATCAAAAAGAAAAGACGCGAACTTGATATGGAATTTTTTAACCCTGAAAAAAAAGACATGCCTATCATACGATGAAAACGAAAGCCAATGTAGGAAGTTCAGTACTCTCTGAACAATTCAGAGGGGCAGAAAGATCTTATCAAAGCCAAGATACCGTCGTGAAAATACTTAGCTAATGTATAAATGAAAATGAAGCGTTTAGCATGTATCTATGTTTCAAGGTGATAAAAAGTTGAAGATTCGTTAAAGA
>NZ_JBHILZ010000060.1:0-1187 GCF_042193725.1 Bartonella sp. OT172YNZD | reverse complement strand
GGAGTTGGAAGTCCAACTCTTCAAGTCCTGGCCCTAGACGGCCCTTCGACACCTGAAAGGGGGAGGTTGCAGGGTGAATTAACCAGACTAAAGAAAATGAATGCCGTGAGGATATGAAAATGATCTAACAAGCCTCATTTCTATATGCTCACACACAATATGACAGTTTATAAAAACATGTCAAAAACAACAGCCGAGCTGTTATAACCTGCAAAACAGTTATGCAGTTCACAACCAATGCACACATGCATATAAACAACCCGGATCGTTTCGAGTCCACGTCATACATACCATATAGAGTGTCAATACGGGAAACAGGTTGTAAAACTAGGTACACGACCCGTCCTGGGTACCCCAGCCCTATCAAGGACGGCCTGTCCTACGTACTTACGTGATACACCGATTACTTCGCGGGGTCCTACCCCAGCTGGATGCCGCACACCCATCCCTGCGCAGGTTTATGGACCATCGGCCCGCAGGCTCCCGGCCGCTATCTTTGGCTCGCAGCCAAGACCTGTATCAGACCCTGTTCCCAACCACAAAATATACAAGATCTAAAGATCAAGATTAGTCCGCGTAGGCGTCAAAATGGTCCAAAAGGACCTCCGGGTAACTTTAACTGAATTTGGACCCGTGAGTCCAATATTCATAAAAACTACGTTCAAAATTCACAATGACATAAAATATATGTTTTCCATGTCAAACCAAGCTTTTATGTATGTTTAAAAGCTTCCCGTAAGGTAAAAACTAAAAATATGCAATTTTTCAAAAACAGCCAAACGGCTGGCCCAAAAGTTCACAATCAGATTCAAATGACATAAACTAAATTTAAATAGGTTAAAACCCCTACCGTAAATACCGAAGTAGCTTTCCCAATTGAAAAGCTGAAAATCACCAACTCCGGAACCGAAGCTATCCATAGCTCCTTCCCGTCCCTGATTGCCAGAAATGGCAAGAAAACAAGATAAACATAGCTTAACTCTATGTTTTCCAAAAACCTAACTTTATTTATCTCAAGATAAAGAAAAACAATCGGTAGAAACTTATCGAAATAGAGGTACACAGCTATTTCCAAGCTTTAGCAGCAAAAGGTTGGAGATAGCGAGCAAAATCTAGAGAGAGAAACTCTCAACCCTTCAACCATGGCAGCCAAGGGCTGAATTCGGTTTTGGGGAAGAAGACTTCCC
>NZ_JBHILZ010000006.1:0-121894 GCF_042193725.1 Bartonella sp. OT172YNZD | reverse complement strand
TTTGCTATTCGTGAAGGTGGTCGTACTGTTGGTGCCGGTATCGTCTCTAAGATCATTGAATAAATAATGCTTGTTGAAGGGATGTTAAAAGTGTTTTAGTTTTGAGAGTTAGGGGTATAGCTCAGTTGGTAGAGCGGCGGTCTCCAAAACCGCAGGTCGCGGGTTCAATTCCTGCTGCCCCTGCCAAAGGGGAATAGAATTTTACATATAAGGGAGTGGGTTTTGCTGCCTTTTTCGCTTTTTTTGATATAGGGCTTGTTTTTTTATGTGTGAAACGGTATTGAATAGGAAGTAAGGAAATTACATAAGTCTGAAAGTTGGCTTTTGTATTTTATCCTGTTCATTTTGTTGTATAAAAAACAATAGGGCTAGAGAGAGTATAGTGTGACGATGGCGTCTAAAACCAATCCAATTATCTTTTTGAAGCAGGTTTATGCAGAAACAATTAAAGTGAAATGGCCTACACGTCGTGAGACGGTTATTTCTACTGTTATGGTTTTGTTGGTAACTGCATTGGCTTCAGCTTTCTTTTTTATTGTAGATCAGGTTATGCATTTTGGTGTTTGGCGGGTTATTGATCTTCTGAAATATCTTTTTAGTTGAGAATGTAAGGAAGTGTGACTGTGGCAGCTCGTTGGTATATTGTTCAGGCATATTCAAATTTTGAAAAGAAAGTAGCGGAAGCTATTGATAAGGAGGTAAAGCAAAAAGGACTTGATCATCTTTTTGAAAAGATTTTTGTTCCAACAGAGCGTGTTGTAGAGGTTCGTCGGGGACGCAAAGTTGATACTGAGCGAAAATTTTTTCCTGGTTACGTTCTTGTTCGTGCTGAGTTAACAGATGAAGTTTATCATCTTATTAAGAATACGCCTAAAGTGACAGGTTTTTTAGGATCGGATGCGCGTCCTGTTCCCATTTCTGATCGAGAGGTTGAGCAAATTCTCAAACAAGTTCAGGAAAGGGTTGAGTCTCCAAAGTCCTCTGTATTGTTTGAGATTGGAGAGCAAGTTCGCGTTGCTGATGGTCCTTTTGTCTCATTTAATGGAATTGTTCAAGAGGTTGAAGAAGAGCGCTCTCGTCTTAAGGTTGAAGTGCTTATTTTTGGGCGTCCTACGCCTGTTGATTTGGAATTTGGTCAGGTTGAAAAACTCTGATTGAGCTTAGAGTATTTTTAATTACTTTAAGGAAGGAGTGGGAGGTGATTTATGGCTTTTGTCGGCTTAATGATCCGAACCACGTGACTGCAGCGGGTGGCGGGCAAGATAAATTGTCAGTATACCAGTGAAATTAAAGGCAGATTGTTATGGCAAAAAAAAGTATAGGTCAGCTTAAGTTGCAGGTTCCTGCAGGAGCTGCTACTCCATCTCCACCGATTGGTCCAGCTCTTGGGCAACGTGGTATTAATATCATGGAATTTTGTAAGGCGTTTAATGCAGCTACACAAGAAATGGAAAAGGGAGCACCGATTCCAGTTGTTATTACGTATTACCAAGATAAGTCTTTCACATTTTCTCTCAAGACGCCTCCTGTATCATTCTTTTTAAAGAAGGAAGCAAAACTGAAATCTGGTTCAAAAGAGCCTGGTAAAGTGTCTGTAGGAAGCATTTCTCGTGATAAAATTCGTTCGATTGCGGAATCAAAGATGAAAGATCTTAATGCGAATGATATTGAGGCAGCAATGCGTATGGTTGAAGGTTCTGCTCGCTCGATGGGCTTGGAAGTGGTGGGCTAATATTATGGCAAAAGTAGCAAAAAGAATAAAAAATATCCGAAAAGATATTGATTTTAATAAACTTTACGCTTTAAAAGATGCGGTTTCAATGGTTAAGGAGCGTGCAGTTGCTAAGTTTGATGAAACAATCGAAATTTCAATGAATTTGGGTGTTGATCCTCGTCATGCTGATCAAATGGTTCGAGGAGTTGCTCATTTGCCTAATGGAACGGGAAGAAATATTCGTGTTGCCGTTTTTGCTCGTGGAGATAAGGCTGAGGAAGCTAAGGCGGCAGGAGCTGATATTGTGGGAGCCGAAGATTTATTTGAAAGCATTAATGGAGGGACTATAGACTTTGATCGTTGTATTGCAACACCAGACATGATGCCTCTTGTTGGTCGTCTTGGTAAGATTCTTGGTCCACGGAGTTTGATGCCGAATCCGAAAGTTGGTACTGTAACACTTGATGTCGCCAGTGCTGTCAAAGCTTCTAAAGGTGGTGCTGTTGAGTTTCGTGTGGAAAAAGCTGGTATTGTGCATGCTGGTATTGGTAAAGCTTCTTTTGGTGTTGAAAAAATCGTAGAAAATATAAAAGCCTTTGCAAGTGCAGTTATTAAAGCTAAACCGCAAGGTGCAAAAGGTGAGTATATTAAGCGCGTTGCTGTTTCTTCGACTATGGGAATTGGTGTTAAAGTTGATCCAACAACGGTTCGTTCAGAGCTAGTATAAGCTGATTTATAATTTTGTTTTGGGGTATGTGAATATCAAAATTGTATTTAAAATGCTGGTTTTGATTAGCATTTAGTTATCTAAGCTTTATAGGGCTTAGGTTATACCGGAGAAATTCCGGAATATCCTGTCCGAGATTGTAGGTGATGCTTTTAAGTATCTTAATCAAAAAAAACCTGCATGAGACTGGGGTAAAAACTGAGAGTTAAAAGACTTAAAGGGTTTGAGCCAAGGTTGCCTTTGAACGCTGTGCGTGAAAAAGGGGACAGGATCTTCATCGGTGACATGAAGTATTTTATGTTATCAAAGGTAACCAACAGGTTTGTTTTAAGCAAATCTGTTAAATGGAGAGAGACATTGAATAGAGCGGAAAAACGCGAATTTGTTACATGGCTTAACGAGGCTTTTCGGAAGTCTGGTTCTGTTGTTGTTGCACATTATTCCGGTTTGACAGTTTCACAGATGAATGATCTGCGTTCGAAAATGGGTGAAGCTGGCGGTGCCGTTAAAGTCGCCAAAAACCGTCTTGCTAAAATCGCTCTTCAGGGCACGGAATCTGAATCGATAGTGGGTTTGTTTACTGGACAAACACTCATTGCTTATTCAGAAGATCCAATCACAGCACCAAAAGTTGCTGTTGATTTTGCGAAAAGCAATGACAAATTTGTCATCCTTGGCGGTTCAATGGGTGCAACAAGTTTAACTGTAGATGCTGTGAAGTCATTGGCTTCATTGCCTTCATTAAACGAGTTGCGTGCAAAACTTGTGGGTATGATTTCTACCCCTGCGACCCGTATTGCACAGGTTGTTAATGCCCCTGCTGGTCAGGTTGTACGTGTCATTGGAGCATATGCTCAGGAGGATAAGGCGGCTTGAGGCTGTTTATATTCACGTTTATGGAAGAGCTTTAATGCTTTTCTGTTTTTTTAAATAAGATTGAATAATGGTTCAAATCTTTTAATTGAAGGAATTTTAAAATGGCTGATCTAGAGAAGATCGTAGAAGACCTTTCTAATCTAACCCTTTTGGAGGCCGCTGAGCTTTCTAAGTTACTTGAAGAAAAGTGGGGAGTTTCGGCTGCTGCTCCTGTAGCTGTTGCTGCTGTTGCTGGTGCTGCTGCTCCAGCTGCTGAAGAAAAAACAGAATTTGATGTTATTCTTGTTGAAGGTGGTGCACAAAAAATTAATGTTATTAAGGAAGTTCGTGCTCTTACTGGACTTGGTCTTAAAGAAGCTAAAGATTTGGTTGAAGGAGCACCTAAGCCTATTAAAGAGGGTGCTTCTAAAGAAGAAGCAGAAAAAATTAAATCTCAACTTGAAGCTGCTGGTGCTAAAGTGGAACTTAAGTAAATTTAATTTTATCGGCGGGCATTTATGTTCGCCGATTTTCTTTCTCTTAATACAAAGAGGAAAAATAATGAGTAAAAAACCTTTTCCCAATGGTTTTGTAACAGTAATAGGATAGGTTTGGATTACTCGTCCCTTCATCATAGAGTCAAAGAGATAAATGGCTTATGTTGGTGGGGAAAGTTAATGGTACTCATTATTTGAGTGTCAAGTGAACTGGTCTGCATATGCAGGTTAATGATATAAGGCTTTCAAGGTTGGTCTACCTTGAAGAGTAAAGATCAAGGAGCGACGATGGCTCAGACTCACGCAATGATGTCTCAATTCAATGGTCGTAAGCGCGTACGCAAATTTTTTGGTAAGATTCCTGAAGTAGCAGAAATGCCGAATCTTATTGAAGTTCAAAAAGCGTCATATGATCAGTTTCTCATGGTTGAGGAACCGAAAGGTGGACGACCAGATGAAGGTTTGCAAGCTGTTTTTAAATCGGTTTTTCCTATTTCAGATTTTTCCGGTACAGCTATGCTTGAGTTTGTAGGTTATGAATTTGATTTACCAAAATTTGATGTTGAAGAGTGCCGTCAACGTGATTTAACTTATGCTGCCCCATTAAAGGTCATATTGCGTTTGATTGTTTTTGATGTTGATGAGGATACTGGCTCCAAAGATATCAAAGACATTAAAGAGCAAGGCGTTTATATGGGCGATATGCCTTTAATGACGACGAATGGTACCTTTATTATTAATGGTACGGAACGTGTTATTGTTTCTCAGATGCATCGTTCTCCTGGTGTCTTTTTTGACCATGATAAAGGAAAGTCCCATTCATCAGGAAAGCTTCTTTTTGCTGCTCGTGTTATTCCGTATCGTGGTTCTTGGCTTGATATTGAGTTTGATGCTAAGGACATCATTTATGCACGTATTGATCGACGGCGCAAGATTCCTGTTACTAGTCTTTTAATGGCATTAGGTATGGATGCGTCGGATATTTTATCGACGTTTTATGATAAAGTGACTTATGAGCGCGATGGAGAAGGATGGCGAGTTCCTTATTCTGTTGATCGCTTTAAAGGAATGAAGCTCATTTCTGACCTTATAGATGCAGATAGTGGTGAAGTTGTTGCGGAGGCTGGTAAAAAATTAACAGTTCGTACTGCAAAATCTTTGGCAGAAAAAGGGCTTAAAGCGGTTAAAGTTAGTGAAGATGATTTATTAGGTTGTTATCTAGCTGAAGATATCGTCAATTACGAAACAGGTGAAATCTACCTTGAAGCTGGTGATGAAATTGACGAAAAAGTATTAAAGGTTTTTCTTGATGTTAGTGCTGATCAGATCAATATCCTTGATATTGATCACATGAATATTGGCGCTTATATCCGCAATACTTTAAAGGTAGATAAAAATGAAAGTCGGCAGGATGCGTTATTTGATATTTACCGAGTGATGCGTCCAGGTGAGCCCCCAACAATCGATACAGCAGAAGCAATGTTCCATTCATTGTTTTTTGATCCAGAGCGTTATGATCTTTCGGCTGTTGGGCGTGTTAAGATGAATTTGCGTATGGATCTTGATTGTCCAGATACAGTTCGCATTTTACGCCAAGAGGATATTCTTGCTGTTGTTAAGATGTTGGTTGAATTGCGTGATGGTCGTGGTGAAATTGATGATATTGATAATCTTGGCAACCGTCGCGTTCGTTCCGTTGGGGAGTTGATGGAAAATCAATATCGCATTGGTCTTCTTCGTATGGAGCGTGCGATAAAAGAGCGTATGTCATCGGTTGAAATTGATACAGTTATGCCACAGGATTTGATCAATGCAAAGCCTGCAGCAGCAGCAGTTCGTGAGTTTTTTGGGTCTTCACAATTGTCGCAGTTTATGGATCAAACCAATCCATTGTCAGAAATTACCCATAAGCGCCGTCTTTCTGCTCTTGGTCCAGGTGGTTTGACTCGTGAACGTGCGGGTTTTGAGGTCCGTGACGTACATCCTACGCATTATGGTCGTATTTGTCCGATTGAAACACCAGAAGGTCCCAACATTGGTCTCATTAACTCCTTAGCAACATTTGCGCGAGTTAACAAATATGGCTTTATTGAAAGCCCATATCGAAAAATTATTGATGGAAAAGTTACAAAAGAAGTTATTTATCTTTCAGCGATGGAAGAAGCGAAGCATTATGTTGCTCAGGCTAATTCTTCATTAGATAGTGAAGGTCATTTTATAGAAGAGTTTGTTGTTTGCCGTCATGCTGGTGAAGTTTTAATGGCGCCGCGTGATCATGTCGATTTGATGGATGTTTCACCAAAACAGTTGGTTTCAGTTGCGGCAGCGCTTATTCCTTTTTTGGAAAATGATGATGCAAATCGTGCGCTTATGGGATCGAACATGCAGCGTCAGGCCGTTCCTCTTGTACGCGCTGAAGCGCCATTTGTTGGGACGGGGATGGAATCCATTGTTGCACGCGATTCAGGAGCTGCTGTGAGTGCAAAACGTAGTGGTGTTGTTGATCAAGTCGATGCTACCCGTATTGTTATCCGTGCAACAGAAGATTTAGATCCTTCAAAATCAGGCGTTGATATTTACCGCTTACAGAAATTTCAGCGTTCTAATCAGTCCACTTGTATTAATCAGCGTCCTCTTGTACATGTCGGTGATAGGGTAGAGAAAGGTGATATCATTGCAGATGGTCCATCCACGGATCTTGGTGATTTGGCTCTTGGGCGGAATGTTCTCGTAGCCTTTATGCCTTGGAATGGATACAATTATGAAGATTCTATTTTGTTATCCGAGCGCATTGTTGCTGATGATGTGTTTACTTCAATTCATATTGAAGAATTTGAAGTTGCAGCACGCGATACAAAACTTGGGCCTGAGGAAATTACGCGTGACATTCCTAATGTTGCAGAAGAAGCGTTAAGAAATCTTGATGAAGCTGGCATTATTTATATTGGTGCTGAAGTTCAACCAGGTGATATTTTAGTTGGAAAGATTACCCCAAAAGGTGAAAGTCCCATGACGCCGGAAGAAAAGCTTCTGCGTGCAATTTTTGGGGAAAAGGCATCCGATGTGCGTGATACTTCTATGCGTATGCCTCCTGGAACTTTTGGTACTGTTGTTGAAGTCCGCGTTTTTAATCGCCATGGCGTGGAAAAAGATGAACGTGCGATGGCAATTGAGCGAGAAGAGATTGAGCGTTTAGCAAAAGACCGTGATGATGAACAGTCTATTCTTGATCGCAATGTTTATGCGCGCCTTACTGATATGTTGACAGGTAAAATTGCTGTAGAAGGTCCGAAAGGATTTTCGGGCAGCAAAAAGCTTGATAGTACAGTAATGGGGCATTATCCACGATCCCAGTGGTGGCAATTTGCTGTTGAGGATGAAAAGCTTCAAAATGAAATTGAAGCCTTGCGCAAGCAATACGATGAATCAAAAGAAGCATTACAACGTCGCTTTATGGATAAAGTTGAAAAGGTCCAAAGAGGTGATGAAATGCCTCCTGGTGTCATGAAAATGGTGAAGGTTTTTGTGGCTGTGAAGCGCAAAATCCAACCAGGTGATAAGATGGCGGGACGTCATGGGAATAAGGGAGTTGTTTCACGTATTCTTCCCGTAGAAGATATGCCATTTCTTGAAGATGGGACCCATGCTGATATCGTCTTGAATCCGCTTGGTGTGCCTAGTCGTATGAATGTTGGACAAATTCTTGAGACGCATCTTGGTTGGGCATGTGCGGGGATGGGCAAGAAGATTGGTGATTTGTTAGAGTTGTATCAAGAGACTGGGGATATATTACCGTTGCGTCAGCGTATTGAAAATCTTATGCCTGATGATAATCATAATGAACCAGTTCGTCAGTATGATAATGAAAGCCTTTACAAATTGGCATTACAAATGAAGAAAGGGGTTTCAATTGCAACGCCTGTTTTTGATGGAGCACATGAGTCTGATATTAACATGATGCTGGAAGACGCAGGCTTAGATAGTTCAGGGCAGGTTACACTTTATGATGGTCGTACTGGGGAGCCTTTTGATCGTCCTGTAACGGTGGGATATATTTACATGTTGAAATTGCATCACCTTGTTGATGATAAGATTCATGCACGTTCTATAGGTCCCTATTCACTTGTTACGCAGCAGCCATTAGGAGGTAAGGCACAATTTGGTGGTCAGCGTTTTGGTGAAATGGAGGTTTGGGCACTTGAAGCTTATGGTGCTGCATACACTTTGCAGGAGATGCTAACAGTAAAATCAGATGATGTGGCTGGTCGAACGAAAGTCTATGAGGCGATTGTGCGTGGTGATGATACATTTGAGGCGGGTATACCCGAAAGCTTTAATGTGTTGGTAAAAGAAATGCGCTCCCTTGCTCTTAATGTGGAGCTTGATGATGCGCGTGAGCTTATTGCACAGCGAGCATTGTCTGATATAGCAGAATAATAATTCAAGGAGCGTACTAGAAAAAGGCTGCGCTCTGATTACTTTAAGAGGCTCAATAACCTTATTAAGGTTATACAGGTCGTTTTTAAAAGTAAATGTGTTTTAAAGAAGATCTGTTATAAAATAAATGAGATATTACAACAGGTTCTAAGAATCTTTGAAGGAGAACAGCATGAACCACGAGGTCATGAATCTTTTCAATCCTCAAGCGCCAGCGCAGACATTTGACTCTATTCGTATTTCTATTGCGAGTCCTGAGAAAATTTTGTCCTGGTCGTATGGTGAGATTAAGAAGCCTGAGACTATTAATTATAGGACTTTTAAACCAGAGCGTGATGGTCTTTTTTGTGCGCGTATATTTGGCCCTATTAAAGACTATGAATGTCTATGTGGCAAATATAAACGCATGAAGTATAAGGGCATTATTTGTGAAAAATGTGGTGTAGAGGTTACTCTTTCGCGTGTGCGTCGTGAGCGTATGGGGCATATTGAGCTTGCAGCTCCTGTTGCGCATATATGGTTTCTTAAATCATTACCAGGTCGTATTTCTACACTTTTAGATTTAACTTTAAAAGATATTGAGCGGGTTCTTTATTTTGAGAATTATATTGTAACCGAACCGGGATTGACATCTCTTAAGCTCCATCAGCTTCTTTCTGAAGAAGAATATATGCTTGCTATTGATGAGTTTGGAGAAGATCAGTTTACAGCTATGATTGGCGCTGAAGCTATTTACGAGCTTTTAGCTGGTATGGAGTTAAATAAAATCGCCAATGATTTGCGTCTCGAATTAGCTGAAACAACTTCAGAGTTAAAGCAGAAAAAATTGATTAAACGACTTAAAATCGTTGAAAATTTTCTTGAATCTGGAAATAAGCCAGAGTGGATGATTATGAAAACAATTCCGGTTATTCCACCGGATTTGCGTCCATTGGTTCCACTTGATGGTGGGCGTTTTGCAACATCAGATCTGAATGATCTTTATCGGCGTGTTATTAATCGTAATAACCGCTTGAAACGGCTGATTGAATTGCGTGCTCCTGGAATTATCGTGCGCAATGAAAAGCGTATGGTACAAGAAGCTGTTGATGCATTGTTTGATAATGGACGGCGTGGGCGTGTGATTACTGGAGCCAATAAACGTCCTCTCAAGTCTCTATCAGATATGTTGAAGGGCAAGCAAGGGCGGTTTCGTCAGAACTTACTTGGGAAGCGTGTTGATTACTCAGGGCGTTCTGTTATCGTGACGGGTCCTGAATTAAAATTGCATCAATGTGGTCTTCCCAAAAAAATGGCTCTTGAATTATTTAAGCCTTTTATTTATGCGCGGCTTGATGCAAAAGGCTATTCATCAACGGTAAAGCAGGCAAAGAAGCTTGTTGAAAAAGAACATCCAGAAGTTTGGGATATCTTGGATGAGGTTATTCGTGAACACCCTGTTTTACTCAACCGTGCGCCGACATTGCACCGTTTGGGGATTCAGGCTTTTGAACCTATCTTAATTGAAGGCAAAGCTATTCAACTTCATCCACTGGTGTGTACCGCTTTTAATGCGGATTTTGATGGAGATCAGATGGCGGTTCACGTTCCACTTTCTCTTGAAGCACAGCTTGAAGCCCGTGTTTTGATGATGTCGACCAATAATATTCTTCATCCGGCCAATGGTGCCCCCATTATTGTTCCCTCACAGGATATGGTTCTTGGTCTTTACTATCTTTCAATTGTTTCTGAAAAAGAACCGGGTGAAGGAATGGCTTTTTCTGATATAGGTGAGCTTCATTATGCCTTGGAAAATAAGGTTGTAACGCTTCATACGAAGATTAAAGGCCGTGTTAAGAATATCGGTAAGGATGGAAAAGAAGTTTCTAAACTTTATGATACGACACCTGGTCGTTTGATTATCGGTGAGCTTTTGCCAAGAAATTCGGATATCTCATTTGATATTGTTAATCAAGAAATGACGAAAAAGAACATTTCTAAAATGATTGATCATGTTTATCGGCACTGTGGACAAAAAGAGACGGTTATTTTTTGTGACCGTATTATGCAGCTTGGCTTTTCTTATGCTTGTCGTGCAGGAATTTCATTCGGTAAGGATGATATGGTTATTCCTGATAGTAAGTCGCGTTTAGTTGCAGAGACAGAAGCTTTGGCTAAGGAGTACGAACAGCAATATAATGATGGTTTGATTACACAAGGTGAAAAATACAATAAGGTTGTAGATGCTTGGGGTAAATGTACAGATCGCGTTGCAGATGAAATGATGAAACGTATTCAAGCCGTTGATTTTGATCCTAAAACAGGTCGTCAACGGCCGATGAATTCGATCTATATGATGTCGCATTCTGGTGCACGTGGTTCTGCTAACCAGATGAGACAATTGGCCGGTATGCGTGGATTAATGGCAAAACCATCGGGCGAAATTATTGAAACTCCTATTATTTCAAATTTTAAAGAAGGTCTAACTGTTAATGAATATTTCAATTCTACGCATGGTGCACGTAAAGGACTTGCTGATACTGCGTTAAAGACGGCGAACTCTGGTTATTTAACACGGCGTCTTGTTGATGTTGCACAGGATGCTATTATTTCAGCAGTTGATTGTGGTACCGCAAAAGGGCTTACTATGCAGCCAATTGTTGATGCAGGACAAATTGTTGCTTCCCTTGGACAAAGAATTCTTGGTCGTACAGCGCTTGTTGATATTCTACATCCTGTCTCTGGAGAGGTTATCCTTGAAGGTGGAGCAATGATTGAGGAATCTGATGTCGCGAAGATTGAAGAAGCTGGGATTCAATCTGTTCAAATTCGTTCTGCTTTAACATGTGAAACACGTCTTGGTGTTTGTGCAAAATGCTATGGTCGTGATTTGGCACGTGGAACACCTGTTAATCAGGGAGAAGCCGTTGGTGTTATTGCTGCTCAATCCATTGGTGAGCCGGGAACACAGCTTACTATGCGTACTTTCCACTTAGGAGGAACTGCTCAGGTTGTTGATTCGTCGTATTTAGAGGCATCTTATGAAGGTAAGGTGGAGATTCGTAATCGTAATGTGGTTCGTAACTCTGAAGGCCATTTGGTTGTTATGGGGCGTAATATGGCTATCCTTATCAAGGATGAGTTAGGAAAAGAGCGCGTTGTACATCGTGTTAGCTATGGTGCTCATATTTTTGTTGATGATGGTGATGTGGTTAAACGTGGACAACGTATAGCAGAGTGGGATCCTTACACCCGTCCGATTTTAACAGAAGTTGAAGGCTATGTGGGTTTTGAAGATATGATTGATGGTTTATCTGTCACTGAAACAGCTGATGAATCTACGGGTATTACGAAGCGTTTGGTGATTGATTGGCACGCTAATCCACGTGGTGCGGATCTTAAACCAGCCATTATTATCCACGCAGATAAAGAGGGTGAATCCATTGCTAAGTTGTATAAGGGAGGTGAAGCCCGTTATATGATGTCAGTGGAAACTATTCTTTCTGTTGAGCTTGGTGCTCATGTTAAGGCTGGTGATGTTATTGCTCGTTTGCCAATGGAGAGTGCTAAGACGAAAGATATTACGGGTGGTTTACCACGTGTGGCTGAGCTTTTTGAAGCCCGTCGTCCAAAGGATCATGCGATTATTGCTGAAGTAAGTGGCACGATTCGATTCGGCCGTGGTTATAAAAATAAACGTCGTATCATTATTGAACCAAATGATGAAACTCTTGAGGCAGTAGAATATTTGATTCCAAAAGGTAAGTTGTTTCACTTCCAAGAAGGTGATCAAATTGAAAAGGGAGATTATATCCTTGATGGTAATCCAGCACCTCATGATATCTTGGCGATTAAGGGGGTTGAAGCTTTGGCATCTTATCTTGTTAATGAGATTCAGGAGGTTTATCGTTTGCAGGGAGTTCTTATTAATGACAAGCACATTGAAGTGATTGTTCGTCAAATGTTGCAAAAAGTTGAAATTACTGAATCTGGAGATTCTGGTTATATTCCAGGTGATAATGTTGATCGTATTGAACTTGATGAAATCAATGATAATTTGATTGCAGAAGGGAAGAAACCTGCATCTGGTAATCCCATTCTTCTTGGAATTACAAAAGCTTCTCTTCAAACGCCTTCTTTCATTTCGGCGGCATCGTTTCAGGAAACAACACGTGTTCTTACTGAAGCAGCAGTTTCTGGTAAAATTGATACTTTGCAAGGACTTAAAGAGAACGTTATTGTCGGTCGTCTTATTCCAGCAGGTACGGGTGGTACGATTTCTCAAATCCGTCGTATTGCTGCAGTTCGTGATGATTTGATTGTAGATGAGCAGCGTAAGTCTAGTAATAACGAAGTGGCTAAGGCTATGTTGACAAATATGACAACCCAAGCAATTGCTGAATAATTTAAATACAACATCACATAATATAAAAACGTCTGAATAGAAAGTTCAGACGTTTTTATATCTCGAAATGCAGAAGTTATATATTTTCTTGAAAAATAGCAAAACTTATAAGGCGATAGTTATTTTAAACATCTTTAGTAGCTTATTGTTTTGTAATAATGCTTATCGTTTTTGTTAGTTTATTTTAAAGTTTCTTAATTTCTAAAAGCAATATAGAATTTTTCCAAAATATGTAAAATTCAAAAGCCATATTCAAGGAAAAGAGTTGATTATCTACAAATCAAATCTTGTTTTAATGATTGATTTTGAATTTTAGAAAAATTGTTGATTGATATCTTCTATAAAGATTTAAAAGGACTTATAATGAAAGACCAATGGTCTTTTCTGTAATCTAAAAAATAATTGATTCTCTCCTATACAATACTTGTATGACAAGAATGTATTTTCTTCTAAATTAGAATTCAGGAAAGTAGTGATTAGGGTGCTCACTAAGTGTTATAAAAAAATAGACATGCTTCTTATAACAATGTGATCTATGAAGACAGAATGATAAAATGTACGAATATTATTCAATTGGAAAATTAACACGTGAGTTTTCAATAACAGCTCGGACTTTGCGTTATTATGAAGAAGAGGGACTTCTTATCCCTTTTCGGCGTGGAAATACACGGCTTTATACACAAACGGATCGTCATAAGTTAAAACAAATACTGCGTGCTAAAAGAGTTAAATTTTCGTTGTCTGAAATATCTGATATGTTGACAATGGTTGGAAAACCTCCTGATGATGAGAAAAAGCTTAAGAAATTAATTGCAGGAATTCATAAAAAACGAGCTGATTTAAAGCAGATGCAGCATGATATTGATGATCTTCTACAGGATTTAGAACGAATTGAGGAGAGTTTTTTTGAGAGCTTAGCGGAGTTGGGGGTTAATCATTGATTATAAAATTTATTTTATCTGCTTTTAGACAATTTTCTTTCTATTAAAAGAGATAGGTTATACTATCTCTAAGGGGAATCTTTAACACTGCGTGAAATGTGTAAGTCATTTAAAGAAATAGAGTGTTCGAAAAAATCTGCTAAGATATTTTCGCAGTATATTGTCCTTGATAAGCAAAAAAATTCTTTTTCATAAAGAAAGTAAAAACAATGGCAGTTTCTCCTATGAGTGTTTTTCAATCTATTTTGTCACGAAAGTCAATTCGTGCTTTTACTGATCAGCCAGTTAGTTTGGAAACAATCAAAGAGATCTTAAAACTTGCAGCGCGTGCACCATCTGGAACAAATATTCAGCCATGGCAAGTGATTGTGCTTACAGGAAGTGTATTACAGAAAGTAGGGCAAGAGCTTTCACAACTTGTGCTTTCAGGTGTAAAAGGAGAGCGTGAATATAGTTATTATCCACGTCAGTGGCGTGAGCCTTATATTTCAAGGCGTCGAAAAGTTGGTTTTGATCTTTATCAGAGTCTTGGAATTCAAAAAGGTGATGAAGAAAAAATACTTCATCAAAAGGCGCGAAATTTTTTATTTTTTGATGCACCTGTAGGACTCTTATTTACAATGGATCACGACATGGAAATGGGGAGTTGGCTTGATTTGGGTATGTTTATGCAAACCATTATGTTAGCTGCACGTGGATTTGGATTAGATACCTGTCCTCAAGCTGCTTTTGCTGATTATCATAAACAGATTCGTACGCTTTTATCTATTCCTTCTGATCGTCATATTATCTGTGGTATGGCACTTGGTTATCGCGATATAAGTGCTCCAGAAAACAATTTTGAAACAGAACGAGAATCGTTAGAAAACTTTGTACGTTTCATTGAAACATATCCATAAAATGTTTTATATAATTAAGCATATGTTTTGAAGAATTTGGTGCATTATGAAAAATATTTCCGAGAAGAATTTCTTATTCTTATTGAATTTTAATATTGCATATTAACACTTATTTTACTACGTTTGGGACATTAAGAGCAGTGAATCTAGAGGCATTGTCCGTTTTTTGAAGGTTGGCTAATGGAAAACACTATAGAAAGAAAGTGTTGGGTGGTAGCAAGACGAGCGACATTCGTGTTTATTGCTGTCATTTTTTTAGTTTATCTCGCGATTTGATTTTAAACGGGACAAACGTTATGAAAAAGCATATATGCTCAAGCTGTACTATAGTTTTGAGGTGATACGTGTTTCTATCTGTTTTTGAGCTTTTTAAAATTGGGATTGGTCCTTCTAGCTCACATACGATGGGGCCGATGACAGCTGCTAATATGTTTTTGCAAAAGATAGGAGATTTTTCTCAGTCGTCTGATATTCAAGTTTCTCGTATACGTGTTTATCTTTATGGTTCTTTAGCTTTCACGGGTATTGGTCATGCAACAGATAGGGCTATCATATTAGGACTTTTAGGAGAAAAAGCTTCTACTGTTGATCCTGATAGCATGGGGGGGGTGTTAGAAAAAGTTATACATGAAAAAAAAGTGCAACCAGCAGGACATCCAGCTTATCAGTTTGATGTGCAAAGTGATCTTATTTTTGAACGAAAGAAAATCCTCCCTGGACATACAAATGGACTAGCCTTTGAAGGACTTAATACTGATGGGAATGTTCTGTTGCGGCAGATTTATTATTCTATCGGTGGTGGCTTTGTTGTGACTGAGGATGAATTAAGCCATATGAATGATAATATACAATCAGAAGCATTTGAGGTGCCATATCCATTTGATTCTGCTTGTACAATGTTATCAATGGCAGAACAGTCAGGACTTTCAATTGCTGAAATGAAGCGCTTAAATGAAGAAACACAGATAGAGCGTTTTTCTCTTGATACAGGGCTTGATGAAATTTTTTCAGCGATGACAAATTGCATTGATAGAGGTCTTTCACAAGAAGGTGAGTTGCCTGGTGGATTGCGTGTTCTAAGGCGTGCTAAAAAGCTGCATGAAACGCTTTTGGAAAATCAAAAGAAAAATCGTAATTATCCACTTTGGGCAAATGATTGGCTTTCGGTATATGCCATAGCAGTCAATGAGGAAAATGCAGCAGGTGGTCGTGTTGTTACAGCCCCAACAAATGGGGCAGCTGGTGTTGTCCCAGCAGTTTTGCGTTATTATCTTCAATTTAATGATGATTCAGATCGAGAGGGAATACATAATTTTCTATTAACGGCAGCAGCTATAGGCGGTGTTATCAAACATAATGCCTCTATTTCTGGTGCAGAAGTTGGGTGTCAAGGTGAAGTTGGAACGGCATCTTCAATGGCCGCAGCAGGGTTGACTGCAGCGTTAGGTGGAACACCAGCTCAAATTGAAAATGCGGCAGAAATTGCGCTTGAACATCATTTGGGGATGACATGTGATCCTGTTGCAGGTCTTGTACAAGTTCCTTGTATTGAGCGTAATGCAATGGGAGCTGTTAAGGCGGTAACGGCTTCTTCTCTTGCATTATATGGTAATGGAGATCATTTTGTTTCTCTTGATGCTTGTATAGAAACAATGCGCCAGACTGGTCATGATATGAGTGAACGCTATAAAGAGACAAGTAAAGGTGGTCTTGCAGTCAATGCAATATCTTGTTAGGAGCTGGAACATTTTTCAATCCATAACTGGACTTTTTGGAGAGGGATCGTATTTCCTGATAAAGCTTATATTTTTTTGTTACTTATAAATCAAAATTCCACTTTAATGCAGCAGCAGCTTGAAATAAATTTGAAGATGGTTCAGTGTTTTCTTAACGAATAATAGCTTTAGCATGAAAGTTTGGAGAGACAGTATTGTATATCTGTCTGATTTGTCTCTATAATGAGAAAAAACTCTAATTTGGAAAAAATAAAAAAGCGTAAAGTAAAATTAGTGATCAATCTGCCATTATTTTTTAGCTGGGTTTTATGGCTTTTAAAAGTTTCCATAGTCATATCTTTTAAGTAATGGAAGATTATGCCTGAGTATCCAAGGAAAATTTGTTTAAAATCTGAATAATTATGATGAGGAGAGAGAGTTTTAAAGATTTTAATTTTTTAAAAGTGAAGATTTTTTGGTACCTAGTATGATAAAAAATACCTTGAAGAAAAACACTAAATTACAATAATTAAGAGATATATTGGAAATATCTTTTTTATTTATAAATTCTGTACCGTCAAAAAATTAAAATGAATAATAACGTATACATTAAAAAATATTTATCAAAATTCTCATGAGAATAGAATGCACACGATAGAACGTTATCGTGTTATTCATTGATGAGTTTGTTTTTAAGAAATATCTCTCGACGCTCCCAAACTCATTTCGTGATGGCACCTGTGAATGGTATAACGGTAAATCCATTGAGCTGTCCCCATTCTTTATGCTTAATAAAAAGAATACGCTGGCACGATTACACACTTTGCTAGCTCCCCCTTGTACAGGGGACCAAAGTCCATTGGTATTTGAAACGGTTCATTATAGGCATTTTGAGTCTTTTTGGTATAGTTTCACGCCACACACTAATCTCACTCATAACATGCAAGAGAACGGTTTTGATTGATTCAACATAAACAGATTTCAAATAAGAGAATCTTACGATATTAGAAATTCTCATCTAACATGCAAAATAATGAACTATCTTTATAAATCAGCATCTTGCATATGAATAATATAATGTAAATTTTCCATGAATGGTATAAAATCTATAAAGTATTAGCATCTTTATTTATAAAGGAAGAAAACCAGCACTATCATCCTGTTTTCAACATTCAATACTACAAAAGATCTTAGTACTTGAAATGATTCATAAGAGATATTTTGATTCCTTTTTTTAATAGTTTATATGCTAATCTTGCTCGTGATGAGTAAGCGAACGATTTTGACTGATTCAATATAAGAAGGAAAATAAGAGAATTTTACGAAAATCTCTTATTGAATATGCAAAAAATAAATTTTAATTATAAATTAAAATCTTATGAAAATCCTTATCATGATATTTAATCTGATAATTTCTTTTACGTTTTTTCATCGATAGTATTTGTATTTTCCAATTTTGCTTTGTCTGTTGAAAGAAATACAAGTAAGGGGAGTTAGATTATTTTACAGCGTTTATGTTGTAGGGGAGATCGTTATTAAGAGGGACTTTCTATTGAACTTTTACAATAATCCTTAAAATGATAAGCTTTCATTGCAATGAAGCTATTTATTTTTTCCAGAAAGATATCAAGGATAATTTTTTATATTAAATCCAAAAGTGGAAAAATATTGGGTATTTTTTACGTCTTTAACAATGGTTTTATTGAAAGCTTGGAGGTATTGGATAGTTGGAAAAGCTGTCAGCACAATTCCATAATTTAAGAAAAAAGTACGTTTATCAAAGGGTTTTCTAAGGCTGTAGATAATGGTTAATAATAAAATAATTTTTTAGAGCTGGTCTATGGAATTAAATATTTGTTGCTCCTAGACGGATTTTAATAGGTACACTACCAGTTTGGCTTGCAACGCGTAAATGAATGCGTACAGGAGGCATTATGAGACGACGGTTGCGCATTGTTTGGCAAATGAGAAGGTTAACAAGAGATTGTGTATCTAATGCAGTTGAATTATATTTTAAACCAGTAAGTTTTGCAGCAGCATCGTGAAGAGAACGCAATGAAAGGAGGGATGATTGCTTCAATAAAATTTCTTTTTTATGAAATGAAGCAAAAGCATTATCTGTCATAATACTATCCTTAACACAGAATTTAAAAATTTTTAGTAGGCTACAGTATAGCAGTTAAAATTTGCTTTCTTTAATATAAAGCAAGCATCAAATGCATCTTTTTTTGATTGAAACCCCGTAAAGCGTGCTCGGTAATAACGCTGCCCACTTTTTTCAAACAGTTGCATGTGTGAAGATGCGTGCTTTAAAGTAGAAAAAGCTATGTTTTTTGCTTTTAAAAGTAGAGTTTTTGCTTGTTCTTCACTAGGAAGAGAACCAATTTGGATAGCCCATCCGGCATTTGCGGACAAAGAGGCTGTTACAATTTTATGAGTCTCAACCGGTATAGTTTTTTGAGGGTTTGGTATCGGTATAATTACCTTATTTACAGCCGTTATTGCGATATTGGAGTTTTTAGGTTGTTCTGCAAATGCTGTCAACATAGTCGAAATTTCATCATTAAAATTACTTGAATCAGCTTTAATGGTCGGTATAGGAGTATTAGCCCCAGTGGGTAAGTGATAGCGTACAGAAGCCATTAAACGTTCACCACTTTTCATTTGGTTTGCTTTGGGCAAATATTGATTCAATAAGCTAGCCATATGCTCGTCACGTGCAGTAGATGATTTACCTCCCATAACAACAGCGACAACAGAGCGCCCCTCAAGACGCATTGACGTTGCTAAATTAGAACCTGACATTTGTGTGTATCCTGTTTTAATTCCATCGACACCTTTCATTATTTTAACGAGTTTATTGTGGCTGTTAATTTTATGTCCACGGAAATTAAAACTTTTTGTTTTGAACAATTTATATTGTTTTGGAAAATGTTTACGTAAAGCTAATGATAAAGTCGCTATATCTCGTGCTGTAGAATAATTGTGCACATCCGGAAGTCCTGAAGCATTTGCGAAATGTGTATGTTTCATGCCAAGTTTACGAGCTTTTACTGTCATCATTTGAGCGAATTTCTTTTCACTACCTCCAAGATATTCTGCAATGGCAGCAGCAACATCATTTGCGGATCTTGTAATGAGTGCTTTAGCTGCTGATTCTGCAGAAATTGTTTGGCCTGCTTTAAAACCAATTTTTGTCGGTGGACGCGTTGCTGCATAATGTGAAACAGGAATTGGTGTATTTGGTGTCACACGACGCATCTGCATAGCTTCAAAGAGTAAGTACAATGTCATCATTTTTGTTAAAGAAGCAGGATAACGTTTCAGTGTTGCATTGGCTTGAAATAGAGTTTTCCCCGTAGTAGCATCTATAACAATAGCCGCATACTTATCAGGATAGGCTCCTTGAGGTGTGGCTGATGCCGAACAGTAAGAAAAAGCTAACATAACAAAAGAAATTGCTATTTTTTTACAGTAGCACATAATTTTTTGATCATTAATATACACTTGCAGTATCCTATTTCTCCATTTATTCTGAAAAACTTCTATAAAGTGTCCTTTTCTGTAATTTGTTGATGCAGTTTAGACGAATGGTATTACTAATTTGTTTACAGAAATTATTTTATGAGTGAGGGATTGAAGTCTAACCATAGAAAGAAATTTTTGTCTAATACATACAGGTATTGCAATAGTTATAAAAGAATTTAGAATAAAAAATATGCTGCATGGAAAACGCTAATGGGACAGACGCTCGTAATAAACTCTATAGCTCATATTATGCATAATGAAAAGGGCAAGAATTGGGATGAAGTTAGGCATGGTGCGGTTATAATGCCTAAGGCTAGAACAAAACTCGAAAAACCTAAATTATGTCGAGTTTTTTTGCTTAATGATGATTACACACCTATGGAATTCGTTGTTTTCGTTTTGAAGAACTTTTTTAAAAAAAGTTTTGAAGAGGCAACGCGGATAATGTTAACTGTTCATCACAGTGGGATAGGAGAATGTGGAACTTATACTTATGAAGTCGCTGAAATGAAAATATTACAAGTGAGAGAATGTGCGCGTCAAAATGAACATCCTTTACAATGTGTAATGGAATGGAAGTGAGGAATTATGCCGTCTTTTACACCTAGTCTTGAAGAGGTTTTGCATCGTGCATTAACAATTGCTACTCAAGCACGGCATGAATATGCAACATTAGAGCATCTTCTACTTGCGCTGTTAGATGATGCCGATGCAAATTCCGTTATTCAGGCTTGCCAGGTAGATGTGGAGGAATTGCGAGAGCGCTTAACCAATTATCTTCGCTCAGAGTTAGATGAACAGATTAGAGCTGATGAGGATACAAAGCCTACAGCTTTTTTCCAGCGTGTTATCCAACGTGCGGTGATTCATGCACAATCAGCTGGAAAAGATGAAGTATCGGGGGCAAATGTTCTTGTTGCAATTTTTTCTGAACGTGAAAGCCATGCAGCATATTTTCTTCAAGAGATGGGAATGACACGCTATGATGCTATACGTTTTATTTCACATGGTATTACGCGTGATGATGGGTTATCCATGTTACTTGAAGGACTTGAAGAGCAATTAGACCAGCAGATTTCGGATAATGTTGAAAGAGGAACAAGTATTTTAACGAATTATTGTGTTGATCTCAATTGTAAAGCACGTAATGGAAAAATTGATTTATTAATTGGCCGTGAAATAGAAATTTCACGCATGATTCAGATTTTATGTCGAAGGTCAAAAAACAATCCGCTTTTGGTTGGTGATCCTGGAGTGGGGAAAACCGCTATAATTGAGGGATTGGCAAAGCGCATTATTGATGAGCAAGTGCCTGAAGTTTTATCAAATGCAACAATATTTTCTCTTGATATGGGGGGACTTGTTGCTGGTACACGTTATCGCGGTGATTTTGAAGAACGCTTAAAGCAAGTTATTAAAGAGTTTGAGCTGTATCCGGATGCTATTTTATTTATTGATGAAATTCATACCTTAATTGGAGCAGGAGCGACATTAGGGGGAAATATGGATGCAGCAAATCTTTTAAAACCTGTATTATCTTCTGGAACTATGCGATGTATTGGTTCGACGACTTACAGAGAATATCGCAAATTCTTTGAACAAGATCGTGCTTTAGAGCGTCGTTTTCAGAAGATTGATATTAATGAACCTTCTATTACAGATGCGATTAAGATTTTGCAGGGGATGAAGCCTTACTTTGAAGATTTTCATCAGATTAAATATACAGATCAGGCGATGAAGGCATCCGTAGAATTATCTTCACGCTATATAATTGATCGTAGGTTACCTGACAAAGCAATTGATATTATTGATGAAAGTGGCGCAGCGCAAAAGCTTTTGCCACAAAAACAACGCAAGAAGAGTATAGGTGTTAAAGAAATTGAAGCGACTGTTGCTACAATTGCAAGAATTCCACCAAAAACAGTTTCTCGGAATGATCAGAAGATACTGAGTAAGCTTGAAAGAGAACTCAAACATGTTGTTTATGGGCAAGATCAGGCAATTTCCGTCTTAGTTTCATCCATAAAATTGGCGCGAGCAGGTTTACGCGAACCGGATAAACCAATAGGAAGTTATTTATTTTCAGGGCCAACAGGTGTGGGAAAAACTGAAGTTGCAAAACAGCTTGCATTATCTTTAGGCATTGAATTATTGCGTTTTGATATGTCAGAATATATGGAACGGCATACGATAGCACGTTTAATCGGAGCTCCTCCAGGTTATATAGGGTTTGATCAAGGAGGTCTCCTTACAGATGCAGTTGATCAGAAACCTCACGCAGTCCTATTGCTAGATGAGATTGAGAAAGCGCATCCAGAGTTATTTAATATTTTATTGCAGGTAATGGATTATGGTAGATTAACAGACCATAATGGTAAGAAAATTGATTTCCGTAATGTTATTTTGATTATGACAACCAATGCTGGTGCTTCAGATATGGCAAAATCAGCTATTGGATTTGGGAAAGTACATCGTGATGGTGAGGATATAGAAGCAATCAATCGGTTATTTACACCAGAATTTCGTAATCGGTTAGATGCAATTATTCCGTTTGCACCTTTATCTAACTTAATCATCAACCAGATAGTGCAAAAATTTATTTTTCAGCTTGAAGCACAATTAGCTGATCGGGGAATTTGTTTTGAATTAAGCCCTTCTGCAATTTTATGGCTTTCCAATAAAGGATATGATTCTCAGATGGGAGCACGCCCATTAGGGCGTGTTATACAAGAATATATTAAAAAGCCATTAGCTGATGAAATTTTATTTGGAAAGTTACGCAACGGTGGCATTGTTCGCGTATTGACACAAAAATCAAATGGCAAAAAAGAAAGCTTACAGTTAGAAATTTCATCTTCCAATATATCTGTAAGTTCAAAGAAAAGTAAAACGGAAAATTTTACAAAAAAACGTGTAGGAAAAAAAAGCAAAACAACTTAAGAGTGTGTTATAAGGCTGCACGGATTTTTTTTGCATTCTCTTCAAGTATTTCTGTAGGCGTTATCATATCATTATGAGGGGTAAGTTCTATTCCCTCCATACGTGGTATAATATGGAAATGGAGGTGATAAACGGTTTGTTGACTAGCTGCTTCATTAAATTGCATGACAGTTATGCCATCTGCTTGAAAGGCTTTTTTGACGGCATTTGCAATTTTTTGAACTGCTTTAATAACAGAAAATAATGTTTCAGTATCTGCATCAAGTAAGTTTCTAGAGCCTTTTTTAGGGATGACCAGCGTATGACCTGGTGCTTGTGGCATGATATCCATAAATCCAATAACATCATCATCTTCGTAGACACGAACAGAAGGGATTTCATTGCGAATCAATTTAGCAAAAATATTGTTATGATCATAAGCTTGTTTCATACAAATATTTCCTTTTATTGTAAGTTTAAAATTTTAATTTAAAAACGAAAAAATGCAAGGTTTATCAGAGTTTAAGACAAAGAAGTATTTTGACTTCAGTTATATTTAAGATGGTGCACTGTCTTAATGAAGGTTTAGATTTCTATGATGGCTTCAACTTCTACAGGAACATCCATAGGAAGAGAGGCAACACCAATAGCAGAACGGGCGTGTTTTCCAATTTCACCAAGGATATTGACGAATAAATTAGAAGCTCCATTGGCAACGAAAGGAATATCGGTAAAATGAGAATCTACAGCCACAAAAACAGTAATTTTTACCACACGTTTTATTTTATTTAAGTCACCCAGAGTTGCCTTGAGTTGAGCGAGAATATTAAGAGCACAAGCTTCGGATGCTTTTTGGGCTTGTTCGATATTCACAGTTGCACCAACTTTACCGATGGCTATTGGTTTTCCATTAATAAGAGGGAGTTGCCCAGAAATAAAGAGTTGATTGCCACTTTGTGAAGTAGTGATATAATTGGCAAGCGGAGAGATTACTTCAGGAAGAGTGATTCCGAACTTCTCTAAGTTTTTTTCAATCATATTGGTCATAATTTAAACTCCATAGCTGCTCTATAATACATTCATTGCATAATCTATTTTTTGATTTAAGGAAATGTGTGGTTAATTAAGAAATTGGCCTTTTTTGCCTTATTGTATGATGTTATGCAACGGGGATAAAGTTCGGAAGTTGGGAATGATTAGATCATTATTTATAATAATTTTATATATTGTTTTTTTATGTACTGGGAGAGCTGAAGAGCCCATTTTTATTATGCCTCATCGAGCAATTTATGATTTTCATCTCGATAGCGTTTCTCATGAAATGACAATTTCTGCGATGTCAGGGCGGATGGTTTACGAGCTTACTGGTTCGGCATGCCAAGGCTATAGCACACGTTTTCGTTTTATTAGCCGTGTTTACATTGAAGATATGCCGGTACGTTTGACGGATCAGCAGACGACGAGTTATGAAACAGGAGACAGCCGTACATTTCGTTTTAATATTACGGATCAAGAGGGAGAAGAGGTTGCGCATCGTGTCGAGGGGGTCGCGGAGCGTACTCAAGATGGTATTACAGTTACCTTAAAAAAGCCGAAGGAAAAAGAGTATAAGCTTGCAATGGCTGAATTTCCAATGATGCAACTAAAAAATATCATCCGGCATGCAAAAGCAGGACATCATTTTTACAATGTTACTGTATTTGATGGGACAAATAAAGCAGATAAAGTTATAAAAGAAAGTATCGTCATAGGGGAAAAGAAGGCGCTTTTATCTGGTAGCGAAACGGAAAAAGTAAGAAAGTTGGATGAAGAAGAATATTGGCCTGTTACAATTTCTTATTTTGATGATGGAGAAAATAAAGATGGTTTGCCGGTTTATCATAGTAGTTTTCTCTTACATGAGAATGGTGTTATGCGTGATCTTCATATAGATTATGGAACTTTTTCAGTGCGTGCAAAATTGAACAGTCTCGAATTCTTGGAACTTGGAAAAGATTTTAATCAATGTAAAAATGCAAATTTAAATGATTAAAGAAAATGACTTGAAAAAGAATCAAATATTAGTATGTTTGCGCTATTCCACACGCGGAGTTTGGGTGTTTGCAAATGGTTTGTGAGAAAATTCTAGCAAGCATCCGCCGGTAGTAGGTTTTCCTGCTTTTTCCGCGGAGGTTGAACCGGAAAGGATAAGATTTATGGCACTACCCGATTTTACTATGCACCAGCTTTTAGAAGCAGGTGTGCATTTTGGTCACCAGACTCATCGTTGGAATCCCAAAATGACTTCCTATATTTATGGCCAGCGTAATAATATCCATATTATTGACCTTGCTCAGACCGTTCCGCTTTTACACCAAGCGCTTAAACTTGTTTCAGATACTGTTGCGCGTGGTGGTCGTATTCTCTTTGTTGGTACGAAACGGCAAGCATCTGACATTATCGCTGATGCGGCGAATCGTTCTGCCCAGTATTACGTTAATGCACGTTGGCTTGGCGGCATGCTCACGAACTGGAAAACGATTTCCAATTCGATACATCGTTTGCGAAAACTTGACAAAATTCTTGCTGCTGAGGCGCAAGGCTTTACCAAAAAAGAACGTTTAAATCTTGAACGTGATCGTGAAAAGCTTAATCGTGCGCTTGGTGGTATTAAAGATATGGGATCTGTTCCAGATCTTATATTTGTTATCGATACGAATAAAGAAAATATTGCCCTCCAAGAAGCAAAACGTTTAGGCATTCCAGTGATTGCTGTTATTGATACCAATTGCGATCCTGATGACGTAACGCATCCGATACCAGGTAATGATGATGCTTCACGTGCAATTTCTCTTTATTGCGATCTTTTTGCTCGTGCCGCTCTTGATGGTATTGCACGTCAGCAAGGAGCAATGGGTATCGATTTAGGAGCTCAAGTTGATGTGCCTGTGGAGCCTATCTTGGAAGAAAATGCGGTTTCAGAAGTTTCTGAATAATATAAAACGCCTAATTAAGGTACTTTTATTGTCTAATTAAGGTACTTTTATTGTCTAAAGAAGAAGTTATAGGCGTGCAGAGAGATTTTACACGCTTTCACTGTTACAAAATAAAGAGGCAAATATGAGCATTACTGCTGCACAAGTAAAAGAACTTCGAGAACTATCTGGCGCTGGTATGATGGACTGTAAAGCCGCTCTAGCTGAAACCAGTGGTGATATGGAAGCTGCGGTTGATTGGCTTCGTAAAAAAGGAATAGCTAAAGCAGATAAAAAGGCTGGTCGTACAGCGGCTGAGGGATTAATCGGTGTCGTATCAAAAGATTTAAATGCGGTTTTGGTTGAGATTAATTCTGAAACAGATTTTGTTGCACGCAATGCCGGATTCCAAGACATCGTGCGCAATGTAGCAACTGCTGCTTTAGATACGCCGGGTGACGTTAAATCTGTTTCTGTTTCTCTTTATCCAGGTTCTGAGAAGACTGTAGAGCTTACGATTAAAGATGCAATTGGTACAATTGGCGAAAATATGACATTTCGTCGTTCCGCTAAATTGTCTGTTGAGAATGGTGTTGTTGCGACTTATATACACAATAGTGTAGCTGATGGTCTTGGTAAGCTTGGTGTTTTGGTTGCGATTGAAACAACAGGAAATAAAGAGGCAGCTCTTGCTTTTGGTCGGCAGATTGCGATGCATATTGCGGCAACCAATCCGTTAGCGCTTACAGCACAAGATGTTGATGCTGCTGCTGTTGAACGTGAAAAAGCAATTTTTTCAGATCAAGCACGTCAGTCTGGAAAGCCTGAAAATATTATTGGAAAAATGGTAGAAGGACGTATGCGTAAGTTTTTTGAAGAGGTTGTTTTGCTTTCTCAAGCTTTCGTTATGAATCCTGATATGACTGTTAAGGAAGTTTTAAAGGATGCTGAGAAATCAATTGGTGCACCAGCAAAAATTACAGGCTTTATTCGTTTTGCATTAGGTGAAGGTGTGGAAAAAGAGGAGTCTGATTTTGCTGCAGAGGTTGCTGCTGCTGTAAAAGGCTAGTTATTGCAAACCCTTGATCAGAGATTTAAAATCATATCGTTGGTTGTAGAATCTCTGAGGGGAACAATGTAATTGTTGAGAGGGCGTCACGTGAAAAAAGTGGTGCCCTTCGTGATGTCAAAAGCAAAAAGTAAATGTGCTTTTGGGGAGATTATTAATGGCATTAGCACTTCCGTATAAACGTATTCTTTTGAAGGTTTCTGGTGAAGCTCTTATGGGGGGGCAGAGTTTTGGCATTGATGTTTCTGTTGTAGACCGTATTGCTGCTGATATTGCAGAAGTGCGCACAATGGGGATAGAAGTTGCGGTTGTTATCGGTGGGGGAAATATTTTTCGTGGCGTTGCTGTTGCTTCGCATGGTGGGGACCGAGTGACAGGTGATCATATGGGAATGCTTGCAACTGCTATTAACTCTTTAGCATTGCGAACATCTTTGACAAAATTAGGGGTTGAAACTGTTGTACTCTCTGCAATTGCTATGCCACAAATTTGTGAAAGTTTTTCGCAACGTAAAGCAATAGCTTATATGAATCAGGGAAAAGTTGTTATTTTTGCGGGTGGTACAGGAAATCCATTTTTTACCACTGATTCTGCTGCGACTTTACGTGCAGCAGAAATTGGTGCAGATGTCCTTCTTAAAGGAACACAAGTTGATGGTATTTATTCAGCAGATCCAAAGATAGACCCTACGGCTAAGCGTTTTGATCAATTAACACATGTTGAAGTTTTGCAATGGGGATTATCTGTTATGGATTCAACGGCGGTCACTTTAGCCCGTGAGAATAATGTACCGATTATTGTGTATTCCATTCATGAAAAAGGCGGTTTGGCTAAGGTCTTGAATGGAACAGGACGCTTTACAATAGTATCGGAATAAGGGTAAGCTTCAAAGGACAATTGAAGGAGACAGAAATATGAATGTTACATCAATTATGGCTGATCTGAAACGTCGCATGGATGGTGCTATTACGGCTTTTAAACATGAATTAGGTGGTTTGCGGACTGGACGTGCATCGGCCAGTTTATTAGAACCGTTGACTATTGAATCTTATGGTTCTGTTGTGCACATAAATCAGGTTGCTAATATTTCTGTTCCCGAACCTCGGATGCTTTCTGTTTCTGTATGGGATAAAACGATGGTCGGAGCTGTAGAGCGCGCTATTCGCGATTCTGGTCTTGGTTTAAATCCCATAACTGATGGTACGACTTTACGTATTCCTTTGCCTGAGTTGAATGAAGAGCGCCGTAAAGAACTTGTAAAAATTGCGCATCACTATGCAGAGCAAGCGCGTGTTGCTACACGTCATGTTCGTCGGGATGGTATGGACGATTTGAAAAAATTAGAAAAAGATGGTGAAATTGGACAAGATGAAGCCCATAGTTTGTCTGAAAAAGTTCAAAAACTCACAGATGAGACTATTGCTGATATTGATAAAATTTTAGCCGTAAAAGAATCTGAAATTATGCACGTTTAAGACGGTTTTGTCGCTAGAAAAGGATGTTATACTCCCAGCCTGTAAATTGTTTCTATGAATAATAGTATGGAGTGGTGTGCTCTGTGATAGCAAGGTGTGAAGCAGGAAGGTGTTTTATCGTTTTATTATCTTGATATGGTAGAGATTGATTTGAAAAGGCAGATGTTTTAATTTTTTAATCTGCATGGTAAATCACGCCCTTTTCTGGAAGATACTATTAAAAGCATGGTGAGGGCTTTTAGTTTGGCATGTTTTTGTTAAACTGCATAATGAGAGCATTATTAGAAATTATTTCAATATTCTAAGACGAGGGTTGGGTAAAGCATATAACGTAAAAAATAAGCCTAACCTTTCTCTTATTTTCCATTATAAAACATGTGAGTATAATCGATCAAGCAGATGTTATGTTGTGGTGTAATTCGTTTTTTAATGACGAATAGTTGATAGAGAAGTGTTTTTATACGAGACCTATATTATTTAATTTATATGGGGGATAGATAGCTGCTTTTTCATTTTATATTTGAGAAAATATTAAAAAAATATTTTAGGATTAATCTTGATGGAGATTTTTGAAGCTGTTTTCATTGATTATTAGTTTCATAAGCGCTATCTTGGTAGACTGGATTGTTTATAGTAAATTATAAGAGAAGTTTATACAAGTATGAAATAAAAATACTGCGTGGGGAGGTTTTTCTGGCGTCAATTTTAGAGCTTGTATTTTCTATTTTTATCGTTTGGATGTTGTTTTGTCTAATTTGGTTTATCGTGTTCTGACAGCTTTTGTGTTTGGCTTTATTGCGTTGTATCTAACATGGTTGGGAGGAATCTTCTTTTTTTTATTTGTATGGTGTATTGGCGGTTTTGTTCTTTATGAGTGGATGAGTATTACTAAAGAGAAATGGTGTATTTTACAAAAAATACTAACAAGTATCTTTTATTTGATTTTTGGCTTTTTTTTAGTGTTGAGTGTATCTGCTTCATTGATTTTTTGTGTTTTAATCGTTTTGGCTGCGGTGTTGGCTATTATATCTATAAAAAAGGGTGGTTGGGTTTTTTGTGGTTTTTTATATGCATCTTTCCCTGTTGTTGCTTTATGTTTTCTACGGGATCATGAAATGTTGGGGTTCCAAGTTGTTATTTTCTTATTTACGATAGTGTGGGGAACAGATATTGGTGGGTATTTTATAGGACGTGCATTAGGGGGTCCTAAATTAGCACCACAATTTTCTCCTAATAAAACATGGTCAGGAGCACTTGGTGGTACATTTTTCGGAGTTTTCGGTGGTATATGGGTTGCTTTTGGATTTTTTGATATAAATTTTGATATAAATTTAGTAAGTTTTTTTGTACCACTCCTTACACTTGTTTTGTCAATTGTTTCACAATTGAGTGATTTAGGGCAATCATGGCTCAAAAGACGGTTTTCTGTTAAAGATTCTAGTTCTTTATTGCCTGGACATGGTGGTTTTATGGATCGTATAGATGGATTGGTAGGGGCAGCTTTTCTTCTTTATTTAATTGGTTCATTTATGTCTGATATGGATGCGCCTTTTAATCTTTTTAGTATGATCTAATTGGGAGAAGATAGTTTGGGACTTTTAAATCATATCGTCACTATGGGTGATTTTCTTTTAAGAAGTTTGAGTATTCTTTTCATCATTATGATTATCATTTTTGTGCACGAATTTGGGCATTATCTCATTGGTCGGTGGTGTGGTATTAAGGCGTTAATTTTTTCGCTTGGATTTGGGCCAGAAATAGCGAGTTATACAGATAAGCATTGCACGAAGTGGCGTTTAGCACTTATTCCCTTAGGAGGTTATGTAAAATTTGTTGGGGATGAGGAAAAAATCGATACGGTATCATCCCAATCATCTCTGATTGTTGATGGTTCATTTGCTAGTGCGCATGCTTGGAAAAAAGCAGCAACTGTTTTTGCTGGTCCTTTCTTCAATGCTCTTTTTACTGTTGTTATTCTAACATTTTTTTTCTTTATCTATGGTCGTGTAGCCATTGAGCCGGTTGTTGGTTCTTTGGTAAAAGATAGCCCTGCTCTTCAGTCCGGTTTGGAATTAGGTGATCGTTTTGTTGAAATGGATGGACGACGGGTTGAAAGTTTTGAAGATTTGATGAATTATGTAACTTTTCACGGAAGAGAACCCATAGAGTTTAAAATAGAACGCATGGGGCAAGTCTTTACAACGGTGATTACCCCGAAAGTCGTTGAGCGAGATGATGGATTTGGTAATCGAACACGAAGTGCTATGATAGGCGTAGGTGTTCCTGTTGATTTAAATAATCCTGCACATTTAGATCCAACTTATATAAAACATATTCGCTATGATTTTGTAACAGCTGTAAGAGAAGCGTCAGACCGTACTGTGTTTATCACCACTCAAACGGTTCTTTTTATGAGTCGTTTAATAGGAGGCAAAGAGGATCGTTGTCGGCTAAGTGGACCTTCTAAAACCATTAAAATTGCTTGGAAAGTGAGCGAGACAGGTTTTATCTCTTTGTTGAATTTGGCAGCTTTTCTTTCAATAAGTGTTGGGCTTATTAACCTTTTTCCGATTCTACCGCTTGATGGTGGACATCTTTTATTGCATGTCATTGAGGTCATTACTGGGAGGAAAGTATCCGCTAAGATTCAGGGAATTGTTTTTCGTTTAGGTTTTTCTATTTTTCTTCTTTTTATGATCTTTGTCTTTTTTAATGATTATTTTTGTAGATTTAGCTAATTAAATTATAGAAAACGCTTTATAAATTGAGTAATAATAGCAAAAACAAATTGAAGGTTGTTTACCATGTCTGCAAAATGTTGTGGCGTCGTACATTATAATGAGTAATTAAGGAAGAAAAGTCTCGCTGTAAAAAGGTTGTTATGGCAGTTAGCTTTTTAAGGCATCATGTCCAAGGAACAAGAGTAAGGTAAAAAAGCCAATGACTACGAATTCAAAGTTTTTAAATGCGGCATCTGTATTGGTGTTAAAGATAGGGATGATTGCCCCAGCAACGGTTTTTATGTCAATTGCTGCGGTTGGAGAAATACAAGCGTCTGTAGTCCGTTCTATTGAGGTTCGTGGGAATAGGTTTGTAAGTTCTCAGGCGATTCGAGACAATATGGGGATTAAGGCTGGACAAGGGGTTTCCAGTGGTGATGTTGATGATGCTGTAAAGAATCTTTTCGAATTGGGTTTATTTTATGATGTTAAAATAAATCCGGTAGGTGATAAATTGGTTGTATTCGTAAAAGAATATGAGGTTGTCAATCAAATATTGTTTCAGGGAAATAAATCTTTTAAAGACCCAGATCTTAAGCGGTTTATTTCTTTAAAACCGAATGAGCCTTTTAATTCTGGGAAGCTTTCTGCTGATATAAATACAATTCGTGAAGCCTATAAAGCTCTTGGTCGTAATAATATCACTGTTAACGTTCAAACGATTAACCTTGGAAAAGGGCGGGTTAATGTGGTATTTAATGTTATTGAAGGGAAAAAAACAAAGATTGGTGATATCACTTTTAAGGGAAATAGTGTCTTTGGAAGTCGCCGTTTGCGTGATGTGATTTCAACAAAAACTTCAGGAATTTTTTCGAAGTTGTTGGGAGGTGATGTTTACAGTGAAGAGCGCCTCGCTGCTGATGAAGAAGCTTTACGTCGCTTTTATTATAATCGTGGTTATGCAGATTTTCGTGTAGTTTCTTCTAAAGCGACTTTTGATGCAGCAAGCAATACGTATAAAATTTCTTTTGTTCTTGATGAGGGTGCGCGCTATAAAATTAGTGATATTCAGGTTGAAAGTGATGTTGATGGCATTGACATTCAATCTATGAAAAAGGTTCTTAAAACCCAGCCAGGTGATGTTTATAGTGCAGAAGATATTGAACAGTCTGTTGCAATTATTAATAACAAGGTTGCTGATTCGGGATATGCTTTTGCTAAAGTTGAACCGCGGGGAAATCGTAATTTAGCAAATCATACAATTTCAATTTTATATAATATTGAACAGGGTACACGTGCTTACATTCAGCGTATTGATATACGTGGCAATGAGAAAACGCGTGATTACGTCATTCGCCGTGAGATTGATTTAAACGAAGGAGATGCTTACAATCAAACTTTATTACAGCGGGCAAAACGTCGTCTAGAAAGTTTAGGTTTCTTCAAAGCCGTTAATATTTCAATGGTTCCCACAGATCAATCTGACCAAGTTATTTTGGTAATAGATGTCGTTGAAGCTTCAACAGGAGATCTCTCCCTTTCTGGAGGGTATACAACAGGAGGAACAAGTCCTGGTATGTCACTTGAAGTTTCTGTTACTGAACGTAATCTTGGGGGACGTGGTCAATATGTTCGTTTAGGATTAGGTGCGGGGCAAGAAAAATCTCGTAATTATAATTTATCATTTGTTGATCCTTATTTCTTAGGGTATCGTTTATCTGCTGGCGTTGATGTTTTTCGTAGTACTTATCGTGCTGATAAAGCCTATGATGTACGACAGACAGGTGGATCGCTGCGGTTTTCGTTACCTATTAATAATCAATTATCTGCTAATGTAGCTTATTCTTATGTACAGGAAGAATATGATTTTGGTGGAGAGTATGATTTTGACAAAGAGAGTGACGTAATAGAATTATATGGGAAATATTCCGGTGCGATTGTTCAAGCTGCAAAACAAAGCCCTTGGAAACGTTCATCAATTAGTTATGGTTTCACCTATAATACGATTGATGATATGAGATCTCCCCATGATGGGTGGTACGTGCATCTTCTTCAGGAATATGCAGGGCTTGGTGGAAGTGCAAAGTTCTTGAAAACCACGGGTAAGGCGATGATGTACAAGACTCTTTCTGACCAGAGGGATATCGTTGGTTTGCTTTCCTTTGGGGGTGGTTATATCCATGAAATAGGCAAAGAAGGTGTTCGTATTTTCGATATGTTTAAAGCGAATACTGATATGATTCGAGGGTTCAAATATAATGGAATAGGTCCGCGTCAGGTTTCCAGTAAGGGTGAGGTTTATTTCTTGGGGGGAACGACATATATGAATGCGACTGCTGAAGTACAGTTTCCTATCCCTGTTGTGCCTGAAGGGTTTGGGTTGCGCGGTGCTTTATTTGCGGATATTGCCACGCTTTATGGCAATAATTATAAAGCCGTTTTTAAGGGTGAACCGTCTGTTACCAATACCAAAAGTGCTTGGCGTTCATCTGCAGGTGTGAGTTTGATGTGGGATTCTCCGTTTGGTCCTTTGCGTTTTGATTATGCTTGGCCAATAATGAAGCAGGAAGGCGATCGTTTGCAACAATTGAACTTTGGTATTTCTACGAAGTTCTGATTTGAGCGATTTTAAGAAGGAAAAACGTGAAGAAAATAGCTTAAGCGGGGAGAGAAAGTGTTTTGATGGCGGATACATTTTTTTTTACGCCGTCCCGGCGATTGACAGTTGCAAATGTTGCTGAGTTGACGGGTGCAAAGCTTCTTAATCCAGAGTTTTCTCATAAAGTTATCAATACTCTTTCTTCACTTGAGAGTGCTGTGGAAGGTTCTCTTGTTTTTGTAGAGCATCGGAAGTTTTCTGATGCTTTACTGGATAGTTCTGCTGTTGCTGTTTTTTGTACGAATGAGATTGTTTTTAAAGTTCCCGAAACTATGGCAATTTTGGTAACATCCACACCACAACGTGACTTTGCTCAGATTGGTCGTATTTTGTTTCCAGATTCTGTCAAGCCAATGCCTTGGTTGGGACCGAAGGGGATTTCATCGCATGCGCATATTCATCCAACGGCTAAGTTAGCACATGATGTGTGTATTGAAGCGGGGGCTGTTATTGGTAGAAATGTTGAGATTGGTGCAGGAACTCTTATTTCATCCACAGCTGTTATCGGTGAAAATTGCCGTATTGGATGTGACTGCTATATTGCTCCTAAGGTAACAGTTCAGTGTTCTATAATAGGTGATAAGGTTCAGCTTTATCCTGGTGTTTGCATTGGGCAAGATGGTTTTGGTTATGTTGGCGGCGTTTCTGGAATCGAGAAAATTCCACAGCTTGGTCGCGTTATTATTGAGGATGGTGTAGAAGTTGGTGCAAACACGACAATTGATCGTGGAACATTTCAAGATACTGTTATTGGTGAAGGAAGCAAGATTGATAATCTTGTACAAATTGCCCACAATGTAAAAATTGGCCGCTATTGTCTTATTGCCGCTCAATGTGGCATTGCGGGAAGTACATCTATAGGGGATATGTCTCAGCTTGGCGGAGGTGTTGGAGTAGCCGATCACATCATAATAGGCAAATGTGTTCAGATTGCTGCTCGTAGTGGTGTTATGAATGACATTCCGAATGGCGAAAAATGGGGAGGTAGTCCAGCGCGACCATTTAAACAATGGTTTCGTGAAGTAGCGACGTTGCGCAGTATGGGAAAAGTTAAAAAGGAGAAACGCTGATATGATCAGCAGTGAAAAGACTAAAAACTTAGAGACTGTCGATATTGAAAAACTATTATCAATATTACCGCACCGTTATCCATTTTTATTAATCGATCGTATAGTTGATATTGATGGTGAACAAGAAGCTATTGGTATTAAAAATATAACGATTAATGAGCCGCATTTTACGGGACATTTTCCCGCAAAGCCTGTTATGCCTGGAGTTTTGATTTTAGAAGCTATGGCACAAACGGCAGGAGCAATAGCACTTTTAAATTTAGGCAACAAGCAAACAAATTTAGTTTACCTTATGACGGTTGATAATGCGAAATTTCGTAAACCGGTTATGCCTGGTGATCAGCTCAAGATTCATGTTCAGCTTTTGAAAAAAAGATCTGGTATGAGACGTTTTTCGTGTGTTGCAAAAGTAGAAGATGTCCGAGTCGCTGAAGCAGAAATTGCTGCGATGATTGTCGAAGAAGAATAAACGATATTTGATGGGAATTTAAAAATGTCCGGTACGAAAATCCATCCAACTGCTCTTGTGGAAAAGGGAGCGCAGCTTGGTGAGAATGTACGCGTTGGACCATTTTGCCATATTAGTTCAGAGGCTGTTATTGGTGATGAATGTAGTTTGACAAGTCATGTTGTAATAATGGGAAAGACAACGTTAGGAGCCAAGAGTAAAGTATTTTCTCATGCCGTTTTGGGAGCAGATCCGCAAAATAATAAACATAAAGGAGGGGCTACGACTCTTTTTATTGGTAAGAATTGTACGATTCGTGAAGGTGTAACAATGCATAGGGGTTCCGATTCGAGCGTGGGAATGACAGTTGTTGGTGATAATTGCCAATTTTTTTGTTATGCGCATATCGCTCATGATTGTTATGTAGGCAATCATGTAACATTTGCCAATAACGCAATGATTGCTGGTCATGTTACTATTGGTGATTATGTAATTATTGGTGGTGGTGCTGCTGTTCATCAATTTGTTCGTGTCGGACATCATGCATTTATCGGCGGCGTATCTGCACTGGTTGGTGATCTGATACCTTATGGAACAGCTGTTGGTGTGCAGGCAAAACTTGCTGGCCTCAATATTATTGGCATGAAGCGTGCAGGACTTGAGCGTCAAGATATTCATGCACTCCGTCATGCGGTTGCCATGCTTTTTGATCATAGCAAACCATTTAAAGAACGTGTCAGTGATGTTGCTTCTTTCTATTCTTCTTCTCAGTCTGTTGCTGACGTTGTTAATTTTATTAAAGAAGAAGGAAAGCGTTTTTATTGTACGCCAAAATTTGAAGGCAATAGAATAAAAAAACAAAAGGATTAAAAATGCCTATTTTGGGAGCCAGAAGTTTTCTTTCCGGCCGTACTGCTGTTATAGCAGGAAATGGTGTTCTACCGATTACTCTTGCGCAGGCTCTTGAGAAGAATGGAGAGAATCCTTTTCTTGTGCTTTTGCGTGGTGAGGCAGATTCGGTTCTTTATCGCTATGAGCATTGCGAGCTATCAATTGTAGAGTTAGCGCGACTCATTAAAATCTTAAAAGAGGCTAGAGTTTATAATGTTGTTTTGGCAGGTGGTGTGAAAAAGCGCCCACTTCTTAAACAATTGCGACTGGACTGGACAACATTTTTAGCTCTTCCTAAGTTAATCGGAGCTTTGAAGAGAGGGGATGATGCGTTATTAAAAGCTTTTATAGGGGTTATTGAAGCACATGGTTTTTGTGTTGTCGGTGCTCACGAAATAGTCCCAGATCTTTTAGCTCCCATAGAATTTAATTTAACAGTACGGCGTGCTACTCCAAAAGAGAAAAAAGATATTTTTTTAGCAGCAGAAGCAGCAAAGCTTTTAGGTCAATTAGATATCGGGCAAGCCGTTGTCATTGTCCGAGGGAGGGTAGTTGCACTGGAGGGCGCTGAGGGAACTGATAATATGTTGTGGCGTGTTTGTGAGATGCGAGAAAGAGGGCAAATTCCCCTTAAAGGTGGAATTCTTGTAAAATGTGCAAAACCACAACAGGATAATCGCGTTGATTTGCCATCAATTGGGCCTGCGACAATAATGAATATTGCAAAAAGTGGTTTATCTGGTGTTGCGGTGGAGGCAAATAGAAGTCTAATATTATCGGTGAGAACAACAATAGAAAAAGCTAACAAATATTCTCTATTTATAGAGACATTTGAAAAGTTTGGTCATGAATAATTGTTTCTTAAAGATTGCTGTGGTTTCAGGTGAGGAATCTGGTGATTTACTTGCGTCCGATTTAATTTCTTGTTTATCACAACAGATAGGAAGCAGTATTCATTTAATTGGTGTTGGGGGGAGGCATTTAAAGGCATTAGGCTTAAAAAGCTTTTTTGATTCTCATGATATTACTTTAATAGGTTTAAAGGAGGTGTTGAAAAAACTACCATTGTTGTTGCTACATATTCGCAATTTATCCAAATTTATTGCACAAGAACAACCTGATTGTTTAATTATTATTGATAGTCCTGATTTTACGCATCGTGTTGCACAAAAGGTACATGCTTTAGCGCCTTCTATTCCTATCATTAAATATATTGCACCAACCGTTTGGGCATGGAGGCCAGAGCGTGCAAAAGCTATGTCTGGATTTGTTGATCATGTTTTAGCGATTTTTCCTTTTGAAGAAAAGGTTATGCAAGATTTGGGAGGCCCTGCCACAACCTATGTTGGACATCGTCTTTTGACATATCCTCCCCTTTTGAGAGTTCAATCAGAAAAAAAACGCTTGTGTGATAAACAAACATCATCGCCTACATTAGTTATCTTACCAGGATCACGCAATTTAGAAATTCGTTCCTTAATGCCTATTTTTCGAGAAACAGTAGAGATTCTTGTACAACGTATTCCTCATTTACGTATTATTTTACCAACCTTACCACGTTTAGCGAATAAAATTCATGATTTTACACAAGGCTGGAAAAGCAAAGTAGAAATTGTAGTTGGTGAAGATGCAAAATGGCGTGCTTTTGCACAAGCAAATGTTGCACTTGCAGCATCTGGAACGGTTTCGCTTGAATTAGCATTAGCTAAAATTCCAATGGTCCTTTGCTATAAACTTGATCGTTTTTCTAAATTCTTTATTTTCCCTAAAATAATGTTATGGAGTGCAGCTCTTCCCAATATTATTTCTGATAAGCCTATTGTACCAGAATATTTTGACGAATTTCTACGCTCAGGCATGTTAGCAAGACAAGTAGAACAACTTTTGTATAATCCTTTAATACGACAGGCACAACTCGATGCCTTTGAGATGGTAGAACAGAAAATGAAAACTGAAGTACCATCGGGGGTTGTTGGCGCACAAACAATTATCACTCTTTTAAAAAACAGGAATAAAATTGTATAAATAAAGCAATATGTTAATGATTAATATTTAATTTTAGCAAGAAAATTACAAGCACGTTGGCTTTTAGGATTAGTAAAAAATTCTTCAGAGGCTGTATCTTCAACAATTTTTCCATTTTCTAGAAAGAGTATTCTTTCTGAGACTTTACGTGCGAAGCCCATTTCATGGGTAACACAAAGCATTGTGATCCCTGTATCGGCCAATCGAGCCATCACTTCCAAAACTTCTCCCACACTTTCTGGATCAAGAGCAGAGGTTGGTTCATCAAAAAGCATGACTTCAGGTTCCATACAAAGTGCACGGGCAATCGCAACACGTTGTTGTTGCCCACCAGAAAGTTGTAAAGGATATTTTTTACAGTGTTTTTCAATACCAACATGCGTTAAGTAACGAATTGCCCGTTCTTGTGCTTGTTGTTTGGAAAGCCCTTGAACTGTCATAGGTGCTAAAATACAATTTTGTATAACGCTCATGTGGGGAAATAAATTAAAGTTTTGAAAGACCATTCCTATCTTACGAAGAACATTTTTTTGCTGTTGTACAGAAGCGGTATGGATATCAACGTTATGGATACAGATTGAACCTTTTTGGGCTTGTTCTAATTGATTAATACAACGAATTAACGTTGATTTTCCTGATCCGGATGGTCCACAAATAACGATATGTTCACCAGCTTGAACATTAAAGTTGATATCATGTAGGACCTGAAAGTTTCCATACCATTTATTTAGATTTTGAATAGAGATCACAGGGTTTTTACTGGGAGAGATTGATTTATTATTTTTCAAATTCATCTTATTTTATTCTTTCATTGATGAATAACTTGATTAATTTAACATTTTGGTTTGGTAAAGTTTTTTATAATCATTTTATTTACCGTAAATATCGAGTGAGGCGCTGTTCGATAAAAACAATAAAACGATGAATGAGTTCAACGATAAAGAGATAGATAAGAGCAGCCCAAACGTAAACTTGAAAATCGAAAGTCCGTGAATAAGTGAGTTTAGCAACCCCCATTAAATCATAAACAGTAATAAGTGAGGCAATAGCACTGGATTTAATCATTAAAATCAACTCATTTCCTAGGGGGCGTAATGCTACAATTATTGCTTGTGGAAGAATAACTCTAAAAAATGTAACAGAGTTACTTAGACCTAAAGCTTTTGATGCTTCACGTTGCCCAGTTGTTACGGACAGAAAACTTCCTTTCAAGATCTCAGATTGATAGGCAGCAGAATTGAGTGTAAAAATAAAAAGACAACAATACCACGCGTTTTGAAAAAACCACCATAGTCCCACCTGTTGCCAAAAACTGTTCATTGAACCAAGCCCATAATAAAAAAGGAAGAGTTGAGCTAATAAAGGAGAACCACGGAAAAAATAGACATAAGCATTTGCACAATATTGTAAAAATGTATTTTTTGATACACGTGCAAAAGCGATAAGCATACCAAGAAAAAAACCAAGAGAACAAGAAATAGAAACAAGCTCAACAGTAACAATAAAGCCATTAATAAATTTTGGTCCATAATGGCTTAAAAGATCAGGATTGAAAAGGAAATAAAGCCACTCAGGAATCATTGACGTAGCACCTTTTTATAACCTATTTGAGTGTATATTTCCAAATGGCGTAAGATTGCAGCGAAAAACGCTGAAAATAACAAATAGAGTAAGCATGCTACAAGATAAAATAGCATGGGTTTATTGGTAGCAGCGACAGCTAAATTCGTTTGTCGCATGAGGTCAACAAGTGCGATGGTTGAAACAAGGGATGTATCTTTCAGTAAAGTAAGCCAATTATTAGAAAGTCCTGGCAAGGCATTTCGGATAAGCTGAGGGAAGACAATACGAAAAAATGTGGTTGACCGTGAAAGGCCTAAAGCTTTAGCCGCTTCATATTGACCTTTATCAAAAATATTAAATGCTCCAAGCCAAACTTCACAAGAAAAAGCTGCAAGAACCATACTAAGCGCAAGAACACCAGCAACAAAAGCATTGATACTGAACATGATTTCAAAATTAAAATAGTCAAAGACATTTTGAATAAGGCTTTGTAACCCGTAGTAAACTAAAAACAAAGTTAAAAGCTCTGGTAGCCCACGAAATACCGTTGAAAAGAGGCGTGCTATAGCTTTGGCTATCTTAATATTGGATCGAATCATCACTGCATTTAGAAGACCTAGAGGAAGTCCTAGAAGTCCACAACATAATGCCAATGACAATGTCATTCCTGCACTAGAAAGTATAACCGCTCCCCACCCACCATTGCTAAACGATAGCAATGCTAAATTTTCAATCATTCTTGTGTTCCTCATGAAAGAGTTAGATAATATTTTTTAGAAATAACCAACGGGTTTCATTTAAATATCCTATTGATATTTAATAGACATCACTTGTAAAATATTTTCTCATAATTTTCTCATAAGTTCCATCCAAACGGATTTCTTTTAGCGCCTTATTGAACTTATTTTTAAGATCATTATTATTTTGACGGAGTGCGATTGCAACAGGAAAATTTGTTTCTTCTAGAGTTCCTAGGAGGAGACAGCAATCTTTTCCTTCATTTTTAAGCCAATTTAATGCTTGTAATTTATCAACAATAATCACATCAAGTCGATGATTTAAAAGGTCACGATTCACTTCTATTATGGAAGGGTAGAGTTTGATTTTCACCTCTTTAGAAGCATAATGATCTTCTGCATAGAAAGCTTGTGTTGTATTTGATTGTACACCAAGATTTTTACCTCTAAAATCTTGGGACGAGATTGCTTTAATTCCCGAAGCTTTGGTAACAATAACAGCCAGTGCTGTATCATAGTAAGGATCTGTGAAGTCAATTTTTTGTAAGCGGTCTTTTGTGAGAGAGAGGGAAGCAATGATAGCATCATATTTTTTTGCAATAAGTCCAGGGATCATTCCCTCGAAGTCTTGTGTGACAATAGTACACTCAACATTCATTTTTTTACAAAGCGCATAAGATATATCAATATCAAGTCCCTGCAATTTATTATTTGAGTCAATATAACTAAAGGGAGGGTAGGTGCCTTCACTCGCAATTTTTAATGTTTTCGCATCAGTCAATTGGGTGAATAGTGCGGCGCTTATTATAAGAGCTCCTGCTAATAGTTTCATGATGTTCTCCTATTGGATAAGCAGGCAAATATGAAATCGTTATGTTTTTATAATCTATAAGCTTTTTTGGAGCAATTCAAAAATTTATTGATGCGTATTTTAGATCATTATGTTGGACATTATTATCAAAATTATCAAAAAAATTATCTTTTTTATTGATAAAAAAAGAATAAATATCTTATTGCTTATATGATAACTTGATTTTCATGAAATGGTTGATTTGGATCATTTTATGAATAAAAATAAGGATTTTTCTTGAAAATAAGGCTATTCAATTTGAACATAAAGAAAAAATTAGATTTTGATACGATAAAAATACAACCTTATTGTTGTTATTAGATTCTATAAAATGTTTAAATATCGAGGAACAATTAAAATTTTTTTTATAAAAATGCTAAATTTCCGATTACACTTGCATGTCCAATAAAGAGTTAAAAATACGCCTTAAATATAAAGACTGAATTTTAATTCATAGTGATATCTAATCAATATCAAAAGTAAAATATTTTCTCATAATTTTCTTATAGGTTCCATCGGTGCGGATTTCTTCTATTGCTTTATTAAAACTGTTTTTAAGATCATTATTATTTTGACGGAGTGCGATTGCAACAGGAAAATTTGTTTCTTCTAGAGTTCCTAGGAGGAGACAGCAATTCTTTCCTTCATTTTCAAGCCAATTTAATGCTTTTAATTTATCAAAGATGATGATATCAAGCCGGTGGCTTAAAAGATCACGATTAACTTCTATTGCTGTAGGATAAAGTTTGATATTCACTCCTTCAGAAGCATAATGATCTTCCGCATATGCAGCTTGCGTTGTATTCGATTGTACTCCAAGATTTTTACCTCTAAAGTCTTGTGTTGAGATTTCTTTAATTCCCGAATTTTTAGTAACGATAACAGCGAGTTCAGTGTTGTAGTAAGGATCTGTAAAATCAATTTTTTGTAAGCGCTCTTTTGTAGGAGAAAGGGAAGAAACGATAGCATCGTATTTTTTTGCAAGAAGACCGGGAATCATCCCCTCGAAGTCTTGTGTAACAATAGTACATTCAACATTCATTTTTTTACAAAGCGCATAAGATATATCAATATCAAATCCTTGAAGTTCGTTATTTGAGTCAATATAACTAAATGGCGGATAAGAAGCATCGCTTGCAATTTTCAGCGTTTGAGAATTGGTCGATAGGGTAAACAGTGTCGAGCTTATTATAAGAGCTCCTGCTAATAATTTCATGATGTTCTCCTATTAGATAAGCTGGCAAATATGAAACCATCATGAATTTTTATAATCTGTAAGCTCTTTTGGAGCAATGTAAAAAATTTATCTGTATTCATTTTGCTATCATTGTGCTGGATATCATTATCAAAAAATGATTTATTCTTATCAAGTATGGGAATAAAAAATACAGGAAAGAAGTACACCTCTTGTTGATTATATGATGATTATTTAATAATTTTATTTAAAAATCAATAAGTTATCTTTAATAGAAAAGCTATTAACTTAAATACAAGGAAAATTTCAGCTTTTAACAGGAAAAAATGTAAAGTATTTTTATTCTAATCTACTTGAAGAGGGATAAGAAGGTTTTAGCATCTTAAAGAAGCACTTAATGTAAGCCTTTTGCAATTTTATCTGGAGAAGATAGAAAGTAAAATTCTGACATTGCTAGATTTTAATATGTAATAAGGCTTTTAAACATGAGGGAACGATAGGGAATACTCTTCCATTAAAGATAATGAGAATGATAAGATAAAATTTTCAATTTCTTTTTGCTAAATGTTTGGCTAATTTGCAGAAGAGTATTCTCAATTTATTTACAGAGCTAACACTTAGAATTTTTTAGTAAATTTTTATGATGATGTTACCTCTGTAGAAAGAGTTTTAAAATCACGTTTTATAAAAATTCTTAAAGGATGTTTTTTGATTATTCTCAATAAAGCTTCAGTAAATTGAAGCTTTATTGATTTTTTTAATTTGCACGTTCATCTATAGGAACATAGTTACGCATAGCATAGCCTGTGTAGAGTTGTCGAGGACGACCAATTTTTTGTGCAGGGTCTTCAATCATTTCTTTCCATTGTGCCACCCACCCGACACTGCGCGCCAATGCAAAAAGAACAGTAAACATTTCAGTTGGAAAACCTAGAGCTTTTAATGTAATGCCAGAATAGAAATCAACATTGGGATAAAGCTTTTTCTCAATAAAATATTCATCACTTAAGGCAATTTTTTCAAGTTCTATTGCAATATCAAGAAGCGGGTCATCTTGAATGTTGAGTTCTTTTAAAACTTCATGACAGGTTTTTTGCATGATTTTTGCACGTGGATCATAATTTTTATAGACACGGTGCCCAAAGCCCATAAGGCGGAAAGGATCATTTTTATCTTTTGCACGTGCAATAAATTCAGGAATTCTTTTAATAGAACCTATTTCTTGTAGCATTTTTAGACATGCTTCATTGGCCCCACCATGTGCTGGTCCCCAAAGGCATGCAACGCCTGCTGCGATACAGGCAAACGGATTAGCACCCGAGGATCCAGCAAGACGTACCGTAGATGTAGAAGCATTTTGTTCATGATCTGCATGAAGGATAAAGATTTGATCCATCGCCCGAGCAAGCACAGGGCTTGTTTTATATTCTTCACAAGGAACAGCAAAGCACATACGGAGAAAATTTTCAGCATAACTAAGATCATTACGTGGATAAACAAATGCTTGTCCGATACTGTATTTATAGGCCATTGCAGCAAGCGTTGGAACTTTTGAGATAAGACGAACAGAAGCAATCATTCTCTGGTGAGGATCTGTAATATCAATAGAGTCGTGATAGAACGCAGACATAGCACCAAGGCAGGCAACCATGACGGCCATAGGATGAGAATCACGACGGAAGCCATGGAAGAAGCGTGCAAACTGTTCGTGTACCATGGTATGCTGCATAATACATCGATCAAATTCATTTTTTTCTTGCTGTGTTGGGAGTTCACCGTAAAGTAAAAGATAACAACTTTCAAGAAAGTCTCCTTTTTCAGCCAATTGATCAATAGGATAACCACGATAAAGCAATATGCCTTTATCACCATCGATATAAGTAATTTTTGATTCACAAGAAGCTGTTGAAGTAAAACCAGGATCATAAGTAAAAATATCGGTTTTTTTGTAGAGAGAAGCAATTTCAATGACTTCAGGTCCACTTGTGCCTTTACGCAAGGGAAGCTCTACTTTTTTATCATTCACAATAATATATGCGTTATTCTCAGACATTCGGTATTCCTTTCAGATCCTTCACTTCTAAAAATTAAGACTCTGCTTCATCAGAGTGGGGGATGTATAACTGAAGCTTTTTTTACTTATATTAAGGGTAGATTGCCTCTAAAAGTGAGTACATGCAATCTAAAAATATTTCCTTATTGATCATTATTACTCAATAAAAAATGTATTACAATGATATAACATAAAAAAACTCTTTTAGGGTGGGTTAAGATATCTGTATAGATCCCTATTTGAGGAAATATACTCAGCACCATCATAAGCATATTGTTGTGATAAGTTGGTCTTTGATGCGATGAAGGGATTCATCGCGTCCTAATAAAATAAGAACATCCAAAACACCTGGTGATGTTACACATCCTGTAAGAGCTGCGCGAAGTGGTTGGGCGATAGATCCAAATTTGAGATTCTGTGTTTGTATACAAGAGCGAAGTGTTTCATCTAGGTTTTTTGTATCCCAAGAGGGGCAAGCTTTCAGGGCAAGATAAAGATCGTTTAAAATGGTTCGTCCATTTTTATCTAAGAGCATTTGTGCTTTTTCATTAAGTTTTAAAGGTCGTTGCGTAAAAATGAAAGAGGCATTGTCAATCAGTTCGCACAGTGTTTTTGAACGTTCTTTCAAATGTGGGATTGCTTTTAAAAATTGAACACGGCGTTTTTCATCAAGTCTTTCAATAAGTTGTGCTCCCTTATCAGTTTCTGGTAGAATATTAAGAGCGGCATCAAAAAGTTCTTGATCATTACTCATGCGCATATAGTGTCCGTTGATGGAATCGAGCTTTTTGAGATCAAAACGAGCAGCACCTTTGTTAATATCCTCAATGTCAAACCAAGAAATCATATCTTTAAGTGACATCAGTTCGTCATCACCATGACTCCAACCTAAACGGACAAGGTAATTGCGCAAAGCAGCAGGAAGATATCCCATTGTTCGGTAGGCGTCAACACCGAGTGCACCATGTCGTTTTGATAATTTTGCACCGTTTTCACCATGGATAAGAGGAATATGTGCCATAACAGGAATGTCCCATCCCATTGCTTTAAAGATGATCATTTGTCGGGCTGCATTAGTAAGATGATCATCACCACGTATAATATGTGTTATGCCCATATCATGATCATCAACGACAACAGCATGCATATAGGTAGGCGAACCATCAGAACGCAAAATAATAAAGTCATCGAGATCTTTATTAGGAAAACGAACATCACCTTGGACACAATCATGTACAATCGTTTCTCCATCTTCAGGGGCTTTGATGCGAATAACAGGCTTAACACCTTTAGGAGCTTCAGAACGATCACGGTCCCGCCAACGTCCATCATAACGTGGTGGGCGCCCTTCTGCACGGGCTTTTTTACGCATTTCAGCTAACTCCTCAGGTGAAGCATAACAATAATATGCTTTGCCGTTTTTGACCAACTGTTCGGCGATTTGGCGGTGACGTTCAGCACGTTCAAATTGCGAAATAGGGGCGCCATCATAACTAAGCCCCATCCAGTGCAAGCCATCTATAATAGCTTTTACAGCCGTTTCTGTTGAGCGCTCTCGGTCTGTATCTTCAATTCGTAAAAGCATTTTTCCACCGGTATGTTTTGCATAAAGCCAATTAAAAAGAGCAGTACGAGCGCCACCAATATGAAGGAAGCCAGTGGGTGAAGGGGCAAAACGAGTAATAACAGACACGAATATTTTCCTTTAAACTAAGATATTACTTATGGAACTTTATAGAAAAGTCATGTTAGCATAGGTGATGGGGTGTGCAATAGCCGTATTGCGAGTTAAAATGGGGGGACGAATGTTTTATCAAAGTAAAGTTAAAGAGGGTTCATCCGAAAAATCTGTTACAGAAAGAAAAAAGCCATGTCAAATAGGGAAGAGTGTTTTTTCTAGATATGATGATGCAAAGAACGACAGTTATGACCAACAAAAACTTTTTTTATTGACACTCTTAAAAGAAGCAATCATTCTTTTTCGTAAATGGTTAGAAGATTGTATCAATAAAGAAGTTTCTTTTGGTATCCTTTTTTCGCTGATTTTAGTCTTTTTTGCCCTAGGAATCATTTTTTATTTTCATTTAGAGTGGGAGCCAAGTTGGAGACAATTGGGGGCGTTGGTCAGTATTTTTCTAGGAATATTCTATGTTGCACGTTTTTATCGAAAAATATGGATTCCTATGGGATTTTTGTTTTGTATTATATTGGGTGCTTTGGCGGCAAAAATAGAAACGTGGCGTATTGCAACACCTATGTTAAGCAGTGACATTGTCACCACATTGACGGGAAGAATTGTTTCTATTGAGTCAGGCACCAGAGGGGGATTTCGTTTAGTTTTGGATATTTTGAGGACAGAAAAGCCCATATTATGCAATCGTCTTCATCGTATTCGTTTATCGGCAAGATATTTGCCATCTGGCTTAGCGATTGGTGATGGCCTATATGGGAAAGTTAAGATTCGTGCATTTTCTGGGCCGGTGCGTCCAGGAGGCTACGATTTTAGTTTTCATAATTATTTTAAAAGAATTGGGGCACAAGGCGTTTATTTAGGAAAACCAAGAAAAATATCCGTTTCGCAGCTTGATGGAATATTCGCTATCATTCTACAGAAAATTGAAAATTTACGCACGAAGATGACACAAAGAATTCGTATAGCCCTTGAAGGAGAAAAGGGGAATGTTGCTGCTGCACTCATAACAGGGCAGCGTGCTGGGATTTCAAATGAGACAAATGAAGCATTACGTACGGCTGGATTAGCCCATATTTTATCAATATCAGGTTTACATATGGCGTTGTTAAGCGGCATAGTTCTTTTGAGTATCCGTAGTTTTTTAGCATTTTTTCCAGTTTTTTCTTCCTATTATTCCAGTAAAAAATTTGCTGCTATCGTTGCGTTTATGATAACAGCTTTTTATTTGTTATTGTCGGGCTTAGCAATATCAGCGCAAAGAAGTTTTGTGATGATTGCTGTTATGTTGGTTGCTATATTGTGTAATCGCTCTGCTATAACAATGCGTAATTTTTCTATTGCAGGGTTGATAACTTTGGCGATGACACCCCATGAAATATTAGGTCCTAGCTTTCAAATGTCCTTTTCTGCGACGGCTGCTTTGATCGCTTTTTTTGATTGGTGGAGTGGAAGGTCATTTTTTCGTAAAAGAAAAACAACTCCCTCTTATGTTGGAGGAGGAGTGATAAATTTTGCTTTCTTATCGATGCTTTCAACATGTGCGTCTTCTCTTATTGCAGGGAGTGCAAGTGGAATTTATGCTGCTTATCATTTTTCTAATACGGCATCTTTGAGCATTATCAGTAATGCTTTTGCTTTGCCTGTCATCTCAATTTTCGTCATTCCTTTTGGATTAATTGCAGTCCTCGCAATGTTAGGAGGATTTGAATGGCTTCCCCTTCAAATTATGGGGTTTGGTGTTGATCTTGTGATAAAGATTGCGCACGCTATCAAGACTATTTCTCCTGATTTAAATCCTGGTTTTATGCCGTTATCTGCGTTGGTTTTATTGAGTATAGGCTTGGTTGGACTGACTTTTTGCAAAACACTCATCCGGCTCTTTTTTAGTTTGTTTATTTTGGCTGGTATTTCTATTTGTGTAATGCATTCACCTGTACAACTGATTATAGCAGATAATATGCGTCTCGTGGGCGTTATCCATGATAAAAAATTATACATTGATCGTTACCATATTTCTAAGTTCACGACATCCATATGGAAAAAGTCATTTCGTGCGAATGAAACGATTAAACCAACAAAATATGGTCCTTCGTTGTATGGACAATTTATTTGTGATTATCATGTATGTACGTCATTATTAGAGAATGGATTAAAAGTGATTGTTTTACGGAGAGAAACAGATCAATGTGTAGAGGCGGATATTCTCATTCAGACATTTATAATGCGTAATCCAACATGTCACAAGAAGGCAAAAATAATATTTACGTCTCAACAATTGTTATCACGCGGAAGCGTTATGATGACCAAAGGTGGAGATATTATTTGGTCTTCGCCAGGGTTTCATAGACCATGGAATATGCACAGACAGCACTCATAAAAAATATAATCTATCATATTTTGCTTTATATCTGGATAATGAAAAAAAATAATAGAAGACTTTTCTGATAATATTTTTCGGTATTTCAATTGGTAAGTTTATCAACGTCATTGAAACGAGATAATAATCTACAGTTTTCTAGAAATAGATAATTTTTTATATCTGATCATTTTAAATTTTTCAAAAAAAATTGATATGTGCATCTTTGTGCATCCTATTGATAGCACAAGATAAATCAAAAATTCTTATTGAATAAGAAAGATGCTAACAAATTTTCTTAAAGAAACAAAAAAGATAATTGTTGATTATTCTATTTTATTCTTATCATATATTTCTATAATGAGTAACATCTTTCCAAGCAAAAGATGATGGTAAATTTAAATAGATTGTGTCAAGAGGTTATCTTTTATTATCATTATTATAGGTGGTAATAGGGGTGGTAAATGCTGCTTATACGGATAAAAGGCAAAGTCATTCATGAATGTTCAGCAGTTAAAAAAAATGGCAGCTATTAAAGCGCTTGAATTTATTGAAGATGATATGCGGCTTGGTATTGGATCTGGTTCGACAGTCAATGAATTTATTCGTCTTCTTGGTGAGCGTGTTGCAGATGGTTTGCGTGTGACTGGTGTTGCTACTTCACGATATTCTGAACAACTCTGTCGTAAGTTTGGAGTGCCTGTTAGCACTTTAGAACAAATACCTGAACTGGATCTTGATATTGACGGAGCAGATGAAATTGGTCCTGAGATGATACTCATTAAAGGGGGAGGGGGAGCATTGTTGTATGAAAAAATTGTAGCATCGGCATCTCGTGCAATGCTTGTCATTGCTGATGAAACAAAGGTGGTAAAAAGACTTGGTGCTTTTGCACTACCAATTGAAGTTAATTCATTTGGTATCCATACAACATGTAGAGCCATCGAAAAAGTCGCTGATGATTTAGGGCTTTCTGGAAAAATTGCATTGCGAATGAATGGAAAAAATCCTTTTGAAACAGATGGAGGCCATTTTATTCTTGATGCGTTTTGGGGCTGCATTTTGCAACCAAAACCATTATCGGATGCACTTCTTGCCATTCCTGGTGTTGTTGAGCATGGACTTTTTTTGGGGTTGGCTTCACGTGCAATTGTCGCTATGGCTGATGGTCAAATAAAAGTTTTAGAATCTTTTGATTTTTAGAGAAGAGAGTTTTATAACGATATGTTAGCACAATACAATAAATCAAAGAATATTGAAATTTTGATAAATAACGCATTTGAATTATAATTAATTATCGGGGTAATCATTAAATGAGAATAATATTTTCTTTTCAGCGTGTTGTCGTATATTTTGGTGTAATTGCTATTTTTTTTGTGAATGTTGGAATGGTTTATGCACAAGGTGTGAGTGATCAACATTTAGATTCAGCGCGGAAGGCAATCAGAGCTATTCATGCAACGGATCAGTTCGATAGTTTTTTACCAAATGCGGTAGATGATCTTAAAACTGCACTGATGAGGGATGATCCGAATTTGGCAGCGGCTATTTCTGATATTGTTGATAAGCAGGCGCTTGCTTTAATTAAAAGGCGCTCTGATCTAGAAAAAGAGATTGCTCATGTATATGCAAAATATTTTACTCAAAAAGAGCTTGATGCAATAACAACATTTTATAATTCTGATACAGGTAAAAAGTTTTTGACAGAAGTCCCCAATATCGCACGTGATTCTTATTCAGCATTTGATATGTGGCGTACTACTTTTACGCAGGATCTTGTAGAAAATGTGAAAAAAGAGATGTCTGAAACACTTAATTTGAATAATTCTACTATGCCTACAAATATGCCTATAAAATCAGAATCTTCAGAAAATAAAAAATAGCTTGATTGATATCATGACAACCAATGGGCAATTTCTGATTTTTTAAATAGCGGCGGTTTTCCCGCCGTTTTTAATATTTTAATGAGAGTAGGTCTTTCTGGAATACGGCTTTATAAAAAAATGCTTCTTCAAAAGAAAAAAAGACTTTCATTTGATAATAAATGATCTTAGCCTATTCTTGCAGATATATAAGAAGGAATAATTTGTGGGCTCTTTTGACTTTGATTTATTTGTTATTGGAAGTGGTTCTGGTGGAGTGCGTGCAGCACGGCTTGCTGGGGGTCTTGGCAAGCGAGTCGCTATAGCAGAGGAATATCGTATAGGGGGCACTTGTGTTATTCGTGGTTGCGTTCCCAAAAAACTTTATGTTTATGCATCACAATATGTAAAAGAATTTAAGAAAAGTGCTGGTTTTGGGTGGAAATATGCGGATCCAATTTTTAGCTGGGAACAGTTGGTTGCAGCTAAAAATAAAGAAATATCAAGGTTAGAAGGGTTGTATCGTAAGGGATTAGAAAATAACAATGTGCATATTTATGAAAGTCGTGCTACTTTTATAGATGATCACACATTAGAGCTTTCTGCTACCGGTGAGCGGGTAAGTGCAGAAAAAATTTTGATTGCGACAGGGGCAAAATTTGCACCAAATACTTCCATAGAAGGCGGTGGATTTTGCCTTACTTCTAATGAGATTTTTGACCTTGATCAACTCCCAAAATCAATAGTTATTGTTGGTGGAGGGTATATTGGTGTTGAATTTGCTAATATTTTTCATGAGTTGGGTGTAAAAACAACACTACTCCATCGAGGTGATTTAATTCTTCGTGATTTTGATCATGATTTGCGGCAATTGCTCAGCGATGCAATGATTGAAAAAGGGATTTCTATTCTCTATGGCGTAACAATTTCTAAAGTGCAGGTTGCAGAAAATTGTTATAAAGTTGTTTTATCAAATGGGAAAATGATCAGTGCCGATCAGATTATGTTGGCTACGGGGCGTGTACCAAATACAACGGGTTTAAGCCTTGAGCGGGCAGGTGTTCAAGTGGATGAATTTGGTGCAGTTGTTGTTGATGAAAGAATGACAACAAACATACCCCATATTTGGGCTGTTGGTGATGTAACAGGTCATATTCAATTAACACCTGTTGCGATTCATGATGCAATGTGTTTCGTTAAGACTGCGTTTGAAAATATTCCCACGACACCTGATTATGATTTAATTACGACGGCAGTTTTTTCTCAACCAGAGATTGGAACAGTTGGTCTTTCAGAAGAAGATGCGGTACGCCGTTATAAGCGTCTTGAAATTTATCGTACAGTTTTTCGTCCGATGCGTAATGTTCTTTCTGGTAGTTCAGAAAAAATGCTTATGAAACTCATTGTTGATGCTGAAAGCCGTATTGTTGTGGGCGCTCATATTTTAGGAGAAAACGCTGGTGAGATGGCACAGCTTATAGGGATATCTCTCAAGGGTAAGCTGACGAAGGATATCTTTGATGAAACGATGGCAGTGCATCCAACGATGGCAGAAGAATTGGTAACGATGTATAAACCAAGTTATATATATGAAAATGGGAAGAAAATAGAAAGTTAAACAGCATATGTTGTGGTAAAAAATTTTTGATATACCAATCTGTAAGATTAATCTTTAGAGAGAGTGTAATGATAAAAGAATGGGCGCCTGACTCTTGGAGAACAAGGCCAATTAAACAAGTTCCGACTTATCCGGATAAGTCTATGTTAGAAGATGTTGAACGAAAACTGAGAAGCTATCCTCCTTTAGTTTTTGCCGGTGAAGCACGTGATTTAAAAAATGAATTAGCAGCCGTTGCACAGGGACAGGCTTTTTTATTGCAAGGTGGTGATTGTGCCGAAAGTTTTGCAGAACATGAAGCTGATAATATCCGTGATTTTTTTCGTGTATTTTTGCAAATGGCGATTGTTTTAACCTTTGGTAGTTCTAAACCGGTTGTTAAAATTGGTCGTATTGCTGGTCAATTTGCTAAGCCCCGCTCTTCTGATATCGAAAGCAAAGAGGGAGTTGAATTTCCTGCTTATCGGGGAGATATTATTAATGGCATTGAGTTTGAAGCTGATTCTCGTATTCCAGATCCGCAACGGATGTCTATGGCTTATCGCCAATCTGCCGCAACACTTAATCTATTGCGTGCTTTTTCACAAGGTGGCTATGCTAATTTAGAAAATGTACACACATGGATGTTGAGTTTTGTTTCTAACAGTCCGCAGGGGGAACGTTATGAATTATTGGCAGAGCGTATTTCTGAAGCAATTGATTTTATGCGTTCTATAGGGATTACATCCAAAACACATTCTTCATTGCGTGAAACATCTTTTTATACCAGTCATGAAGCACTTTTGCTTGGTTATGAAGAGGCTTTGACTCGGATTGATTCAACTTCAGGAAATTGGTATGCAACATCCGGTCATATGTTATGGATTGGTGATCGTACACGTCAGATTGATCATGCTCACGTTGAATATTGTCGCGGCATTAAAAATCCTATAGGATTAAAATGTGGTCCTTCCATTGCATCTGATGAGCTTTTAAAATTAATTGATATTTTAAATCCTGAAAACGAGCTGGGGCGACTTACTCTCATTACGCGCTTTGGTTATGATAAAGTTGAAAGTTATCTGCCTAAACTCATCCGTGCCGTTGAACGCGAGAAGCGTGCGGTTATATGGTCATGTGATCCAATGCATGGCAATACAATTACTGCCAATGGTTATAAGACGCGTCCCTTTGATTATGTTTTAAAAGAAGTAGAGAATTTTTTTGCAGTGCATCGTGGAGAGGGAACTTATCCGGGAGGCATTCATATTGAGATGACAGGTCGTGATGTTACTGAATGTACAGGAGGGGCGCATGCCATTTCTGTAGACGATTTATCTGATCGTTATCATACGCAATGTGATCCACGGTTAAATGCAGATCAAGCGTTAGAATTGGCTTTTCTTGTTGCTGAACTCCTTAAAAAAAATCGTGTGACTGACTCGTTAGCAGTTGCTGCTGGTGGGTAGGCAAACATTTGCCTAATATATTTTTAGGTCATCATGGTAGAAGAGAATTTTTAAAAAAGTGATATTTCCGATGATGAAGAATAAAGTTGTGGTTGTTAAACGGATGAAATGATACAAAGGCTTATGAAAAATGATTTTCGGATATCAATTGCCCAATTAAATCCTATTGTCGGTGATATTGAGGGAAATTTTTCTTTAGCTGTCATGGCACATCAAAAGGCAAAAGAAGAGGGCGCTGATCTTGTTTTATTCACAGAACTTTTTATAAGCGCTTATCCGCCGGAAGATCTTGTTCTAAAACCTGCTTTTACAAAAACATGTGAAGAGACTGTTGAGAAATTAGCAAAGATAACCGTAGGCGGACCAGGAATTGTCATTGGTCTTCCATTAAGACGCAATGGCAATATTTATAACGGTGTCATGCTTCTTGATGAAGGGAGAGTCATTGCTGAAAGTTTGAAGTTTGATTTACCTAATTATGCTGAATTTGATGAAAAGCGTTTATTTTCTTCAGGTCCACGTCCTGAGCCTATTGTTTATCATGAGATCAAATTAGGAATAGTCATTTGTGAGGATCTTTGGAATGATTTCTCTCTTAGTACAGAGCTTAAAGATAAAGGAGCGGAAATTATTCTTGTCCTTAACGGATCTCCCTACTATCGGAATAAAACTTTAAAACGTATAGACGTTGTTCATACGCAAGCTTTACGATCTGGGATACCAATTATTTATGCTAATCAAGTTGGTGGTCAAGATGAACTCGTTTTTGATGGTGGGTCTTTTGCCTTGAATGGACAAGGGAAAAGGATATTTCAAATGAAACACTTTGATAGCCATATTGCTTTAAGCCATTGGCAAAAAACAACGATGGGATGGCACTGTATTTCAGGTCCTAATGAAAGTCTTCTCAATGGATTAGCGGCCGATTATCAAGCTTGTGTTTTAGGTTTGAGAGATTACGTCAATAAAAATCGCTTTAAGGATGTTATTCTTGGTCTTTCAGGAGGAATTGATTCAGCCCTGTGTACGGCAATGGCGGTGGATGCTCTTGGTGCTGAGAGGGTTCGCACCATTATGATGCCCTATCATTATACTTCGCAAGAATCATTAAAAGATGCTAAAAAATGTGCACAACTTCTAGGATGTCGTTATGAAATCATATCGATTGAGCAAGCTGTTAAAGTTTTTTTAAAGACAATGGCACCTATTTTTTTAGGGTTACCCTCTGATATAACAGAAGAAAATCTTCAAAGTCGTATACGCGGTACACTTTTAATGGCTCTTTCAAATAAATTCGGTTCAATGGTGGTAACGACAGGCAATAAATCAGAAATGGCTGTGGGATATGCGACACTGTATGGTGATATGAATGGCGGGTTTAATCCTCTTAAAGATATTTATAAAATGCAGATTTATGCATTAGCTGAGTGGCGTAATAAAAATCACTTGCACAATTTGAGAGGACCAAAAGGAATTGTCATTCCATCCAATATTATAGAAAAAGCACCTTCTGCAGAGCTGCGGGAAAATCAAAAAGATGAAGATTCTCTTCTACCTTATCCTATTCTAGATGATATCTTGCAGTCTCTTGTAGAAAATGACATGAGTATTTGTGATATTATTAAACGTGGGTATTCACGGGAAACTGTTGAGAAAGTTGAACAGCTTCTTTATGGTGCCGAATATAAAAGACGACAATCTGCACCCGGTGTAAAAATTAGTTACAAGAATTTCGGACGCGATCGTCGCTATCCCATAGTCAATCATTTTCGCGATAAAAATTGAGTATTATTTTATGGTTAAAGTTCGTTTTGCTCCCTCTCCGACAGGTTATATTCATATTGGCAATATCCGTATTGCGCTTTTCAATTGGCTTTATGCGCAAGCGTATAAGGGAGAATTTATTTTACGCTATGATGATACAGATGTTGAACGTTCTAAACAAGAATATATCGATGCTATTGCTGTTGACCTTGAATGGCTTGGTATTCAACCAGATGCAATTTATTACCAATCTAAGCGGTTTAATCGATATGATGAAGTTGCGGAAATTCTTAAACAACGCGGGTTTCTTTATCCCTGTTATGAAACTGCAGAGGAATTAGAGCGGCGTCGTAAAATCCAGCTTTCACGCAAATTGCCTCCTATTTATAACCGTGCAGCATTAAAATTGACAGCAGAAGAGAAAAAAAACTTTGAATCACAAGGTCGTAAACCCCATTGGCGTTTTCTTCTTCCTAATTTTAAAAATGATCCTCTACAAACAAAGCGAACAGAAGTTTGCTGGAATGATGCAGTAAAGGGAAAGCAGACGATTGATTTGGCTTCTCTTTCAGATCCTGTTCTTATTCGTGAAGATGGAAGCTATCTTTATACATTGCCGTCTGTTGTTGATGATGTAGATATGGCTATTACGCATATTATTCGTGGGGATGATCATATTACAAATACAGGTGCTCAACTTGCTCTTTTTAAAGCTCTTAATGCAGAATTACCGGTTTTTGGTCATATCAATTTATTGGCGACAGTTTTAGGAAAAGGATTTTCAAAACGTAATAATGATCTTTCTATTCGCTCTCTACGAGAAGAAGGATTTGAATCTATAGCTGTTCAATGCCTTGCCGTTTTGATTGGGACATCGCAAAATGTGCATCCCTATCCAAATCAAGCAGCGCTTTTAGAGCATTTTGATCTCCAAGATACGTCAAGATCTGTTGCAAAATTTGATATTGCTGATCTTCTTGCTTTGAATAGTTATCTAGTCCATGAGTTATCTTATGAAGAAGTTCAAATACGACTTAAAAGTCTTTCTATTGATGGAGAAAAGGCGGGGTGTTTTTGGAACGCAATAAGAAGCAATATTGATAAAGTAAATGATGCTGTTTTGTGGTGGAAAATTATTCATGATAAACAGAGCTTTGATACAGTAGCGCTTGAGGATCGTGCTTTCGTGCGTCAATCACTCGATTTCTTACCTGAAGGTGCTTTGAATGAGGAAAGTTGGAAAATTTGGACGACAGCATTAAAGGAAAAAACAGGTCGAAAAGGAAAAGCTTTATTTATGCCATTACGTCAGGCACTTACAGGCATGGATCATGGACCTGAAATGGGGAAAATTTTGCAGCTTTTAGGGCGTGAAAAGGTAGAAGAAAGACTCTCTAAGAAATGAGAGCGGCTTTTCAAAAAGCATTTCGCTCATTTCACTCTTAAAGAGAGTAAAGAACGGGTTTATTTACACGTTTTTATAAGCATGAAAGCAGGAATATCATCACCAAATCCAAGGGGCGTGTAATTCTTATTTTTTCGTGGGCGTTGTTGTTCAGATGGCTTCTCTTTATTATTTGCATTTTTGATATATTCTGTTTTATTCTCTTCTACAGATTTTTTAGTGTGAGCAACAGGTTTTTTGGGAGCAGTTTTTTTTGATGATTTTGAAGATTTTTTCTTTACAACAATATCTTCTGTTTGATCATCGGCTATTAAAGTCGAGAGATCCCCGTTGAGCCATTCAATTTTTTCATTACTCATTTCCTCAATGGCATTGATATATTTTTGATCAGCTTTTGTGACAATTGTGAAAGCTTTTCCGCTACGATTTGCACGCCCTGTACGACCAATTCGATGGATATAGTCTTCAGCATGTGTAGGAACATCATAGTTAAATACATGACTTACAGCTGGAATATCGAGTCCACGGGCAGCAACATCAGAAGCAACAAGAAGTGTAAGTTTATTATTTTTAAAATCAGCTAGGGTGTTCATGCGCGAATATTGGTCCATATCTCCATGAAGTGCTCCTACATTAAAGTTATGTTTGATGAGCGATCTAAAAAGTTCAGAGATATCTCTCTTTCGATTACAGAAAATGATTGCATTTTGAAGTTCTGCACCTTCATTTTGGATCAGCTCTCGTAAAACTGCTCTTTTATCCCATGATTTATTTCTAGATTTGACAAGCCGTTGTGTAATTGTGGTAGCTGTTGAGGAAGCTTTTGTAACTTCAACAGATACGGGGGAATGTAAAAATTGTTTCGTTAGTTTTGTAATTTCTGGCGCCATTGTTGCAGAAAAGAATAAAGTTTGACGCGTAAAAGGGGTTAGCTTACAGATACGTTCAATATCAGGAATAAAGCCCATATCCAACATGCGATCAGCTTCATCAATCACAAGGATTTCAACGCCCATTAGGAGCAGTTTACCGCGCTCGCAATGATCAAGAAGGCGCCCTGGAGTCGCTATAAGAACATCAGCTCCCCGTTCAAGTTTGCGATCTTGGAGTTCAAAAGAAACTCCACCAATCAAAAGAGCGACATTTAAACGATGATTTATTCCGTATTTATCGAAATTTTCTTCAACTTGAGCTGCAATTTCCCGTGTTGGTTCTAAGATGAGCGTACGGGGCATTCGTGCTCTTGCACGACCTTTTTCAAGGAGAGTGAGCATAGGCAATACGAAAGAGGCGGTTTTACCTGTTCCCGTTTGGGCGATTCCTAACACGTCTTTTCTTTGAAGGACATGCGGAATTGTTTCACTTTGAATAGGCGTTGGAGTTGTATATCCCGCTGATTTCACCGCATTAATAACTTTTGCGGAAAGACCTAAATCATCAAAACTGTTTAAAGATGGTATCATTTTTTTATCAATTGCTCTGTGATTTTAACTGCGCTATCTAAATGATGATTATAACCAATATTCTAGACTCTTAAAAAGTGTTAAGATGTTTTCACAAAAAAACTAACTATAACAATCATATACACATAAAACGCATAATACAATCATTAATAGCGAAATTGTTCTGATAAAATGCGCTCATCCCATGAATGATTTGAGTCAAAAAGGATTGAAGCTGTTACTTCTGTTGCCATTGAAATAGTAACTGAATGGACAGATTTAACTTCAATATTATCTGCTGCAGCGTTGACAGGGCGTTTGTCAGGTTCAAGCATATCAAAACGCACTGTTACTGTATTGGGCAGCAAAGCTCCATGCCAACGCCGAGGGCGAAAAGGGCTAACGGGAGTGAGGGCCATAAGGGGGGCCATAAGAGGTAAGATAGGTCCTTGTGCTGATAAATTATAGGCAGTCGATCCAGCTGGTGTAGCGACGAGGACACCATCACAACTTAATTGTTCCATGCGTACATTGTTATCAATGGTGATGCGAATTTTTGCGGCTTGATAAGATTGCCGAAAGAGGGATACTTCATTAATTGCAAGCGCTTCGATAGAATCTTGACATTCAGATTTTGCAATCATGCGCAGGGGATGGATTTCTTTTTTATGTGCGATAGCAATACGATTGGGTAATTTTTTTTCATGAAATTCATTCATAAGAAATCCTACAGAACCTTGATTCATGCCATAAATAGGCTTGCCTGTGTTCATGACGTCTCGTACGGTTTGTAACATTGTCCCATCACCACCGATTGCAACAACAATATCAGTTTCTTCCAGAGAAGAATGACCATAAACGGAAATTAATTTATGGGTAGCTTTGATAGCGTCCTCAGTTTCTGCGGAAATAAAATGAAAGCGACTTGGTAATGTAGTCATTTAAAAATTATCCTGATACTTATAATTTATGTTGTAACTTATTTTTGAGAGTTTTGAAGTTGTAATAAAAGCTCTTTTTATAATAAAAAGAGCATTGAATAAAGAGAAGTTATTTCAAGGTAAAGTATTATTGAAAAGTAAGAAGAGCGTGTCATTAGATAAGTTACAAACAAGTAATTTTTTATTAGAATGATAATTTAGCATTGAAGCTAAGAGTATGATTAGTTAAAAGACCATAACTGATTGTAATGATCAGTTTGAAGCACCCGTAGCTCAGCTGGATAGAGCGCTGCCCTCCGAAGGCAGAGGTCACAGATTCGAATTCTGTCGGGTGCACCAAATTCTTCAACTTTATATCATCCTAAATAACAATATTACCTAAAAAGAAGCCACTTTCTTCTTTTATGAAAATGGTCATTTGAGTTGTTTATTAAGTTTTGTAGCGAATAAGGAAATGATTTTAAGAGAAGTAAAATCATTTGCTTATATAATTTTTCGGTTAGTTATTTTGTATATCGAGATAAAAAAGCAAGATTATCTAAATATGCTTTCAATTTCATTATAAATATTTATAACATAAAAATACATATAATTCAATATGTTATTGTATAATTGATCTGGCGATGTTGACACTAAATCGCTAAATATATTGTTCGGAGCATTAAAATAGATCGCTAAATTTGCTTTTATTCTATTTTTGGAGCTAAAGGCTGTTATGGTGAGATGGAACGTGGATGAGGAATATCACCAGTTAAAGGAATAATAATGGGGAAAAAATAATCGTCAAAATTTGAATTGTTTAAAAACGCTGTATTCGGTATGGTTATTGTGGTTTTGAGAATGAGTATCGGGCGATTTCTCTATACACCAATATTGCCAGTTATGTTGGATGAGGGATTGTTTACCTTTAATCAACTTTCTTATATAGCTAGCGCTAATTATTGTGGTTATTTAGTTGAGAGTATAGTCTTTACGTTTGGCAGAATTGGGAATATATCTCTTGCTCCTCGTATGCTATTTTGTGCGGCTATAGTAATGATTGCACTTATTATTTCCATGGCGTTAACAGTTAGTCCTTTTGATCCGTTTTGCTGCTGGTGTTGCGAGTGCAGCAATGATGGTTTTGGATTCTATTATGGTCATGCAGCATAGCCATAATGGGTGGATTATTGCTTCGCTTTATGCAGGTGTAGGAGTTGGTATTCTATTAGGTAATGAATATGTTATTATTAGTTTGAACAGGGCGCTTGATGCGACAAACATTTGGTTTGGAATCGGCTTAATGTCTGTTAAAAACTTTTAAAAACATATAGATTTAATTATGACAACTATATCAAAAAACACCCCCGTTATTTCTTCCATTGCAAATGACACCAACCCTGTTAATAAGAAAAAATCATCCCAAAATATGAATTAACCAATCAAACGGATTTCGTGACTGATCATATATTGTATAGCATTCGTACTTTAAAAGATTTTTGTGATATAAAAAAGGCGATCTAGGTGGTTCTATTGAAAATGAAAGCAACCTTTCTCATGATGGTAATTGCTGAGTTGCTCATAATGCCTGTGTTGTAAAATCTGGTCGTGTTTATGAAAATGCAAGGGGCTATGGCAATGCTCCCATTGGTGGCTATATGTATGGCAATGCCCTTATATGTGATAAAACCTGCATGTATTTTGGTGCTCATGTTTATGACAATGCTCAAACGTTTGAGTTTATCATTATGCTATTGTTAATATTTATGGCAATGCCAAGATCTCTGGTTATTTCGTGATTAGAGGTAATATATATGGCAATACAAGAATAAAAAGACATAGCGATTTATATTCGGTTTCCATAAATTGTAAGCTTTATGAAAGCGATAACGTTTTCAAGATTGATAAACAGAATAAATGATAGGTGTGTGTGGGCGCCTTTTTTATGGCTATAAATCCATCATAAAAGAGAGAATGCATAAAAGAAAGCCGTGCCAATTGATATGACGCGGCTTTTAAATAGAGGTGCTACAGATCATACAAAAGAAATCAATAATGCATGTATACAAAACGTATCATATTTCAATCGCTCTATTCTATTGATTAAAACTTATCAAAAGGAACGTAAATAAACAGGTATGATCTTTAATCACTCATTTGAATTACAGAACCTATAAACACTTTTTTATGGCTATAAAACGTATTAAGAATAACACCCTCATTTTTGAGGTGGTCATTTGAAAAAAGCACATTATCAAAATGCTTCTTTTAAAACGTTTCAAAATATTAAGCTCAAAATCGAGCTCGTTAACTTTAGAATAGAGCTTTCTTTAAACTTTGTCGCTTTTGACTCAAAATTGAGTAAAACCCCATGCCTTTGTAATATGATTACAATTCTTTTAACATTTACCTGCTTATCTTACAAAGGAGGTGCCCTCAAATTTGAGGGGACCTCCTTTGGTTTCGTATTTTTAAACTGTAACTTTTAAAACGTTTTTTGCTTGCGTTATATCATTAAAAGGCTTTTGATTTCATAAGACATAACATTATCAATTTTATTACCTGTTATGATGATAGTATTTATATAATGCCTGCCTATCATTTACTAACTTTTAGTAAGCGGTGCTTTAAAATCGACTTGTCTTTAAATCATTTTATGTGTCCTTAATGAACTAAAACCTATCGTATGATAGTTTCAAATGATTATTTCTTTTAAGGTTTAGCTCAAAAAAAGGGTAAACCCCATACCATTCTTTAAACGCATGTAATTTATGTTATCGATAATTTCAAACAATTACGTTTTTAACAATGCAATTTGTGCGTGATAAAAACGTATTATAAAATTTATGAATTGTTATGAATGATAGTTGCTTGTCACTTCATTTGAATGTTTACATGCGTTATAACATTTGCATCATGATTTTTTATGGTTTATTTATACATGGCAATTGTTTATAAAAATAGTCAATTGAATCATGTATAAAAATTTCGATTTTAAATGAGATTCATATAAAATAATTGTACACAACCTATTTATTTTGTTGTATTTTTTGTGATAAGATTCCATCTCGTTTAGACGTTGCAAAAGAAATCACCAAAGATCTTATTGATAAGATGCTTCTCTTACACGGCGTTATCGATTTTGTTTGCAAAAATCTGCTTCGCTTGTGACTTTTGATATGGATACAAACTATTTTCAGGTAGAGCAAAGAATTTTTTAACTATGGAGAGTGCAACAGCACTCTTCAAAAATCTTGATTGGTTTGTTGAGAAAATTAAAGAGGTAGACAATTATTCAGCACGTTATCAACTACCAGATCGTGAAGTACAAATTCTATATAATGATGCAATTATCAAAGGTTATCCGCAATTTGATGTTGGAGTTTCGATTCGTACTGGTATTTTAGCTGCTGCCTGCATGGTAATTAATCCCTATCAATTCTTAGCACTTACAAGATCTACGACTTGATTTTGATAAAAAAGCGGTAAGAGTTTGTGAAGAAGAAATATATGCGGATTTGTTGGAATTAAAGCTTGATTATGTCTTGAAATGAGCGATGGAAAAAATTGATCTTCATAAATGCTTTTATTCCAGATATGGAGCACCACCTTGGCAAAATAGTGAATTTGAGGCACATAAAGGTTATCAAAGTAGATGATGCAGATTATAGCTTACTTCATATTGGTGCACTGGCTTTATTGGGTGATGTTGCAACCTTACAATCTTATTGTCACAGTTTCAGTGCAAGGGATCATTTAGGTTTTGATGAAAATACCCAACAGCTTCATCTTGAACGTGCATTGGCTTTAGCCAAAGAAGTGGTGAAATCTAAGCAGTTCAGCTACGCTTTAATTGCAAAAGTAGCAAAAAATATGAGCCATCTGGAAGAAAAACAAAGTTTTTAATAAGGGTTTTCCAGAGAGGTGGAGTCTCATTCTTGGAAGGAAAAAACAGCTAAATTTATTGAAACAAAAGATAAGAAATAGCTCCTTAAGAAATATCAAGAAGATCTCAAAAGATTATAGGAGCCAGAGTGTAGTTTAATGCTGCCATCATCAGTTAAGTAAACCCAACAATGGTGGAGTTCTATCCATTGGCGGAAATCTGATGTTTAAAAGAGGGTTTCTTGGTATGAAGGTAATATTGCAATAAATAATTATTATAAATCAATATGTTGTATATATTCATTATTTTTTGAGATTAATGATCATTGACAAATAATTTTGCATCATGTTCTCTTTTACAGCTTTTCGTAAATCATCAATGAAAACTTTTTGTAATGGAAAGTTCGTTGATAACATAACTTTTGCATGTTCATTATTTATGCTTAAAAAATATAAAAATAATGAAATGCAATTAAGTTATTAACTTCTTGTTCTTTTCAATTTTTAATCATAAAAAATCTTTTTATTCATCTTGCTTATAAAAAAAATTAGCTTTTTTCTGGTAATATAAGTGGAGAAATAAGGATTTTAGATATGTTTCGACGTTCCATTTCAATCACTTTAAAGTGTAAACCATCAGTTTCAAAACTTTCTCCCTCATTTGGTAAATGACCAAACTGCCAAAGCATAAAGCCTGCCAGAGTCGTATAACGATCTGCTTCATCCACAAGGTTACGCCCAAGATAACCACTTAAACGGCGGATATCAGCATATCCCTCAACAAGAAGACTGCCATTTTCAAGTTGTTCTGCGATCATGAGTTCTTCATCGTCATCAGGAAAGTCTCCTGCAATAGCTTCAAGAATATCGGTTGGTGTTGCAATTCCTTCAAAAGATCCATGCTCATCAACAATAATTGCAAGCTGAATCGAAGAATGGCGTAATTGCTCCATCAATCGTAAAACACTTGTGTTTTCATGAACAACGAGGGGTTCTCGCATAGCTTTTTTCCAATTAATCTTTTTTCCTTCAGCCAAATTCAAAAGAAGATCTTTTGTCAACGCAACGCCAACAAATTCATCCACTTTTTCACGCGCAAGAATTAAGCGGCTATGTTTAACCTTTTGTAATTCTTCACGCATTTCATTTTCATCAGCATTTAAATCTAACCACTCAATCTCATTACGGGGCGACATGATAGAGCGAACAGGGCGATCAGCTAAATCGAGAACACCACGAATCATCTCCTTTTCTTCTGGTCTAAACAACTCAGAGGCTGCGGCCTGTTCAGCAATAACATCTACAGTCTCAGCAAGGTGACTATCTTTGCTTCCTCCTCCTAAGAGCCTCAAAACAGCATCAGCTGTTCTACTGCGTAGATCATTCGTTTTAATCATTTTTTCACGGTTACGACGTCCAATTTGATTAAAAGCTTCGATGAGAACAGAAAAACCAATAGCAGCATACAAATACCCTTTTGGGATATGAAAACCAAATCCTTCAACAATGAGAGTAAAACCAATCATCATCAAAAAACCCAGACAGAGGATTACAATAGTGGGATGACGATTAATAAAACGCATAAGAGTACCAGATCCGCACATCATTACTCCCATAGCAGCTATGACTGCGATATACATAACTGCTGCCTGCTCTTTTGCAATCATACCTGTTGCGGTAATAATACTGTCTAGTGAAAAAACGGCATCCAGCACCACGATTTGAACGATTACTTGCCAAAAAACAGCATAAGCAACGCCTGTTTTTCTTTCATGTGATACTCCTTCTAACCTTTCATGCAATTCTAGCGTTCCCTTTGCTAGCAAAAAGGCTCCACCACCGATTAAAATAAAGCTATGCCAACTAAATACAAAAGATGAAAGTGAAAGAATTACCCTATCGAGTCTCATAACCCATCCAATAACTGTAAGAAGGAAAAGCCGCATAATTAATGCTAAAGTAAGACCTAGAAAGCGTGCGCGGTCACGCAAACGCAGTGGCAATTTTTCAGCTAAAATTGCAATAAAGATAAGGTTATCTATTCCTAAAACAATTTCGAGAAAAACCAGCGTGATCAAACCAAACCACGCATGGGGATCAGTGATCCATTCCATCATTCCTTACCTTTTAGAAGCTTAAAAGCGCGCGATTGACAAAAAAAATTCATAGGCTTTTATTCGTATATTGGATCATGAACATTGAATGTAAAAAAACTTATATTCAAAGAAAAAAACAGCAAAATATTGCTTGAATGCATGTGATTATTGATAAAACAAAATGATGCCCCATCCCGCTTACAACCACAAGAAGGTTCCTCTAAATTTTGCTCGGGCATTATGCCGATAATCCTCCAACTATAGGTTCTGTATAACAATCAGAACATTTATTTATAAAGCTCCTTATAATGGGTTTATTTTTATATAAGATCAAGTGGTGAATATCATATTTTTAACCTTACAGACAATGAGTCTATATAACAAACAACAAAATATCTGGACATCCATCCTTAGGAGCGTTATAGAAACGCTCATTCTCATCTTGTGAGAAGCTTATGGGTGATTAGCTCAGTCGGTAGAGCAGCTGACTCTTAATCAGCGGGTCGTGGGTTCGATCCCCTCATCACCCACCATTCGATTTTATACCATAATAACTTATTGATTGCGTAAATTTTTTTAAGGTACGAGTTGCTAAATAAAATTGGGGAGTAGGATTTCCCCATATGCGTTTGTTTAAAAGTGAAGATTGTTGATATAGCTTAGTCATCAGGTTGTATACTTTTTAGGGGGCTTAAAGAACTTCCAAAGGACATTTAAAGATCTTTTAATGCGTATTGTTTCTTTTTTTTAAATCGCAATTGGTAAGGAGAAGCTTCTTACCGACAATTGTGTTATTTAAAAGGATATAAAAATCAACAGTTTTTACTTCTTTTAATATAAATTGATTAATTTTTTTTGATTTTTGGCATATTGTTTAAAGACAGAAGGAATTTTATATTTTAGTTATGTTAGCAGCTTGGATATTTTTTTATAACTCTCTCACTTAAACAAAAAATCTCTGTAATAATCATCAGTATTCCAAGAGGGTAAATCAAGATAAAACAAAGTAGTTAGCTGGACATAACAGGAATAAAATTAGATCAGTTTAATTGTTTAAAGCTAATACCTGCTAAACGACAGAAAATAAGTTTTAATAAGGCTTCAAGTTTTAAAATATTAAACCGTGCAGTTACGCTATGCTGTCTTCCCGTTAGCTTGACTGCTAAAAATACAAACATTAAGAAAGCCGCTCAGAATCATTATAATATATTGATTTATAATAATTAATTATTCTTTGTTTGAAAAAACTTTATTGTCATAAACTTTTGTTTTAATCCATCTTATAATGAAACAATTAAAATTATTATTTTTTCATCATAAATGAGATTAACGTGTGGACAAAGACTATTGAAGAAAAGCATAAAAATGATTCTTATTAACGTTCTTAAGCGCCAAAAGTTATAGCAACATTGAAAAAATAGTATAATGGTGCAGGCTTGCTCTTTTATTAAGTATAAAAATGATGGTGCAACAATGGCTTTACTACTATACCATTTACAGGTGTTATTGTGTAATGGGGAATAGCACTGAGAGAGATTTCTTAAAAAAGGTATGTAGATTACCAATACGATGGTGTTCTGTTCTTTGAGAGACTTAATTCTATTAAAGAACGTGACAAACAAAAGCGTAACGCAATATGTATACACATTATTCCTATATTTTTGAGAGATGAAAATTTCGTAAAGTTTTTTCTTGTATTTTTGTATGATCGTTTAGGGAAAATTCTTTTATTAAAGGGTTCTTTAATTATTCTTTATGTATAATAATTCTTTGTTTCAAACAATAAAATGAAATTATTTTCAGATAGAAGTTTTTAATTTTGAGCATTTATTTTCTGCAAAAAATTTTGTAATCATATGCGTTATCCTAAGGATTGATTACACAATGAAATAATACCTTTAATATTCAAGTTTATGAGAGTTTTTTTGAAGGAAAATAGATAAATAGTTCTATGTTTTTCGTAAAGTAAGATTTTTATAAAAGGGGACCTTCAAGTTTTAATGTAAAAAAGATAAATACAAATAATGATTGTATTAATTTACATATACAATTGAATTTATGGTGATTATAATCATTTATAGGCACACAAAAAAGAAGTCTTTGATAGCCTTTTATTTATTCAGGTGGTGTTTTGGGGGCTCTTTTCCAATATTGATGCGCTTCAAAAATGGCGACTACAAATAATGAAATGATGAGCGGTATAATCAAATAAAACATTCTAAAGACAATAAGTGCTGCAATAACATCGGTTGGATTTATATTGGGCATGCCTGTTATGAAGAGAGCTTCAAGGACTCCTACTCCTCCTGCTGGAGCATTGGAGAGAAGAGTTATCGTAAAAGATGCGAGGAAAACACCAAGAACAGAGATAAAATGAATATCTGCGTTGTGTGGGAGAACAGCATATATAATTCCTGCTGCTCCTAAAAGCTCTAGAGGGCTAATGAGAAGCTGTTGAATAACAATTTTCAGCCGTGGATAGGAAAGTTGAATTTTCTTACCCAAGCGCAAGGGTTTTAACTGAAGCCAGCTGCCAAACGTATAAAGTGCTATACAGCTGAGTAAAATTGCTCCACCCGTTGTTCCTAGCCATTCAGGAAGTTCTTTATGAATGAGGGTGATAATTTCGGGTTGTAGCACCAAAACGATTCCTAAAAGTAAGATTGTGCCGATTACAAAAGTAAAAGAGCAAAAACCTACTAATATTGCGATTTCTGTTCCATTTAATCCTTTCATTTTATAGGCGCGATAGCGCACAACTGCACCAGAAAAAACTGAAGCACCGATATTGTGTGAAAGAGCGTAGGTTGTAAATGAACATATAGCGATAAAAATCCAAGAAATTTTATGGCCTAGATGTTGCAAGGCAATTCGATCATATCCAGCAAGAGCAGCATAAGCTAGGAGAGAACATAAACAGGCTAATGACCAGTGCTGTGCATTTAAATCGCTCAAGCGTTCCAATACATCCCCAAATGAAATGGCAGAGAGTTTCATATAAAGAATCCGAATAGATATCAGCATTGCTAAGATACCAATCAATGGCCATATAAATTGCTTTATTTTCACGATTCTTTATCCATTTTATGTTTTCTGTAAATTTTCATGATTGAGCATATTCTTTACAGATCTTCGTTCCGTTATATACTCCATAATGCCATTGGCAATTTCTTCATTATCCGTTACTACAACATCAGCACCTAAATCAATGAGATATGCTGTTTCTGTGTCGGATAATGCATGGGTGATTATCTGGATATCTTTCTTCATATCACGTATATTCACGATACATTCTCCTACTTCAATGGTACTTCGCATTGTAATAACAACTTTATGTGCATTATTTATATTTGCTGCGTTCATTATTTCTTTTTGAATGATATTGCCGCAAATAGCCTCAAAGCCATCTGCAATCGCTTTATCAGAGAGGCGTTTTGATTCTTCTACGATCACTATAGGTTTACCTCTATTTATTAAAGATAATGCAACACACTTACCGATACGACCATAGCCAATAATTACGATATGGTTATTTTTTAAGGTTATCGGTAAAAAATCTTGGTCAGGATCTTGTGGATCAATATCAATAATTGTTTGGGTATTTTGTGAAGATGCAGAATTTTTTTCTAGACGTTTTTTAATTTTATTACAGGCAATGAAAACAAGAGGATTGAGCAAAATAGAAAAAATTGCTCCTCCAAGAATTAAATCATGAGCGTCATTGTTTAAAAGTCCTAAGCTTAAACTTAAACCAGCAAGAATAAAGGAAAATTCTCCGATTTGGGCAAGGCTTGCAGAAATAGTCAAAGCTGTTGCATTAGAATAGCGAAAAGCCTTAACGATGAAAAAAGCAACAGCAGATTTTCCGATTACGATAATGAATAAGGTTGCTAAGAGAGGGAAAAAATGGGTTAAGAGTTTCTCCGGGTCAAATAACATGCCTACAGAAACAAAAAAGAGAACAGAAAAGGCATCGCGCAGTGGTAAAGATTCTTCCGCGGCACGGTGGCTTAATTCTGATTCGCTCATGACCATACCAGCAAAAAAAGCACCAAGAGAAAGAGAAACACCAAATAAATGAGCGGCTCCGAAAGCTACTCCTAATGCAATAGCAAAGACGCTAAGACGAAATAATTCACGTGATCCCGATTGTGCGCTCATTTTTAAAAGCCATGGGATAATGCGTCGCCCAATGACAAGCATAAGTGCAATAAATACAATCACTTTCAGGATGGTAAGACCAAAAACACCCAAAATACTTAAATCCAACCATTGAACAAGAGGATCCAACGCTTCTTTTTTGGTATTGCTGAGGGCACTTGCCAAGGAAGGGATGAGGACAAGTATAAGGACCATTGCTAAATCCTCAATAATCAACCATCCAACGGCAATGCGTCCTTTTTCTGTTTCAATAAGATGACGCTCTTGCAAAGCACGTAGCAGGATAACAGTACTTGCTATGGATAAAGCAAGCCCGAAGATCACACTACCACTAAAGCCCCATCCCATAATCAGACCAAGGCACAAACCTAGAGAAGTAGAAAATGCCATTTGTGCAATAGCAGCGGGGACAGCAATAGCTTTGACAGATAAAAGATCTTTTAATGAAAAGTGGAGTCCAACACCAAACATCAGCAAAATAATGCCAATTTCAGCAAGTTGATTAATGATGACGGAATCTATTTTAAATCCGCCTGTATTGGGTCCCACAATAACACCAGCTAACAAATAGCCTACAAGTGGTGAAATACGCAAACGGCTAGCAATCATTCCCAGGAAAAATGCTAAACATAAACCTGCAACAATAGTTGTGATAAGTGGTGTGTCGTGGAGCATAGATTATTTACTATTCTTAATCAAAAAGCGAATGAATGAAAATGACTATATTTCTATAAGAAGAGAGGCGAAATGTATCATACGTATTAAAGGGCATTTTTATTTCACTTTGGTATTTGCACGATTATTTCGCTTATGCCACCAAGTTCCTAGCAGGAGTAAAATAGGAGCAGCAATAAAGATAGAGGATGATGTTGCAATAATAATCCCAAAAACCATGGGCAATGCAAAATTATGAACAGCACTTCCACCCCATATCGCCATGGGGAGCATAGCAAGAATTGTTGTAGCTGATGTAAAAAAACAACGTACAAGAACCTGATTAATGGACAGATCAATCAGCTCGCGCAACGGCATTTTTTTATAAAGACGCATATTTTCGCGCATCCTATCATAAACGACAACTTTATCATTTATAGAATATCCAACAATTGTTAAGAGCGCAGCGATAGCCGTTAAATTAAAATCAAATTGAAATAAAGCAAAAAAGCCAATCATTTTTGTGGTATCTAGAATAAGAGTGATAATTGCTCCAATGGCAAAGAACCACTCGAAGCGTAACCATATATAGAGAGACATGGCAATAGCCGCAAGAATAACAGCAGTAAAAGCAGCTGTGGCAAGCTCGCCTGAAATTTTGGGACCAACAATTTCTATTTGATCGAATGTGGTATCGGGATAGATATTTCGTACAGCTGCTTTGACTTTATCAATGGCGATGGTTTGTTGTGCTTCGCTACCGCTTTGTTTCTGCATTCGAATTAATACGGTGTTTTCGTTATCAATATTTTGTAAGGTAACTTCACCAATATTAAGAGTAGAAAGCTTGGAACGCAGAGTTGCTAGATCTGCTGGTGCTTTCGTGGTAATACTCATTTGGCTTCCGCCAATGAAATCAATTCCGAAGTTCAATCCAGGCTTAAAAAAGAGAAAAACTGAAGCTATTGATAAAACAATTGAGACGCCAATACCAATGAAGCGTGCTTTCATAAAGTGGAAAGTTGTGTTTTGTGGCATGATGTTGAAAGCAGAGTGAATATGCAATTTTTTAATTTTCCATTTACGAACGATCCAAATCATGATGATGCGTACAATGGTGATATTTGTAAACATGGAGATGATAATACCAAGCAACATTGTTACGGCAAAACCACGAACGGGACCGGTACCGAACCAAAACAGTAAGATAGTCGCTATAATTGCCGTAACATTTGCATCAACAATGGTTGCAAAAGCGTGTTTAAATCCACGATCTAAGGCTGCAAAAGCACTCACACCTTTTCGACTTTCTTCACGGATACGTTCATTGATGAGAATATTAGCATCAACTGCAATACCGATACCTAAAATAATACCAGCAATACCAGGCAGCGTAAGCGTAGCTCCCAAAAGACTCAGTGCAGAAAATGTTAAAATTGTATGCAGAGCTAGCGCTATATTGGCAATTAATCCCCAAATACGATAGAGAAGAAAAATAAAAATTGCAACAAGAATAAAGCCAATTATGCCGGTGTACAGTCCCATTTGGATGGCATCAGCACCAAGATTTGGACCTACGGTTCTCTCTTCAATGACCGTGAGTGGTGCGGGGAGGGAACCAGCACGAAGCAGAGCAGCCAGAGTTGAGGCTTCTTTGGGGTCAAAGTTTCCTGTAATTTGACCTTTTCCATTGGGAATGACACTATTGATGGTAGGAGCGGTTAAAACCTTATTATCCAGAACAATTGCAAAAGGACGGTTAATATTTTGTCGTGTTATATCAGCAAATATTTTTGCGCCAGCGGAATCTAGCGTAAATGAAATAATGGAACGTCCTGGTATTTGGGGGTCAAAACCTGCACGGGCATCTTTCAGGACATTTCCATCTAAAGCAATTTGATCATAAATTGCATAATGTTGTGTTGCATCAGTGTATCCAGGGAGAATAGAAACACCTATAGGGGGATTATTGGGGTCCACATTAGAAGGAACAAGATGAAAACTCATCTTAGCGGTTGTTCCTAAAAGATCACGCAGTTGTTTTGGATCTTGTAGTCCAGGCAATTGGACCATAATACGATCATTTCCAACCTTTTGGATGGCTGGTTCTGAAACACCAACTTGATCTATACGACGACGGATGATTTCTAAGCTTTGTTCAATAGCATTGCTGACACGGTCTTTTATACCAGCTTCTGTTAATGTGACGCGGAGAGTTTCATTTTGAGCACTGATCGTGATGTTATGTTCTGTTGTGCCAAAGCTACTGTGTATGGGGGTTATTAATGTTTTCAAAGCAGAGAGTGCTTTTTCAGTTTGCGATGGGTCAGAAATAAGGGCAATAACGCTATCTCCAACGATACGCACACTTGAGGTGCGGATTTGTTTTTCACGCAATACATTGCGCACATTGCTTAAAACTATATGTAACTGATCGCGTTTTAACGTTTTGCTATCAACCTCGAGCAGGAGAGAAGAGCCTCCTTGAAGGTCAAGACCAAGTGCTACACGGGTGTCGGGTAAGAATTTTGAGTTTTTAACTTGTTCGTGTGAAAATAAATTGGGTAAGGCAACATAAATGCTGCTTAAAAGAATAAAACAATAAAGGGTAGTTAACCAACCAGGTGTACGCATGATATATTCCGTAAATAGGCAATCTAACAGTTATTCAAAGTTAAAAGCACAAGTAAAATGAGATGATCAATTTATAATTCAAAGAAGAAAATTAAGTTTGTTCATTGGGAGGAGCGCGTTTATTTGAGAAATATTGCGTTTTAACGTTACGAAATCCTGTGTCAATAGCTAGAATCTTTATTAAAAAGAAATCTAATGTTAGGATTTTTTGAAAGGTCCTCATAAAAATAGATTCTGTATGAAGTGTTACAAGTTTTTTATTTTCAATTGTGGTAACATTCACATGATCACACTTATTGTGTAAATCAAATTTATTCGTTTTAATGATATTATTGGTGTGTAATTGTTTGATTAAATAAGCACGCGTTCCTAGGTTGCTCGTCAAGAATACACCTAAACTGGATAGAAAAATCCAGGTTGTCAAAGGAAGAAAATCTTCTTTTTTGCAATAAAGGTGCAAAAAAAACATGCTAGAGTGCCTTCTTTAATCTTATTGAGTTCAGCTTATTTATCATTCTTTTATCTTATTATCAGTATTATAGGATAAGGGAAAGCTTTTATAAGATTATTCTATAAAAGTTGAAAATATCTACTTTATACCATATTTAAAAGAGAGAAATAAAATCCCTTTTGTGCTCATAAGGTAGATATGTATTCATTTTGTAGAAAAAACATCCACATACTTTTCCTTCTTTTGGGGATTATCTTTGTATTTAATTCTGGTGCATGGGGTAATAGGGGGGCACAAAATACAATTGTCGAACAAACGATAGCTTCTTATTCAGTTGATGAAATTATTCAGCAACAACAGTTGATTATTGAGACTCTTGAAGAAAATACTGAAACTTTAAAAAGAGATTTTGACAGAAAGTCAGAAGATGATCGTGCTTTAGAAGAATTACGGTTACGTGCACAAGATATCAGTGAACGTGCTATTGAGGCAGCATTTGTTTTGCGTCCTCCTCTTAATGAGATTAATACACTTCTTGATCAATTAACGGAGCTCCATCGTGACGTAAAAAAACTGAAAAGCTCAGTGAAGGAATATTCTTGCTTGATAGAGCAAAAAGCTAAAATTAACAGTATCATGCTTCGTTTTGAAGCAATTTTCTTAGCGGCAAATAGAATAGCTGAACTTTCTATTTCTCAGTCTCGGGAGCTTTTTAAACGCACGCTTACGTATAGGCTTGAGTTTTCGATTCCGATGCTTAAACATCTCGCCCAAAAAACAAAAGAGGCTTCATCAGATTTTCTTGTGTTGTTAAATTCTTGGTGGAATTTTATATTTTACTTCAAGTTTTTACAACTATTTCTTTGCTTTTTAATTCCACTTTTTATTACTTTGGGACTTTCGTATTTTTCTCAAAAAGTTCTTGTTCATGTGTATTGCCACTTTACGAAGTCTAATGAGGAAATATCTTATTTACAACGCTTATTGATCGCCTTTATTTCAGTTCTCTTACCTTCGCTTGTATGTACTCTTTGCGTTTATCTTGTGTTGTTTTTGTTTCGTAATTTTAACTTAGATCTAGGTAAGCTTACAACAGTTTTTGATATGATAGGTCGTCAAATTATTTTAGTATTTCTAATCAATCGCTTAGCGATTGTTCTTTTATCATCGAATATGCCCCATGTACGTCTTCTCAGTATTGCACCGTCGTCTGCATATCAATTAGTGATTTTACTCACTTTTTTAGGAGGTGTTTTGGCATTTGACGCTGTTCTTGATAGTATTTATCAAATCATTTCAGCGCCTCTATCTTTGACAATTGCTAAAAGTTTTATTGCTGTTTTTCTTGTAGCGATATTGCTGTTTATAATATCACTTGTACCTTTGCGGTTTAGACGTAGGCGTTTTCAAGGAGAAAAAAAAGAGCCATACTTTTGGCCATTTTATATACGCATTCCTCTTATTTGCTTGGGATTACTGCTCTTTGTGTTGAATTTTTTGGGCTATGTTGGTCTTGCACATTTTATTATGAAGCAAATTATGATGGGTGGAGCATTTTTAGTTCTTATGTATTTAGGAATACAAAGCGCTCAAGCACTTGGAACTAAAGGCCAATTTATGAAAACAACGGTTGGTCATCTTTTGATGCAGAGGTTTCATTTAGAAGAAAAAACGATGAATCAATTAGGAGTTTTTGTGAGCGTTTTTCTCAATTTATTTGTTGTTGTATTTTGTGCAATGCCAATTGCTGTACAATTTGGATTTTCCTATTCTGATTTGAAAGCAGTATTGTGGCAATTGGTTACCGGTTTTCAGATTGGAAATATTACTCTTTCTTTGATTTCTCTTGTAACAGGAATTATTTCTTTTTGTGTTTGCTGGTTTCTTATTCGCCGATTTATTGGTTGGTTAGATAGTGTGGTGTTGGTTCATGGAGAGTTCGATTCTGGTATACGTAATTCTATCAAAACAGTGATAAGTTATGGAGGCGTTGTTGTGTCTGCTTTGACGGGATTGTCAATGGCAGGTTTGGATCTTAGAAATTTCGCACTTATTGCTGGAGGACTTTCGCTTGGTATAGGTTTTGGTTTACAGAATATTGTCCAAAATTTTGTCTCTGGACTTATTATTTTAGTTGGAAGACCATTTAAAATAGGAGACTATATAGAATCTGGATCAGTAGGTGGTGTTGTTAAGCGTATTAGTGTGCGTGCAACGGAACTTGAGACCATTCAGTGTAAGACAATTATTATTCCCAATTCAAGCCTTATTAATAACAACGTTAGTAATTGGACTAGACGTAATAAAGTAGGACGAATTGATATACCAGTTACTGTATCATCTAAGGTTGCTCCAGAGCATGTTGCTGAAATTTTGTTGGAGATTGCTTTTACGACAGAAGGCGTTTTAAAAAATCCTATTCCGCAGGTGAGTTTTACGGCATTTGATTGTAAGAGTTTTTCCTTTAATTTAGCTATTTATGTGCCTAATATTACCTCACCTTCTCATGTAACCAATGCTCTTCGATTTATTTTATATAAGCGTTTTTCTGAGGAAGGAATCTTAGAATGCTGAAATATATTTATGCTTTGATTACGGTTATTCTGTTAAGTATTTTTACCATAACAGCTTTTGCCGCAACAGTGAAGAATACAGATTTAAAGGTACAATCTCTCGTTGTTGTCGAGGGAAGTATACCTTCAAAATTTTTTTTAAATACTCATCAAACGATTATAATTTGTATGAAGGGATGTTTTATAACTTATTCCTAATAAAGACCGTTTTGCAATAAAGGCAGATGATAATATAGAAATCAGTAGGGAAAGAGCAATTTTTAAATAAAATGATTGAGAACTTTTGTTTGGAGACAAGATTTAGAACGATAATAATATTGTCGTATTAATAATCTCATATTTTAGAAAATGGTAGAAAAAAGATATAATTTTAATATAAAATAGGTATAATTTTTTATACTATGTAGAATCTAAAGTATGCATTTTGGATGTAAGAATATTGAGGTATTTATAATCTTTTTAATGAATATCGATTTTTTAAAAATAATTACATCATTTTTAGAATTTTTCTCATGAAAAAAGGTATATAATATACTATTTTGTAATTTTTTGCGGTAGTTTTGATACAAAATGTTTTATATTTCCTTCTTTTCAAGATATAATAGTTGTCTTTATTAAATTTTATTATTGAAAGTATTCATTATTTTAATATTTTAAAATTTATTTGATAATATTAAATTTTGATGTAATGATATATTAATATAGTGATAGATTTAAATGTAACTATAAAGGAGTATATGCGATTTTGCGGCATAAGATTTTATAAAACTTTGTTTTTCTAAATGTAATTTTTGATTATATTTAAATTTAGCAATGGGGTATAATTTTATGAATACAAAATTTATAACAGCATCTGTTTTTTCGTTAATTTCACCTTCTATAGTACAGGCTGCAGATGTGGTGGCTCATGAAGAGCCAGTACATGTTGCTTCAGAAGTTGTTGCTTCTTCACCTTTTTCTTGGGGAGGTGTTTATTTTGGGGGGCAAGTTGGTGGCTTTTCAAGTAAGATTTCTGCAATAACGCGTGATGTTAATATTCCTCTCTATCCTGATGAGGAGAGTAAAAGTAAACCATGGGTACCCGTCGAGAAACAGTATATACCTGAGCTTTCTGGATTTATAGGTGGTTTTTATGCGGGTGTCAATTTTGATCTCGGTAATAATTTTATTGTGGGGATTGATACGGATATGCTTTTAACGGAAAAAAAGGATACGAAAACAAAATTTCAGGCTGATGAATCGAGTGCTGGTGGTCCTGATATTCGTGGATCGGGCACTGAAGGATCGGGTACTGATACTGAGGAACTAGGTAAAGAAGAAAAAAGTCGAAAAAAGGCAAAACATGTCACGAAACAGAGTAGAGGCTTTTTTCGCTCTGTTGCAGAGGATAAAGAAGAGAAAGACAGTTTAACTTTTAGTCATACGTTAAAACAAAAATGGACAGGTGCTACACGGGGGCGTGTTGGGTTTTCTACGGGGCGTGTGATGCCTTATATTGCTGGTGGTGTTGCTTATGGACAGTTTCAAGATATTTTGTCGACAGTAATTACCGGAGGTAAGCCCTTTAACAGGACATTGGATGCAACAAAAACGATGATTGGTTATACTCTCGGTGGTGGTGTTGATTTTGCAATGACAGATAATCTTGTCGTGCGTGCGGAATATCGTTACTCAGATTTTGGTAAAAAGAAATTTAAAGACGAGATTGAAGTTAAGTATAAGACGAATGATTTTCGCGCAGGAATAGCTTACAAATTCTAGTTTTGTAGGATAAAGAAGCTTAAATTTAAGAGGTCCTATCTCTTTGATAGGGCCTTTATTTTTTTAATGTTATGCATTGTAAGTGCTATTTTATGGTGAAGAAAGGGGCTTTGACTTTAAGTGATGATGAGGAGATAGGAAAGAATTATTCAAATTCTTAATTGTTAAGAATGAAAATTCTTTGGTTCACAAGGTATAGTTGAAATATTTATTTGCAAAGGAGGAGTGATTCGTTTTTTGTATTATTACGATTATCACATGATAATATCGTTATAGCGTTAAAAAAGTAAACTTAAAGATAGTTTTTCTATCTAAAAAATTAGAAAATAAAGAAAATTCAACATGGCATCACGGTGCGCTCTGCCAAATTCACGGGTTGCTCTCTTTATTTCTCACGGTCAACAGTTGTTTCATGTAGTCGTTCAAGGGCAAACTTTTTGTTTTTAAGCGCAACCTGCATCTGCTACAGTTTTACCTTGTATTCATTGGCTCCATCTATGGAGACTTGTTTTATCTTTGTCTGCAGTTGTCTATCAGTCGCTAAAAGTGAAGCAGGGCACTTTGTTGGATTCTCATTCCAGATGGCCGTTGCAACAGCTTCATTGATAGAACAATCTTCAAAAAGAGCCTCATCAAATTTGCCTATTTTTAATCGTGAAACAACTGTATTTAGGAGAGACGCGCATCTTTTTCGCAAACGCATGAACCGATATGTCCTGCCGTTCTTGTTTATTCATAGTTTCTCTATTTTGAATGGTTTGTGCGAATTATTGTACACTTTAATTTTATTGACGGTGTTATATTTTTCGTGTACATAAAATATATAAAGATAGTGTAGGATGAAACAAAAAGAGCTTTAAACATTGATAAACATAAGCCTGATTTTGCTGATGTTATTTACTTTTACTGGGAACATACTCTTATTGATGCAACACATTCAAACCGCATGAAGGCTATTGGACATTTTGCTGATGGCATAATAGTTTTTGTTTTTGCAAAGCTTGGCAATGAAGCGCTATCCATTATCAGTTTTCATCAAGCGAATTAAGAAAGAGAGGTTTTCAATGACTATCAAAAAAAACTTTGAAACAGGATGTGGCTACACAAAAGAAGATTGGAGCGCTGTGGATTCCTCACCACTAACAGATGAAGAACTTGCACACCTAAAGCCAGCTAAAGAAGTTTTATCTGCTTCTTTTTTTAATATGTAGCATAAGAACGCTGCAAACGTGGGCGTTCACCAGTTAAATCTCCCAAACAGGCGGTTACTCTACGTCTTGACCCAAACGTTATTGCCTCTTTTAAGAAACAGGGAAAAGATTGGCGCATGCGTATAGGGGAAGTCTTAAAAAAAGCAAGCGGTTGCTAAACAAAATCACTTCCCATTTTTGAGAAAGGGGAGGGGATTTCTGTTTTTTACTTATACAGCTTTCATGACAGATCTTTCTAAGACCTGTTTTGCTTCTTTAATGAGAGCTTTATAATGTTCAAGTTCTTTTTAGAGTCCATTTGCATCTAACAAACACCTCATCATCAACCCTAAGATTTCTCCAACACCGGCAGTTTTTTTTAACACTCATAAGAAAATAATTCATAATCAACAGATTGGCTTTTCAACTTTTTCTCGCATTCAATAAAATAGCGATGTGCTTGACGTCCTTTCTCATTGCGTTCAACCATTGAGAGCTCTTTTGCCATATTCTAATGTAAGGTAATAATTGATTGCTGTAATAGCCCTAGATTTTGCGCTTCCCACGCAAATTTTGTGTTTTTATGAAATCTTTTCCTTCTTAAAATTCATACTGATTAATACGATCTGTAATCCAAGTAGCAAAACGTTTTCCTATTTTCAAAAATGTATGCAACTCGCGTGTGTTTACTGTTTGAACAGCTTCCTGATCAATAACCTGTTCTTTAATTTCTATAAGATTGTTTATAAAGAACTCTTTGTGGTTAGATGTTTTTGATTGACACTAAATAAAAAGAACATTTCCTTTTGACGCTACAGGTAGCAAAAATAACATACAAGCGGTTGGTTCTACTCTCACCTACGCACGTAGGATATCTCTTAGGCATGCTTCTTAATGTCGCAAGAAAAGAAGACGATACAGATGGCAACACGCTTCTTTCAGGTATCTCTCCTGAAAAGATGAATGAAACCAGAGAATTAATAGAGCAGACACAATCTGAAGAAAAAGTAAGCTAACCTCTTTCATAGGAGTAAAAAATTTAACACACATGTCTTATAAATAAGCCCAAACCACTTTGTTTTCTTTGAAAAAAAGCAACGCTCGCAAATGAATAAAGCACAACAATAGCAACAAACGGCGGTGTGAGATGGAACAAAGGACAGCAGAACGCTTAACAGAGGAAATAAGCCAATCTTATACAACACTTGCTATGCAATGGGGCATTGAACATGAAGAGAATGCCTTGAGAGAATATGAATTCATTTATGACGCAGAAGTCACAAGATGCGGGTTTATCCCACACCCAAAAATGAAAATGGCTGGTGCAAGTCCTGATGGGTTCATTGGAGAGGACGGTTTAATCGAAGTCAAATGTCCACAATCAACCACGCATTTGCGCTTCTTTATGGATGGCAAAATCAAGCCTGAATATCACGCACAGATGCAATTCCAAATGGCATGCACAGGACGCAAATGGTGTCATTTCATGAGCTATAATCCAAACTTTGTAGGCAAATCTACTGGTTTGAGAATGAAAATCAAACGCATCCACCGTGATGAGAAACACATTGAAGAGATCAATAAAGCAGTCGAAATCTTTTTAGGGGAAATAGAAGAAGAGATGCAAAAGATTTTGACAAAAGCTGCTTAAACCTATGGGGGTGCTCTCTCCTCCCAGCACCCCCACCCATTTACATAACATAAAAAAGAGAAAGGTAATGAGATGATATTTGATGATGGCGATAGATATGTAACGACACGTGAGTGTGCACAGCTTTTTAGTGTATCCACAACAACGATTCGCAATTGGGTGATTCAGGGGTTGTTTCCGGAGCGGTATAAGCTAGGGAGAGCAGTGAGATGGAGAAAAAAAGAGATCTTAGCCTTCACTCCAAAGAAAAATAAGGAGCAAATAAGAAAAAATTAGGTAAAATTGTATAAACTGTAGAAGGTGGTCCAAAAGGTGGTCTGAAAATTGTTATTTAAAGAAAAAATCTATATATTTCAATATGTTAAAGACATAAAATGGTGCCCAAAAGAGGACTCGAACCTCCACGCCTTGCGGCACAGGTACCTGAAACCTGCGCGTCTACCAATTCCGCCATCTGGGCTCATAAAATTCATCTAAACGTATGAAGAAATTCTGTCAATAAAATTATAGAATTTATTTTTTCAGCTTAAAACGATTGAATTGAATTTTTGGAGGACATCATGATTTTAGAAGTTTAAGATGTGAGGACTGCCTTTGATAAAATTGTTGAATCCGGATTAAATGTGTAAATAATAGGAATGCCGGTTGCTAATTCTTGAGATATAATTTCCTCACTAGAGAGACCTTCAAGCGCCATAATAAGAGCACGAAGAGAGTTTCCATGCGCTGCGATCAAAACAGTTTGGGAGCGCAAAATATGAGGTTGGATATGGTAAAGATAATAAGGCCAGATGCGCGCACCGGTGTCGCGTAGGCTTTCTCCATTCGGGGGCGCAATCGTATAGGAGCGGCGCCACATTTGCACTTGCTCTTGCCCCCATTGTTGGCGTACTTCATCTTTATTTAAACCAGAAAGATCACCATAATTACGTTCATTTAATGCGGGATTTTTTATCACTTCTAAATCTGATTGTCCCATTTGCTCTAAAATGTGCTGAGCCGTTTTTTGAGCACGCTGTAAGGCAGATGTATAAGCGATATCAAACTTCACACCATATTCTTTCAGTTTTTTTCCTGCTGCTATCGCTTCTGCATGGCCTTTTTCTGTTAAATCGGGATCTTTCCAACCGGTAAAAAGGTTTTTGAGATTCCATTCACTTTGTCCATGACGAATTAGTATAAGTATGCGCCCCATTATGAATTGCTTTTATTCTATTGATTGTTTAAAATTCATCATTCAATCCCAAAACATCGAGCATTGAATAAAGACCATTTTCATGATTTTTTGCCCACAAAGCTGCTTTTAATGCGCCATTGGCAAAGATAGAGCGTTCTTGCGCTGTATGTGAAAGAACAATGCGCTCATGGGAACCGGCAAAAATGACGCTGTGTTCTCCGACAACTGTTCCACCACGTGAACAAGAAAAGCCAATGGAGCCTTTTTCGCGTTTACCTATATAACCATTGCGTTCGTTGACACGCACATTTTTAAGCATAACATTGCGCCCTTCAGCTGCTGCTTGGCCAAGAAGAAGGGCTGTTCCAGAAGGGGCATCAACTTTGTTAGCGTGATGCATTTCATAAACTTCAATATCAAAATCATCGGCTTCTAATGATTTAGCGGTTTTCTTTACAAGGTTGGCTAAAAGATTTATTCCAAGGCTCATATTTTCGGATTTGACAATTGTTGTATATTTCGCAAAATCTGCAATTTTTTCTTCTTCTGTTTTGCTAAATCCTGTAGTGCCAATAATATGGACAAGACCTTTTTGAGCAGCGTAGTTAGCATAAAGAATACTGGCTTCTGGTTGTGAAAAATCTAAAATACCTTCTGTGTTAGAAAAGGCACTTTCGGGATCGTCAGTGATGCCAATCCCAAGAAAATCTGAACCAATTAAGGCACTGGCATCTTTTCCTACAAACGGTAAGCCTTCGCGTACAAGAACAGCACAAAGCTCTACATCTCTCCTCTGCTGGATTGCTGTAATGAGTTCACGTCCCATTCTCCCATTTGCAGCAACAACTGTAAGGCGCATTCTTATCTCCTTATGATACTTCACTGTGCAGTATAAACAAATTTTTTCCTTCTTTCCAATGGTTCTTTTTCTTTATAGGAAAAAATTTTTCCTGCTTTAATTTATCCTGTTATCTCTAAAACACTGTTGTTTAGAGCAAGTGATTAAGATCTATACAAATTTAAACAGAGATGTTTTTCGTTAGAGTGTGTGATGAATATTCCTAAGTAAGGTTTGCTTATGAAACCTAATAGAGATTGTGTATTATTTTACGCTTTTGTTTCTTTCGTTCTTTAAGGAGGGGAGCGTTCTTCATGCAAAACAAGATCTGCCAAACAAAATACACCTATCTTGTCAATTCATGCGCTTGTCTTAAAGAAATATTTCTCAATACTTCTAAACTTATTTTATGATAGTGCTCGTGAGTGGTATCACGAGAGAATATCCATGAATAATATAACATCTATTCTGCGCCACTATCTTTATGCTTCATAAAAGAGAAAATCAGCACTATCATACGTTTTGTTAGCTTTTAATGTTTTAACAATCCTTAGCACTTAGGTATTTTCATTCTTTTCTTTAATATTTTTTCACGCCCCAATTCCATTTGTAACGCATAAGAAAGCGATTTTGATTGTTTTAAATATGATGAAGGTAATAAAAAAAGGTATTTGAAATTGATGATTTAAGTTAAAAAAAACGATTATTTATCATTGTATATCAATATGTTATTCATCAATAAAATTACGTAAAAGGGGGTAGAAACAAGGGACTAACAAGAAGTTGAATTTTTTACACTCGAGAATTGGTTGGATTCTTCATCTTTTAAGAAAGTCAGTTGAAAAACTGTTATGTTGTAAAAACGCATAATGAGGCTTTGTTTATTATAGAGAAAATAGTATATATGTTATGCAATGCGTTTTTTCATATATTGGAAAGAATGGAGGATAACATGCGTTAAGTATTATTATTTTATTTTCTTAGCTTTCAATGATACTACAGTTCTTGTATTTAAAGAGAGTCTTTAAAATCCTTTCTTAAATACTTTCTATCCTTGTGCCAATCTTTTTTGTAACATGACGAGAAAGTGATTTTTTTAATGCATTATAAGGGGTGGTGAAATAAGAAAATATTATGGTGGGGTCTTATTCTCTGTTTAATATGATTATAAGTCAATGTATTATTATATTGTTTATACGCAAAATTCATAAATCTATAAATATCCTTTAGATAAAATATCGCTTTTACTTTTGTTTGTGAGAGAAGGCTAGAAATCAAGATCTGCATAGTGAGCACTTGCAACAATTCCGCGGACGCGATCTGTTAAAAGAGAACGAAAAGAAGGGCGTGATTTAATTCTCATATACCAGTCTTTGGCAGCAGGAGATTGTTCCCAGTCAATTTCCCCTAGAAAGTCAAGTACAGAAATAGAGGCTGCTGCTGCTAAGTCTGCATAGGACAAGGCAGAACCGACTAAGCTATCGCGAGAGGCACAGAGCCAATTGAGATAGTTCATATGTGGTAAAATATTGGCACGTGCATTGCGTAAAATTTGTGAATTAGGAGCACCACCGCCAATGGCAAGTGGCATTTCGCGTTTGTGGATTCGTTCTCGTACGATATGGCGCGTTGCTTCATTTTCGAATTTATTTAAGAACCAGTCATTGAGACGGCGTACTTCTGCACGATCTAAAGGATTTTCTGGAAAGAGTTTATTTTCTTGTCGTAAACTTCCATGTGTTTCGTCTAAATATTCGCAGATAACAAGAGGACCTGATAATGGAACCTCGTGTTCATCGAGAAAAACAGGAACATGACCAGCGGGATTGAGGGCTAGAAATTCGTGTCTTCTTGCCCATTCATATTCTTCAATCAGTTGAGTGGTCACACCATATTCCCCAAGAATGAGGCGTATGAAGCGCGAGGCAGAGGATAGAGGAGAGTGAAAAAGTGTCAGCATAATTTACACTATCAGATAGAGTTGATGAGAATTCTTTCAAGTAATCATTTTTATAAAGATGCTTGACTAGAAGTACAAGATCATTAGCAGCTGCTAGCAATTATAATTAATAAATTATTAATAATAGGAATTGTTCTTTTATGTAATGGTTTGCAAAATGGCAGCACGTAATTCTTCTAAACCGAGAGCTTTTTCTGAAGAGGTTACAAGAAGCTCAGGATAAGCTGCCGGACGTCTGAGAAGCTTTGTTTGTGTACTCATAATTAATTTTTCTAAGGCATTTGATTTGATTTTATCACTCTTTGTCAAAACAATTTGATAAGAAACGGCTGCTTTATCAAGGAGAGCAAGAACATCTTCATCATTATTTTTGATTCCGTGCCGTGAATCAATTAAGATATATACACGTTTTAACGTTGTGCGCCCCCGTAAATAGCTAAAAATCAAATTTGTCCACGCATCAACCAGATTTTTAGGAGCAGCAGCGAAACCATAACCAGGCATATCTACTAATGCTAGAGGGGGAAGCTCTCCTAGTTGCTTACTACAGCCATCAGGGACAAAATAATTAAGCTCTTGAGTCCGTCCTGGTGTATTTGAGGTACGTGCTAAGCTTTTTTGTTGGACAAGTGCGTTAATTAAAGATGATTTTCCAACATTGGAACGTCCTGCAAATGCAATTTCTGGTGGTCCTTCAGGGGGAAGAAAGCGTATCGCTGGTACACCACGAATAAAAATCCAATTGTGAGAAAAAATTCCGGAAAGGGAAGAATCTCTTTTCATTCATGCACTTCTTTTTTAGGTGATCTTCTCCACATGGCTTTCAGATTATCAAAAAGCTCAATTTTAACTCCTTGGCGCTTCATCATGATACCTTGCTGAATGATTGACAATATATTGTTCCATGCCCAATAAATGACGAGACCAACAGGGAAAGAGGCGAGCATAAAAGTAAAGACAACAGGCATCCATGTGAATATCATCGCTTGGGTTTGGTCTTGAGGAGCGGGATTCATACGCATTTGTAAAAACATCGTTATTCCCATAATCAAAGGCCATGCACCAATCATAAGAAATGTTGGCGTTGTATATGGCAAGAGACCAAACAAGTTAAAAAGAGAAGTTGGATCGGGTGCCGCTAAATCTTTAATCCAGCCAAAGAAAGGGGCATGGCGCATTTCAATGGTGATATAGAGAACTTTATAAAGAGCAAAGAATATTGGGAATTGAATCAGCATTGGCCAACAACCTGCAAGGGGATTAATTTTTTCGGTTTTATATAGTTCTATTATTGCTTGTTGTTGTTTAGTTCGGTCATCAGGATGTTTTTCTTTTATTTCTAGCAACTGCGGTTGTAAAAGCTTCATGCGTGCCATAGATTTATAAGATTTATTGGCTAGAGGGAAAAGAAGAGTTTTTAAGAGCACTGTGACAAGAAGGATGGCGATACCAAAATTTCCTGTTTGTTTATAAAGAATATCAATGAGAGAAAACATTGGTTTGGTGATGAAATCAAACCAGCCCCAATCAATTAAAAGAGCAAACTTTTTGATTTTTAGGTCATTTTGATAGTTATTAATAATTTCAACTTGTTTTGCACCAGCAAAAAGACGATTTGTAATAGTTTTTGTTTCATTTGGAGCAATCGTTAAAAGTGATCCTAGCAAGTCAGACTGATAATGCGTTTGCAAACGATCAAAATAAATAAAACGGCTTGTATATTCTTTATTTTGCGGGGGAATAACTGCTACAGCCCAATATTTATCGGTAATACCAATCCAACCTCCTGTTACTTTGGAAAAAGTCATGCTCTTTTGCCCATTAGCAGGATTTGGATCAAGCTCTGCTAAGGTTTTATATTTTTCAGTTTTGAGCGAATCTCCTGCAATACCTATCATACCTTCGTGAAGTAAATAAGTTGCATTTGTATGTTCTGGTGGTGCTGCACGTGCAACGCGGGCATAGGATGAGAGATATATTGGTTGATCACTTTCATTGCTGATAGAATCCTCAATGGTAAACATGAAATGATCATCAACAGAAAGGATACGCCGGAAGATTTGTCCCTGTCCATTATTATAAATTAAAGTGATGGGTGTTGAAGGGGTCAGGATTGTATTGTTTCCCTCTATTTGCCATTGTGTATCCGATTGTGGCAAGGCTTTTGCTGGCAAAGATGCACTTGCAAAACCAAATTCAGCAAGGTAGGTCGTTTTGAAACCTTTAGGATTCAGCAAATCGATTTCCGGTGATTTTTTATCGACTGTTAAACGATATTTTTTGAGGTGAAGATCATCGAATTGTGCACCAACAAGATTAATAGAGCCTTCCAGTTCATTGGTTTTGATCGCAATACGCTCTGTTTTGGCCAATACAGCTTTCCGGATTTCAGGTGTCATTGGCTGTTCGATGATAGATGTTGCTTGATGCGTTAAGGTATCGTCAGAAAAATTCGTTGTGGTAGTAGAAAGGGCTGATTGCTGTTTTGACAATTGCTGCGTGATGACTTGTTGTTTTTGTAACTTTGCTTGTTTGGGAGCAACATGAAGAAATTGCCATGCGATGAGCACTACGAAAGATAAGCCAATAGCGATAAAGAAATTGCGGTTATATTCCATCCGTACACCCTTGTTGTTGCTGATGTTTTATTTTTGGTTTTATTCGCCGATTTAATTCACTAATCAAGGATGTAAAAGGCGCATGTAACGCATCGCGATACGCCACAATGACATAGTCTGTTCCTGCTTCCATGTGGTTTGTTACACCAACTCTTACGGCTTCACGCAAGCGCCTTTTGATACGATTACGTTTCACAGCATTACCGTTTTTACGGGTAACAGTGAAGCCTACACGTGCAACAAGAGAATCTTTTCTTTCTGTTATTTGTTCACGAGATTTAACTTCGAGCAAAAATAAAGGACCACGTCGTTTTTCTCCTGTACGGACAGCCAAAAAGTCTGCTCTTTTGCGAATACGGCAGGGATGTTTTTTCTTCATAAAAGAACATTTCGCAATTTCACTAAATGCCTGCAAGAAGGCATTAGAAGTTCATGACAAAAGCTTCACAACGAAGAAATGGAGAGCAATCCTCAACGGTTGTGAAAATTTAAATGGTTAAGCAGAGAGCTGCTTACGTCCACGAGCACGTCTTGCAGCAATAACTTTACGTCCTCCAGCTGTAGCCATGCGTGCACGAAACCCATGGCGGCGTTTACGGACAAGTTTAGAGGGTTGGTAAGTACGTTTCATTTATTTAAATACCGCGGAGTGCGGCCCTTCTTAATCTTCGTTTTATGGCAGTTATGCGTGAGAGGAACAATTTTATCCTATCATACGGCTGTTAACCCATAAGGAAAAATATAAAAAAAGTCAATCTTAGATTGTTTTTCTCTCTCTTGAAAGAATACAAAGCACCTTATAACTGTCTGTGAACTTTTTTGCGATACTGTTAAGAGTTTCAGAAATAACGATTGAGTCTACAGAAAATATATGATTAGGGCGTTAAAGAATTAAAGAAAGTGTGACTGATTACTGTATGCCCAATTTAAAATATCCTTTAATATTAAGAGTTTTTTTCAGTTTTTGTTTTTACAAAATTTTTATCAGAACATTCATTAAAGTGGTTGTAGCACAAACATGATTGATAGGATTTTATAACAGGTTTTATGTTTGAGCTTCTTTATTTCAAGGATGGTTTCATATTTTTAAAGAGATAAGATATAAGTAATTTATACTTTATACTTCTGAGTAAAGTAGAAAATTGTCAGCTGATGAACCTGTAAGTATTTTTCGTTCTTATGCTTGTATTTGCTGGTATTTTTATAGAGAGGAAAGAACGTGGATCCTATCACAAGTGAGACTGTCCGCAACGTATTACGTAAAATCAAAGGACCAGATCTTGAAAGCGATATTGTGTCGTTGGGGCTTCTTTCAGAAATATTGATTGCTGATGGTAAGGTTTTCTTTTCCATTACAGTTCCTGATGGAGGTGTGCAAGAATGGGAATCATTGCGTCGTTCTGCTGAAAAGGTGGTATGTGCTTTGGAGGGAGTGGAATCTGTTGTTGTCACACTTACAGCAGAAAAAAAAACAAAGGCAGCACCTAGACGGAGAGCAAATCTCTTACCTATCAAAATGCCTATAGAAGGTGTGCGGCATGTGATTGCTGTTGCTTCTGGAAAAGGAGGAGTCGGAAAATCTACGATGGCAATAAATATCGCCTTAGCTTTACAAGATTCTGGTTTCAAGACGGGGGTGATGGATGCTGATATTTATGGTCCATCTTTGCCACGTTTGACAGGGCTTGTTAATCAAAAACCACAGCTCATTGGAGAAAAAAAGATTCAACCTCTTGAAAAATTCGGACTTAAATTGATGTCGATGGGATTTTTGGTTGAGGAAAAAAAGCCGGTAGTATGGCGTGGTCCCATGGTTATGGCAGCTGTAACGCAATTGTTACGAGATGTTGTATGGGGACCTCTGGACGTTTTAGTCGTTGATATGCCGCCTGGGACAGGGGATGCACAATTAACGCTTGCTCAACAGGTACAATTAACAGGTGCGTTGGTTGTCTCTACGCCCCAAGATCTTGCTTTAGTGGATGCGCGTAAAGCAATAGAAATGTTCATAAAAGTCAATGTTCCTATTTTAGGAATCATTGAGAATATGAGTTATTTTATCGCCCCGGATACGGGAAAACGCTATGATATTTTTGGCTATGGTGGTGCACGGGCAGAAGCGGAACGTCGAGAAGTCCCTTTTTTAGCGGAAATACCGCTTGATGCATCTTTACGATTTTCTTCAGATCAGGGGATCCCTATTTTTGTTGCTAAGCCTAGTAAAGAGCATACTAAACTGTATCGTAAAATTGTTGATCAAATAAAAAATCAACTCTTTTGAATGGATGTTTGTTTAAGAGAGTTTATTAAAGCACAATCATAGAAGACATAAAAATAGTTGCTTCTTTGTAAGGGGAAGTGTTAATATGTGAGTGGAGTAGGTAAGTTAAATAAACAAAAAATTATTCATGTGTTTGGATAACTTGAAGGGGAATAAAATTGAAGAGATAGAGTCATCAGGTAGAAAAAATATTGGTATTGAGGCTAAAAGAAGAAGATAGAAAATAAAAATAATTTAAAAAAATTGTAAAAGATTATAAAAAATATTTAAAAAATCAATCATTTTCATAAAATGGTATCTTTTTCAGGTGTAAAAAAGCATTTTTCGTTATGAGTTTTTTTTGATATAAATCTTCAACATTTAGCTCTTTCTTATTGAGATGATAAAAAATGTTGGTCAAGTCTTTTTAGAAGCATTCATTTTTTGCAAAGTAGCCTCAAGAGCCGCTGTTAAAGCATTTCTTCCCCCTTGATGAGAAAAGTAATTTGACAAAAATTCATTTGTTCCACCCTTTGTTGAAAATTCTTTTTCAAGCAGTGCAAAATCGAGAAATGCAGAACGATTCGTTGCTATAATTTTATGCATTTCATCCGTAAGATTTCCAAACATCATGGTAAGGAATTCTGCTGATTGCTGTTTTTTTAATCCCTGTGTTATAAACCACTGATGGGCTGTTTCTATAAAATTAAAATATACTCCCATCAGAGAACCAGCTGTCATAAAAAGATTAAATTGCTCTTCCTTATCCAGCACCAATGTGCCTCCCAATGCATCAAATAAAGTGCGTAAAAAGGGATGATCGGGATAGATTGGTGTCAAATTTTTGCATTCTGCAACAAAAGGCAATGGAACAGCACGATAAACTTTATGATTAATCCACTCTTCTATTTCTGCTGCTTTTGCCATAGCAAGTACGGAAATAACCAGCTGTTCTGGACGAAAACGAAGAGAGCGCAAAACGCCTCCTGCAACTTGGTTGGGCAAGCAAAGAAAAACACAATCACTAACATCGAGCAACGTTTGGTTATTTTCAGCAATTATCACTTTATCATAAGTGTTTGAAAGGCGCTCTGCTGTTTGTGCATTGCGAGGTGAAACAATAATGGAAGAAACATCAAAGGTGCTTTTCATGAGTCCATTCACTATTGAAGCACCGATTGTACCCGTTCCCAAAAAGCCAAGTTTCATTTCTATTTCTCAGTTTTATATTTTAAAAGGAATCTCAATCAACGTCTTAGGTGTTTTAACTAACATAAACGCTAATTGAAGAAGCAACACATACCATAGCAAGAATAATCAAGCCCAAATAGATTTTTGGTTTGTCAAAAAGAACGGAAAAAGCAGAAAACCAACCAACAATAGCGGCGGCTAATGCAAATAAAAAACCTGGTTTATTCATAAGCACAATATGCATTGCCATTAAACCACCGATAATCAGCGCTCCAAAAACAATAAGTAAACCTGTTGCAAACTTTTCATAATCATCCATATTCCACTCCTTATAGCGCTCAAACAGTTACACACTTTTTAACGCATATGCACATAAAAACGAAATATTTTTTATTGAGCATGGTTAAAATGGGGGCTGCCTCTTATTGATCAGATGTAAAAAATGCAGGGATATGCTGTGGCCAGCGCCAAGGTAAAATTGCAATCAAATCAAAGCGTACAGACAAAAGGGCATAATCTTTTTGCCGTGCGAGCCAAATATCGGCTGCCGCTTCAATTCGCCTTTCATTCATTCGGGAAACCGCTTCCATTGCTTCAGCCAACGTTGAACGTGCTTTAACTTCAACAATTAACACAAGATTTCCGCGTCGTGCAATTAAATCAATTTCTCCACATTTTGTTTTAAAACGCGTTTCGGCAATGTGAAACCCTTTACAACGTAGCCACCAAGCTGCCAATTTTTCTGCACGAATCCCTCGATAAAAAGACTTTTGTCTGCGTTTTTTTTGTATCATCTTACGCATTTTTTAAAAAAATTAATCGCTGAAAAAGTTTCTGCTTTTTAAAACCGGTCTTTTTTGCAACCAAAGCTGCTGCTTGAGCAGCGGAGTGTGTCCGTGCGCGTTCTAATAGCATTTCATCAATTTCTTGATCACTTATCGCATTTAAAGAAGAAGATAATTCTCCAACAAGCAGAACAATTTCCCCACGAATATGTGCTTGTTTTCTGTAATTTTCCAACAAATTCCCCAAATTGGAAACATCTACTGTTTCAAACTTCTTTGTTAATTCACGACAAATGGCAGCAGGTCGATCAGCCGAAAAAAGAGTAACCATATCCTCTAAAGTTTTAACAAGACGATGCGGTGATTCATAAAAAATCAAAGTTGCTGGAATCTCTTTTAATTGTTCCAACCGTTTTCGGCGCTGTAGCTTGCGTGCACTCAAAAAACCTGCAAAAAAAAAGCTATCAGTAGGAAGCCCTGTCGGTATAAGAGCGGCTAAAAGAGCGGATGCTCCAGGAATAGGAATAATTTTATGACCAGCGTTACGGGCCTCTTCCACCAATCGAAATCCGGGATCAGAAATAAGTGGTGTTCCTGCATCTGAAACAAGCGCTACTGTTTTGTTTTCTGCTAAAGCTGCTAAGAGCTTCGGACCCGCTTTTTGTGCATTATATTCATGATAGAGAAAAGGTTTTTTTTGAATACCGTAACGTTCCAACAAAACACGCGTTACCCGCGTATCCTCACACGCTAAAATATCAATTCCTGCAAGCACTTGCAAAGCACGAAGCGTAATATCTGCAAGATTTCCGATAGGCGTTGCCACAAGATAAAGCCCTGATTCTATGACGGGTGCAGAATAAGCATGCGTACCTATAAAATATGCTTTTTCACACATGCTCTTTTCTTTTCATCAAATTCCCCTTACCACAAGTTTTTTATCCATACTCATAAGCCATTTGGGCTCTTTTTTTATCATTATAAAGGCTTACCTTACTCGAATAGTCGATTACACCACAATAAGATAATCTCATATTTAACGTCTTAATCTAACATGATTATCTATTTTGATCCGCGTTATCTTTTCCAGTAAAACAAATTCCAGATGTAACCAATATTCTATCAGCCCCATGATTTTCTATAAAGTTTTTTCTTCGAGAATCAAAAAACAATATTACTCATGACATCACCTCGCGCTTGGCTGTGCTCTTTTAAAAGCTAAGCTTTTTAGATTATTTCCATAACGCCGATCTTTCAAATATATCTATTGATATCCAAACTGTTTTTCTGAACAAATGTAAACAGCTCCTTTTTAAACACAAACAGCTAACTGTATTGTTATTGATCAAATATAAGCCCTTATCAGCAAAATACTTCATTTTGTCATATTCTCTACAGATTTAACAGTCTAATGAGCACCTTAGAAATATTTGAGGCGAATTTTTATCTTAAAGATTTGATTTATAATGGAGAGTTTATTATTTGCATATTGATTAGGAGCTTTAAATATCGTAAAATTATTCCATCTCTACTCTTCTTATAGTCAATTTATAGTCAATTAATCAAAATCATTTTCGTGCGTTTTGAAACCTTCTCAAAACAAAGATTATCGCATCATTGGGCTCGCAGAGAAAATGACGCTTTTAGCTTGTACTTTTTATTTCGTAAATATGAGAAGTGTTTATTCAAAGGAGTACGTTATACCTTTTTGGGATAGTGTCGTAAAATAATTGTTCCATATGTGTTGAGAGCTATCTCTTAAAACAAGTCCATGAATGAAAAACACAAGTCTGTTTTAATTTTGGATGCCTTATTTTTTCTGAAGGATATGCTTCCATAAAAAACGTAAGTAATAAAAGCGAGGACAATCCGTAATCTCTTCTTTTTAAAAGATATTGTGATGCTTTTGAAAGTTCTAAAACTGAATGGACAGATAATAGTAAAGAGGAAAACAGATTTATTCCTTTCCGATTTCATATTCTTGTTCTTGCTAAATGAAGTTGTATTTTCGTTTCAGAGATTACTCAAATAGAATACGCAATATTTTTGCTCTAGCTACAGCTACAAAAGCTGGAACGGCGCACAGAGCTTTCACTTACCTTAATCTTTCTTTTAAATATACCACTTGTGTTACATTTGGATGTTGATTTACAAACAACAACGAAAGCACAAGCGTTATAAGAAAAACAACCCTATAAAACGCGTCATAAAGTGGTCATGAAAGCTATTTGGCTTTTATCAAATGTTTTGCTAATAGCGATAGTCTCCATGGTTTGGCATCTGCTTATTCTTATGGTGTTTGTGCACATACATTGCTGTATATTGGTAAAGATTAGATGCAAGGCGATTATCCTTGATGCAAAAATAAAAGGTTAATGTGAGATTAAAGATTTTTTTGTGTCATTATTAGTAGAAACATTGAAATGGCTTGAACAAGCATGTTCTGTATCTCGCAATGTTTTTTCTACATTTGTCTGTGGTTTTCTTTAGTGAGCATTACTTGGTAAAGTGTAGGAGAAAAAATAAACTTGAAGCGCATCTTCGTGGGTTGTGCTTTTGGCTAGTTAAAACGATTGATGTTTTTATGAGGGGGCTAAAAGCATTTTCGATCATGTGGCAGAGAGGGTAAAGTAGAGCAAGCTTATTTTCCTTCATATTTTCGAGAACCACGACTGTTTCTTTATCGCAGAATTGTCAAGATATATTCATTATTGTTTTGTCATCTAGATAAAAAATTTTTAATGAAGATATGTTTGTTTTTCTATTGAAAAAAGTTATGTGGTAGGAAGAGTATTTTATATAAGAATAGAGTTCTTTTTACATTGTGAAAGAACGTATGCAGGAAGGTGATTGAGAGGTTTGTGATCTGAGGAAAATATTTTTATTCATTGCGTTTTGTATATTTCAATTTTGGGAGAATGAACAATGATTATATATTGGGGCATTACATATTGAGATAGAAGGGCCCCTCATTGCCTTGCGGACAGGTCCAAGTGATATTTTGGTTCGGATCTTTGATATCGCATGTTTTACAATGTATGCAATTTGAAGCGTTGATAATGTAAGTCAGATGATTATTATATTCTAGCCACTCGTAGACAGCGGCGGGGCAATAGTGTGCGGAAGGTGCTCCATAGATTGCATATTCGGAGTCTTTTTGTTTTCTTAATGAGGCTATTTTTAAATGGCAAGGTTGATTTTCTTCATGGTGCGTATTGGAAAGCGCAATACTTGAAAGGCGATCAAAAGTTACAACACCATCTGGTTTTGGGTAAGCAATGGGTTGAAATTTTTCTGCTGGTTCAAGATATGCATAATCTTCCTTTCTGTGGGGGAATGTTTTAAATAAGGAAAACCCGAACAGCTGTTGCCACCACATATCAAAACCGGCAAGTTTAATTCCATATTTTGTTCCATATTTTGCCCAGAGCGGTTTGGCATTTCGCACTTTATAAAGATCTTTGCCAATGGGACCTTTTCGCCACTGTTCTTCGATTTCTTTGACCTCATCATGGGCACGTCCTTGCGCGAGAGCGGTAGCGATTTTATCGGCAGCTAATATGCCAGATAAGATGGCATTGTGTGACCCTTTGATACGAGGAACATTGACAAAGCCAGCAGAGCAGCCAATAAGTGCTCCACCAGGAAAGGTGAGTTTTGGTACAGATTGCCAACCTCCTTCGCTGATAACACGTGCACCATAGGAAAGACGTTTTGCACCTTTGAAGATTTCATAGAGTTTTGGATGTGTTTTAAAACGTTGAAATTCGTCAAAAGGAGAAAGATAAGGATTTTTGTAATCTAAGTGCACAACAAAACCGACAGAAATGACATTGTTTTCTTGGTGATAAAGAAAGCCACCACCACCGGTATTATTCTCTAAGGGCCAACCAGTGAAATGTTGCACTAAACCACGTTGGTGTTTGTTGGAATCAATTTCCCAGAGTTCTTTGAGGCCAAGACCAAATTTTTGTGGTTCACGATTTTTGCTAAGATTGAAATGTTGTATCAGTTGTTTTGCAATTGAGCCGCGTGCTCCTTCCGCAATCAGAGTATATTTTGCCAATAAAGCCATACCAGGCATATAATTTGTTCCAGGGGTTCCATCTTTGTTAAGCCCCATATCACTGGTGAGAACACCAATGATAGCTCCGTTATCTTTTTGGATGATAGGCTCTGTTGCTGCAAAACCAGGATAGATTTCAACACCCAATGCTTCAGCTTTTTTGCTTAGCCAGCGGCAGACGTTCCCAAGCGAAACGATATAACATCCGTTATTTGATAAGATTCTGGGATGCAAAATATTGGGCAATAGTGTCGCTTTTTGAGGCTTTAGAAAAAAAAATTGGTCCTGGGTGACAGGGGTTGTGAAGGGATGGTCGTTTTCATTTCTCCATTCTGGTAAGAGTGTATCGATACCAATGGGGTCAACAACTGCGCCCGAGAGAATATGTGCACCAACTTCGGTCCCTTTTTCAACAATTGTGACAGAAAGCTCAGGATTAATTTGTTTAAAACGAATTGCGGCAGAAAGCCCTGCAGGTCCTGCTCCGACAATGACTATATCAAACTCCATACTTTCACGTTGGTTATGCAAAGGTGCTTTCATGGCTTATAAAGCTTTCTCTAATTCTGGAATAATTTGGTGGAGATCACCTACAAGGGTGTAATCGGCAATTTTCATGATGGGAGCTTCTTCATCTTTATTAATGGCAACAATAATTTGTGCATCCATTATACCGGCTAAATGCTGGATTGCACCGGAAATGCCAACGGCGATATAGAGTTCAGGGGCAACAACTTTTCCTGTTTGTCCAATTTGCCAGTCATTGGGAGCATAGCCTGCATCAACTGCTGCGCGGCTGGCACCTAAAGCGGCATCTAACTTGTTTGCAAGGGGAAGAAGAAGTGCCATAAATTGTTCTTGAGAACCAAGACCACGCCCGCCTGATATAATAACACGTGCAGAGGTAAGATCAGGACGATCACTTTTGTTGGTTTTTGCTTTTACGAAAGAGGAAAGATTTGGATTGGGAGCTGGTGTTATTATTTTAATGGGAGCAGAATTATTTTGGGAAGGCGTTGGTGTGAAAGAAGCTGTGCGAACTGTTATAATTTTTTTATGATCATTGGTGCGTATAGTTTCAAGTACATTGCCTGCATAGATGGGGCGTTTGAAGGTATCGGGTGAAAGAACGGCGGTAATATCTGAAATTTGCATAAGATCAAGAAGGGCTGCTACGCGTGGCATCACATTTTTCCCAGTGCTGCTGGATGCAGCCATGATCACATCATAATCATTTGCTAAGGTAAGAATTGTATCTGCTATAGGCTCGGCAAGTTGATGGGCTAAATAGTCTGCTTTTGCAATAAGAACTTGCCGCACACCATTAAGTTTAGCATTATTTTTCGCTATAGTTTGAATTTTTTCTCCGCAAATCAGAATATCGATATCATTACTGAGTGCGCGTGCAGCGGTGAGCACTTTTGCTGTTTCGTCTGTATTATGATCAGCCAATAAAAGAATTGCCATAAGTTTTTGCCCTTTTATGTGAGTGTTGCTTTTACTCTAGTGGTGAGAATATTAAATGCAGTTCTTTTGTTTTAGTGCACTGACAAGCTCTACTACATTCGCCACTTTAATACCGGATTGACGAGGTTTTGGCTCTTCAACGCTTAAAATTGTTAAGCGTGCTTCCGTATTGATGCCAAGATCAGCAAGAGATTTTTGTTCAATGATTTTCTTTTTTGCTTTCATGATATTGGGGAGAGAGGTGTAACGCGGTTCATTGAGCCGTAGATCGGCGGTCATAACCATGGGAAGGGGAAGACAAAGGGTTTGTGTTCCATTATCAACTTCACGAATAACTGTAGCATGCCCATTTTCTATGTTAAGATGTGAGGCAAAAGTTGCCTGTCCCCAACCAAGAAGAGCAGCGAGCATCTGTCCTGTTTGGTTGCTATCGTCATCAATTGCTTGTTTTCCTAAAAAGACCATATCGGGTTTTTCTTCATCAACAAGAGCTTTGAGAACCTTAGCAATTGCTAAAGGTTCAAGTGTTTGATCCGTTGTAACAAGAAGTGCGCGATCAGCTCCCATTGCAAGTCCTGTTCGTAGAGTTTCTTGGGCTGCTTCTGGGCCAATTGAAACAAGAAGAACTTCTGAAATTTTACCGGATTCTTTCTGGCGAATGGCCTCCTCCACGGCTATCTCATCAAAAGGATTCATAGACATTTTTACGTGAGACAGATCAACGCCTGTACTATCGGGTTTGACGCGTATCTTGATGTTATAATCAACAACACGTTTGACAGCGACAATTATCTTCATAATGATCCTCTTTGTTTGTATAATCACAAGTTTATAGCAATACTCATAAGAAACCAAATTGTTTAGAATGAAGTCTCATTTATAACTTGTGTTCTCTTTCATATAAGCTTTTTCTACATTTATTTGTACTTTCTCGTCGTCATTTTCAATCTTCATATTTTTGCATTTCCATAATTGGTCTTATTTGCTTGAATAAGAAGTGAATAAGAAGTAAAAAACAATCTCTCTTATGAGAATATTCTTTTTTAGTTTCTTATGCTTTGTCTATGATGAAGCAATAGATTCTTTATGCAATGAAAAATTGAGTGAAAAAGATAAAAATGAGGGAATGATTTTGCTCTTCAAATCTTGAAGACAGAAAAATTAAAGATCTTTCTTTCAAATATTTTGGATAAAGATTGGGGGAAAATATTTCTAACAAAAAAGTTTTTGGGAGTTCTTAAAGCTCTATTTACTAAAATAGAGCACACTTTCTTATCATTTGTTGCGATTCTTTTCAAAAAAGTTATGAGGGGTAGGCGTTTGTGAATACGAAGGGTCATACGATCGATCAGGCGACCAATCAGGTTAGGAACGGTAAATTCTTTTCTTTTGTTGAACAGAAAGAGAGAATGGATACTTCTGTAGAAGTAACGATGTCGGATATTGCTCAAAAGTTACGCACCGTTTATGCGCAAATGCAAATGAAGCCTTCGCCTCGTTCTTTGATGCAGCAGAGTTCTGTAGAAGAGCATTTTAAATCTTACTTAGATGATATTAGTCGGGCCATTTTGGCTGAACATTATATACGTCGTCAAAGAGAAAAAAAGCTTTTTGAGTCTTTAGAGCAGATTAAAACAATTGTTCAAAGTTTGCAGAGTGAAAAAAAAAGCTTAGAAGAAGCAACGGTCACACGACGGGTGTCTCGTTCAAAATCACCTGATTCTGTTGTACAAAAACTTGCTCATATGGAATGTAAGGGAAATCAAGAAGGTTTATTCCTTCAAAAGGTGCAAAATTTTTCAAAACAAAACGATATAATTCCACTCCAAACAAATGTTGAAAATACGTTGCAGCAAGAAAATGGAAGCTCTTTGCCCAGTGATGCTCTGAAATCTTCTTTTAAAAAGGATGAGGGAGTAGTGAAGCGTGCTGTGATAGAAGAAAAGGGTATGATGGGTGTTCAGGCATCTAATCATTGCATTGAGAATGATTTTTCTTCTTTAAAGGCGCAGTCTCGGGAACATGTCTCGTTTTTATCTTATTTGGTAAAAAAAGTGTTCTCTGTTTTTTAACCGTTGTATTTGTGGTAGCGATAACGTTATGTTTTTATAGCTTTTTAAAAGGGGTTTGTTTTTTTTAATTTTTATGATGTTGATGTTAATAGATGTGAAATGTATTGCGCATTCGTGTTTGTGCGAAAGCTATAGCAACTAAAATTATCTTTTTAAACACGCAATAGAGATTATTGGAAAAGAGGATAATTGGAGAAGGATTCTCTAATTGTTAAAAAACCTCAAATTATCTTGAAGGTTCTGTAAGTGAGTATTTATTTACCAATTGCTGAAATGTCACTCAATATGCTGATCTTGATTGGTATGGGAGTCGTTGCTGGTTTTTTTTCAGGCCTTTTTGGAATCGGTGGTGGGTTTCTCATCACACCGTTATTGATTTTTTATAATGTTCCTCCTGCTATTGCTGTTGGAACAGGTGCTAACCAGATGATTGCGTCATCTGTAACAGGAGCGATTACACATTTTAGAAGACGTACGCTCGATATTAAACTTGGTATTCTTTTGGCGATTGGAGGAGGGGTTGGTTCTTTAATCGGGATTCAGGTTTTCTCTTTGTTGAAAAAGTTAGGTCAATTAGACTTAATAATTTCGCTTCTTTATGTGATTCTTCTTGGAAGTGTAGGAAGCTTAATGATCGTTGAAAGTTGGTATGATATGATGCGCAAGCGTAAGGCAGGAAAAGCCAATATTCGTCTTGCTGGTCGACATAACTGGATTCATCGCTTACCTTTAAAAATGCGTTTTCGGACATCTATGATATATGTTAGCATCATTCCAGTTTTAGGGATTGGTCTCGTTGTGGGGTTGTTGTCTTCTATTATGGGAATTGGCGGGGGGTTCTTTATGATACCAGCATTGATTTATCTTCTGCGTGTTCCAACCAGTGTGGTGATTGGGACTTCACTTTTTCAGATTACATTTGTGTCTTCTTTCACGACAGTTTTGCAAAGTATGACAAATCAGTCCGTTGATATTGTCTTGGCTTTTTTGTTAATGCTTGGAGGAAGTATTGGTGCGCAATATGGAATAAGAGCTGGACGGAAATTAAAGGCTGAACAATTGCGTATGGCACTTGCATTTTTAGTGTTGATTGTATGTATGCGTCTTGCTTTTCAATTATTTATACGCCCTGATAATCTTTTCTCTTTGGATATTCTTATGAGATAAAAATGGGTAGATTATTTTCTTTATGTATCATTGCAAGTTGCTTTTATTTTATTCCTTTTTCTACATGGTCACATGTTGGGACGCCGGCTACACTCATTAATCAAGTTGATCACGAAACTGTCCAAATTATCGTAACAACGAATACGATTACTGTGGATGCAAATTTTGCTGGTCGTGATCTTTATATTGCTGGTGTTTTGGAAAATATTGATCCGTTATATTCTCGACAGAACCGTTATGATATTATTGTAAGCTTGGAGGGACAAGATCGGACAATGGTGATGCGAGAAAAAAAACGCAATGCCGGTGTATGGGTTAATACAGATTCTCTTATTTTTAAAAAGGTTCCTCTTTTTTACTCTATGGTCACAACACGTGAAATTGGCGATATTACGAGCATTGAAGACTATAAACGCTTGGGGTTAGGATTACTCTATTTGCTATTGCAGACAGATGAACAAGATCAGAAAAAAATACAAATTTTTCGCGATGAACTTATAAAATTGCAAAAAGCTAAAAGCCTTTATTATGAGGAAGTAGGTGGTGTTCGTTTTGGTTCAGATACGCTTTTCACAGCACATTTTCGTTTGCCAGCAAATATTCCTGTTGGACATTATAAAGTTCGTGCTTATCTTTTTCGTGATGGACAGTTTATTGATAGTGCGACAACGACTCTTGAAATTGTTAAAGCACATATCGCTTATACAATTTTTTATGCGGCGCACAAGTATCCTTTTTTATATGGTATTGTTGCAGTGATTGTTGCTATTACTACAGGATTTTTATGTCGTTTGATTTTTCGAAAAGATTAGTGCAAGGAAATGTTAAGGCGCTTATTTTTTATGAAAAATTCGTAAGATAAGAAAAATAGGCACAACAATAATAGCTCCCGTCATAGTTATATGGAAGAAATTTGTAAGTGTTATAAATCCTGCTTCCCATAGTGATTGAAAAAAATCTACTATTTTTTGTATGAGGTTTTGAGGTGTCCATTCTAAAAAATTCATTACGATGCCAATGAAGAATGAAAGGATAAGCAATTTTAGACTAACACTGCTTAATGTTCCTCCAAGAAAAGCATGAGAAGAATACAACAATTTTTTCTTTCGGTTCATTTTAATATGCTTTCGAAGATCGTGTTTTTATTATATATCATAGTACAGCGATGTTATTATCATAAAATAAAAACATTTTTTTATTTTTTCTTACTTTTTTGAGTTCACTACCTTAGTACTGGTGTAATAACAGTGCTGTTTTTTGAAATATACGCGTATTTTATTGCATTTTCGCGATATTTTTATGGCGCTTCTTTCATTAAATGAAGGGATATCCTTTTGTTTCTGAGAATTTGTAGAGAAATTTATAACGTTGCGATATGTCGCGTCAGGGTGAGAGTTTTTGTTCGTTGAAGATTTTGCAACCGACTTATTGTTGTTGTGTATAGAAATAATATTTCAAGACAGTTTACTTAAAAAAAGACTATCTATTCTGATTAGGGTGTGTTTAGATAGGTATTATATTTAGGTATTTCAACTTTAGTGCATTGGAAAGATCTTTTTTTCTGAAAAAATGCAAGCAATGAATTGAGTGTTGTTAAAGGAGCAAAGGTATTTAAAATACGATATTGAAAAAAGTTTTGTTATGTACAGACACGTGAGGGAATGTCAGAGGTTTATGGTGACTGTGCTCCTTTTATTTGGAAATAAAATATAATTAGAAGCCGTTATTTAGTGGGGAATTATGGAAAAATTCAAAATTCCTTTTACAGAAGGGGTAGAGGTGGTTGATGTTGGTCGATGGGCAAATTTTTCTGTTTTGTTGAAATATAAAATTATTATGAAAGCTCTTTGTTCTTAAGGTTTTTTGAGCTAACAGGGGATAGTCCTTTAATGGCATAAAAACGCTAGAGTAAATGAAGAGGAAAACTTGTCCGACAAGAGAGAAAAAATCTTTGTCGTATAGCTTTCAATGGTAGATGTTGTAATATTATCAATAGATTTGTGATGGGTTATGTCATTCATCATATATTAGATTATTTTTCGGTGCATATTGAGGGTTGTTTATAACTATGGCAGGAGGAGTGGTTGGTAAGTGGTGTTGTTTGAAAGTTTTAATACTTTATCTCTCAGAGCCGATGGTTCGTCTAATTTTATTATTTTGCGCATTCTTGTTGCGTGGGGAATTTATACAATAAACTTTAAAAGGAAAAGTCTATGAACTTAAAAAGAAAAATATTGAAAAGTAGCGGATCTCTTGTTTCTGCTCTTATGGCACTGGGGGTAGTTGTACAACAGGTTCCAGCAAAAACACCGGCTAATACTCTTGTGATGGCTTGGAATCTTGATGCAATCAGTACGTTTGATCCTGCGCAGCTCACTGATGTTTATGGAAGTGAAATTGTTCGCAATGTTTGTGATAACTTGGTCAGTACTGCGACAGATGATCCTGCTAAAATGGTTCCCGCTTTAGCAACGCATTGGGATGTTTCAGGTGATGATCACAGTACAGTGATTACGTTTCATTTGCGTGATGGTTTGAAGTTTAATAATGGCAAACCAGCCAAGGCTAATGATCTTGTTTGGGGTATGAAGCGGGTTGTCAAATTGCAGATGGCTAATGCGGCAATTTTTAATGAATATGGAATTACAGAACAAAATGTTGATGATGCTTTGCAAGCTCTTGATGAGAAAACGGTGGTGATGAAATTTGATAAGCCTTATCCAGCAGAGCTCATCCTTAATAATATTGTTGCAAGTCCTGCAACAGCTTTACTTGATCGTAAGACGATTATGAAGCATGAAAAAAACGGTGATCTGGGAAATCAGTATTTGAAAACTCATGCCGCTTGTGTTGGTCCTTATCAGTTAAAAAGTTGGCGCCCTGGAGAAGCTATTTTATTGCGTGTAAGCTCTCACTATTGGGGACAAGCACCTAAACTAAAGCAGATTTTAATTCGTCATGTTGCAGAGCCTGGAACTCAGCGTTTGTTATTGCAAAAACATGATATTGATGTTGCTCGTAATTTGACGCCTGAAGATCTTGCAGATTTGCAAAAAACAACAGATGTTAAAATCAAAGAAGTGTTAGAACCATCCATGATGTACTGGGGATTCAATACGACGAATCCGATTTTTGCTAAGGAAAAAGTACGCTTGGCGATGCGTTATCTCATAGATTATGAAGGTCTTGGCAAGAAGCTTCTCAAAGGGATTGGTATTCCACGGGCAAGTTTTATTCCTCTTGGCAATTTTGGGGCTTTGGATGAAAAAGAAGGACAACCCTTTAAGCTTGATATTCAAAAAGCCAAGCAACTTTTAGCAGAGGCCGGTTATCCGAATGGATTTGAGGCAAATTTTCTTGTGTCAAATGCTCCTTATACTTTGTTACTTGCTCAGTCACTCCAAGATAGTGCTGCGCAGGCAGGGGTGCGTCTTAAAATTGAGCGATTGGCAGGTACACAGTTGTTTTCCAAACTTTATGCCAGGGCTTTTGATACAATTTTTGTCGGATGGAATAATGATTCTGCGGATCCTCATACAATGGCTTCACGTCTTATTTACAATCCAGATAATCGGTTTAAGGCAAAAAATACAGCCTATCCTAGTTGGCAGCACGGGTATTTTGATGCTAAGATGAATCAAAAAGTTGAAGAGGCGTTGTTTCAAAAAGATCCGCAAAAACGGGCGAAAATATATGCTGATTTACAACGTGAACTTATGCAAAAAGGACCTTATGCGTTTATCTATCAGAAATATGGCGTTGTCGCTATGACACCGGATATCAAAAAGTGGGTTTGGAATAGTGCACCACATATTTTTTATAGTAAAATTGAAAAATAAACGTGTCTTCAATGCTGTTCAATAGATACAGGACATCGTCATGATATATTCGGCGTATTGTATAAATTTTCAAGCTTTGCAATACGTTGAAGATAATAGGTAATGCGTGATATATTGTTGAATGTCTTTTCAAGACATTTGTTTAAGGAGATTTTTCATTCTCATTAGAGGTGTGTTTGTGTAGAGGTTAAGATTGAATATTTTAACTTCTATTGATACAATTCTCGGATGGAATAATGACTCTGGAGATCCCCATACAACGGCTTCAAGCTTTTTTACAACCCTGATAATCGTTTGAAATTGAAAATATAAGCTGTTCTAGCTGGTGTTATGAGTATTTTGATGAAGCTATAAATAAAAAGTTTAAAGATGTGTTGTTTCAAAAAGATTCACAGAAACGGGCGTAAAGAATTGAACAATGGTAAGTTTGTTTAGCGAAAAAACAGGTGTAACAAATGTGGCAGAATTTACTGTTTCCGAAATAGCAGGGGCTCTAAAGCGTGTTGTTGAAGAAAAGTTTGGTTATGTACGGGTGCGTGGGGAGATATCAGGTTATCGTGGTACTCATGCTTCGGGACATGCTTATTTTGCTTTAAAAGATGATAAGGCACGGTTGGAAGCTGTTATTTGGCGTGGAGTGATGGAAAAGCTCAAATTTCCTCCTGAAGAAGGGATGGAAGTGGTTGCTGTTGGTAAACTTACAACTTATCCAGGGTCATCGAAATATCAAATTGTCATTGAGGTTCTTGAACCAACGGGGGTTGGTGCTTTGATGACACTTCTTGAAAATCGTAAGAAAAAGTTTGTGGAAGAAGGCTTATTTGATGAAGCAAAGAAAAAACCTTTGCCTTATATGCCCCGAATTATAGGTGTTGTAACATCACCAACAGGTGCTGTTATTCGTGATATTATTCATCGTATATCCGATCGTTTTCCGTTACATATTTTGGTTTGGCCTGTACGTGTTCAGGGGGAAACAAGTGGGAGAGAGGTAGCTGTTGCTGTTGAAGGTTTTAATGCTTTTGCTCCAGGAGGACTTATTCCAAAGCCTGATCTTATTATTATTGCACGGGGAGGGGGAAGTTTAGAAGATTTGTGGGGGTTTAATGATGAAGCTGTTGTTCGTGCTGTTTATGCCTCTGCTCTTCCCGTTATTTCTGCTGTTGGGCATGAAACGGACTGGACTTTAATTGATTATGTCGCTGATTGGCGTGCTCCAACTCCTACAGGAGCGGCAGAAAAGGCTGTTCCCGTTAGGCTTGATCTTGAAGTGTGTGTTGCGTCTCTTGGGGCACGTTTGCGCAAGGGGCTTGTGCGTTCTTTTGATTTTCATCAACAAAAGTTGCGTGCAGCCAGACGTGGTCTTCCCACTGTCGACCAACTTTTTGCTTTACCACGGCGTGGTTTTGATGAAATTTCAAATCGATTACAGCGTGCTCTTTGTGTGAGCTACGATAAAAAACGTTTTTCTTTTCATACTCTTTGTTTACGTCTTTCGCTACGCTTGTTAAATAGTGAAAAAGCACAACGCAATACAAAGGAATATACGGCGCGCCTTCATCGTGCTTTTGTGCGTAGTGTGGAAAAACAACGGGCTCAAATGGAGCTTGCATTTAGGCTTTTAAAAAGCACTTCTTATCAAAATATTTTAGAGCGTGGTTTTGTTTTGGCTTTGGGAAAGGATAATAAGCCCATTAAACGGTTGATTCAGTTTCCTGAAACAGGGAAAATAAATTTACGCTTTTTTGATGGTGATATCAGTGTTGCAATACAAGAACCTGTTTTTTCTAAACGTTCAAAATACAAGCAGCTAAAGTCGCCAAGCGATGATCAAGGAACTCTCTTTTAATACGGTTAATGCCATGCTTGCAGAAGGGCTTCTTAAGGGAGTGGATGGAAAAGTTCGTTGCGCATGGGCTGGAACGGATCCACTTTATTGTGCTTATCATGATAACGAATGGGGAAAACCTGTTTTTGAGGATATCCGTTTGTTTGAAAAAATTTGTCTTGAAGGTTTCCAAGCGGGGCTTTCTTGGTTTACAATTTTGAAAAAACGCTCTTTTTTTCGTATTGCATTTGATCACTTTGACTTTGAAAAGATTGCTCATTATGATGAGCTAAAGGTGCAAATGTTAATGCAGAATAAAGACATTGTTCGTCATCGAGGAAAAATTCAATCAGTGCTTAACAATGCACTTAGAGCACAGGAAATTATAATAAAGTGGGGGAGCTTATCCCACTATTTTTGGTCTTTTCAACCACCACAATCAGAGCGTTATGAAAAGATAGACTTTCAAACACTGTCGGCTCATCCTATAACCCCTGCTTCTCTTCGTCTTTCTCAAGACTTGAAGAAACGTGGCTGGACATTTATTGGTCCTACAATTTGTTATGCTTTTATGCAGTCCGTAGGGATTGTTAATGATCATCTTGAAGGATGTTTTTGTCGATAAATTGGCAAACTTTCTTTTGTAAAGGGAATGATCAATAGGATAATAATCAAATTGTTTAACAAATGTATAGATTATACAACTCCACTATATAAGATAATTGAAATATACAAACTATACTATACAATACAATACAATATTAATGATTTTCTAATGTTGTTGGCACTCAAACCGATAAAGGTATAATTTTGAGGATGAAAAAACAGATGCAAAAAGGAGTGATACCTTAACTGTCATATATCTGAAGTTAGATAATAGTAATGTCTTGTATGTTTTAAAGAAACATCTCGTGTACCAAAGCTCATTTTGCGATGCAGCCCGTGAATGATATAATAGTAAATCCATTGTGCACTCCATCTTTACACTTATGAAGGAGAAAATCGTCACCATCACACACTTTACGAGCTCTTAATGTTGTGCAACAGTCCTTGGCATTTGAAATGGTTCAGAAGAGGTGTTTTTATTTCTGTTAATGACGTGACCGTTATAATAAGTAATGAATATTTTATTCGTGTTTATTGGCGAATGCAAAGTGGTTTTTAGATGGGGTGCTGTTGTTGCATTGTTATATTTTACTTGGGTTATATGACTGTTGGTTTATTTGTGTGTAGGTCGATTGCTCAATACTTACCTAGGCAATATAAAATGAAATGCAGCGACGAAAAATTGAAATTAAATGACTCAAGCTGCTTGTGTTGGGTTTTATTATCTGATAACTTTCTTCTATTAGAGAGTGATCTTGCCGCGTGTGCGCTCCAATTTTTTGGAAGATGATTAAGCTCAGGCAGGTTTGTATCCACTACATCGCTTAGTTGAATCTCTTTATGTTTCTGCTGGAAACGAGAGTTTTGTTGCAGTATGTTGTTTTCTGTTCTATTTTTATAGTGTTAAAGCAATGAAGCACACTAAAGGTTAGAAGGGTTTATATTCGTTATGTCTTTGGGGGGTGGTGGTCTAATGAATTTTGTTTTTATCGATGGAGAAGTGTATTTTAGTGTGTATTCTTTTATTCCAAGCTTTATCTCTCAAAAGATAAAGCTTGGAAGGGATGATTCTTCTTATTGTTCCTTTATCTTTGTTAACGTGTTTGGTTTTGTTGGTAAAAACGTAAGACTTTTGACACTTAGTTTTCAAAAGATTAAGCAGATTTTTGTAAGGGATAGAGTTTTAGAAAAGATCTTTATCTTATGTCTTTCTGCTGTTTTAGTGCAGTCTTGATCATGTAGTAAAGATGCGCCGCATCTTGAAATTGAGCATTTGAGGAGAATGACGATTTTTAAAGTGTACATATTTTATTTTAAATACTGCCTAAAGGAATAGAATAGTGAATTCATAAATCTTTGTGCAATGATTTTTTTAAACTTACCATTTGGGGGGCTGCAAGGCTTATCATTTTGATGATTAATGGGGGCTGATATACTGCATTATCGTATGCAAAGAAAGGTTATGAAAAGAATGTAATATTGGTTAGCAAAACATATATTGCATGTTCGCTATATTTTGATTGAGACGTGGGACAATGAATTTATAAAGTAAATAACTCTGTATAGGCGATTAGAATGTATTTGTTCAATGTGTATAATTATAAATTTACTATGTTATTTTAGTGTAATTAATTAATAAAAAATAAATAAAGGGAAAAGTTTATGAATTTAAAAAGAAAAATATTGAAAAGTAGCGGATCTCTTGTTTCTGCTCTTATGGCACTGGGGGTAGTTGTACAACAGGTTCCAGCAAAAACACCGGCTAATACTCTTGTGATGGCTTGGAATCTTGATGCAATCAGTACGTTTGATCCTGCGCAGCTCACTGATGTTTATGGAAGTGAAATTGTTCGCAATGTTTGTGATAACTTGGTCAGTACTGCGACAGATGATCCTGCTAAAATGGTTCCCGCTTTAGCAACGCATTGGGATGTTTCAGGTGATGATCACAGTACAGTGATTACGTTTCATTTGCGTGATGGTTTGAAGTTTAATAATGGCAAACCAGCCAAGGCTAATGATCTTGTTTGGGGTATGAAGCGGGTTGTCAAATTGCAGATGGCTAATGCGGCAATTTTTAATGAATATGGAATTACAGAACAAAATGTTGATGATGCTTTGCAAGCTCTTGATGAGAAAACGGTGGTGATGAAATTTGATAAGCCTTATCCAGCAGAGCTCATCCTTAATAATATTGTTGCAAGTCCTGCAACAGCTTTACTTGATCGTAAGACGATTATGAAGCATGAAAAAAACGGTGATCTGGGAAATCAGTATTTGAAAACTCATGCCGCTTGTGTTGGTCCTTATCAGTTAAAAAGTTGGCGCCCTGGAGAAGCTATTTTATTGCGTGTAAGCTCTCACTATTGGGGACAAGCACCTAAACTAAAGCAGATTTTAATTCGTCATGTTGCAGAGCCTGGAACTCAGCGTTTGTTATTGCAAAAACATGATATTGATGTTGCTCGTAATTTGACGCCTGAAGATCTTGCAGATTTGCAAAAAACAACAGATGTTAAAATCAAAGAAGTGTTAGAACCATCCATGATGTACTGGGGATTCAATACGACGAATCCGATTTTTGCTAAGGAAAAAGTACGCTTGGCGATGCGTTATCTCATAGATTATGAAGGTCTTGGCAAGAAGCTTCTCAAAGGGATTGGTATTCCACGGGCAAGTTTTATTCCTCTTGGCAATTTTGGGGCTTTGGATGAAAAAGAAGGACAACCCTTTAAGCTTGATATTCAAAAAGCCAAGCAACTTTTAGCAGAGGCCGGTTATCCGAACGGATTTGAGGCAAATTTTTTCGTATCAAACACTCCTTATACTTTGTTACTTGCTCAGTCACTCCAAGATAGTGCTGCGCAGGCAGGGGTGCGTCTTAAAATTGAACGTGTGGCAGGTACACAGTTGTTTTCAAAAGTGAATGCACGGGCTTTTGATACGGCTTTTGTCGGATGGAATAATGATTCTGCGGATCCTCATACAATGGCTTCACGTCTTATTTACAATCCAAATAATCGCTTTGAAGCTAGAAACACTGCTTATCCTAGCTGGAAGCATGGGTATTTTGATGCCAAGATGAATCAAAAAGTTGAAGATGCGTTGTTTCAAAAAGATCCGCAAAAACGGGCGAAAATATACGCTGATTTACAACGTGAACTTATGCAAAAAGGACCTTATGCGTTTATTTACCAGCAATATAGCGTTATAGCGATGACACCGGATGTCAAAAAATGGGTTTGGAATAGTGCACCGCGTATTTTTTATAGTAAAATTGAAAAATAAGAGTGTCTTTTCGTATTGTCAAAGGTAAAAATAGCTTGATCATAATTGCATGATGAAAATATTTTTTCACATAAAAGTCCTTCAGTTTTTTAAAGGATGAAACTGTGAGGGATGTTTGTTCTATATATGATGGAGGTCGTTTGTTAAGGAGGGATGAATATAGAAAGTTATATTGGAGAGGATCTTTGTTTGTGGCTACAGATTCTCTGCATCCCGAATATAGATTAACGTATGAGAGAATTATTTTATAGAAGCTTAGTTTGATTAAATGAAGTTGATGTTTGATACTATGCTGTTTAAAAGATGAAAGAGCAAAATCACAACCGCTATGTGTGAAAAGGCACAAGAATACAATAGGAAGGAAAATGGGGAAAAAATGTTGAAACAATTTACTGTTTTATTAGGCATAATAGCTTTTTTAAATGGGGGTGTAATATCAGTATTCAGTGCTTCATCTAAAGATGTATTGGTAATGGCATGGAATATTGATTCAATTAATAGTTTTGATCCAGCGCAAACTGTTGAGGTTGTGACGAGTGAGTTATTGACGAATATTTGTAGCGCGTTAGTGCAATATGATGAGCATGACCCTACAAAAATTCGCCCTGCTATGGCCAAATCTTGGGATGTTTTAGATAATGGCAAAAGAATAGTTTTTCATCTTCGTGATGATTTAAAGTTCAATGATGGAAGAACAGCAACGGCACAAGATTTGGTGTGGTCGATGCGGCGGATTATTAAATTAGGATTGAGCTATGCCCAATCTTTAATGGATTATGGGTTTACCAAAAAAAATGTTGAAACAAATATTCAGGCTCTTGATGATAAGACTTTACAATTAAAATTAGATAAATCCTATCCCATTCAGCTCATATTGACTGTTATTGGACAATCTTATGCTTCTGCTTTGCTTGATCGGAAAACAATTGAAGCGCAGAGTATTAACGGTGATATGGGGAATAAATATTTAGCGACACATTCAGCTTGTGTTGGACCTTATAAATTGGTGAGCTGGTTTCCAGGAGATAAAGTTGTATTAGAGGCTACACAGCATTATTGGGGCGATGTGCCTAAAATTAAACAGATTGTTGTGCAGCATGTAGCAGATTCATCAAGTCAAAGACTTCTTTTGGAAAAAGGTGATGTGGATATAGCGCGTGATCTTTCTTCAGAGGATATTTTAGATCTTGAAAAAAAGGGAGGACCGGTCAAAATTAGTCGTGTTTTGCGCCCCCAGATTATTTATCTATCATTAAATAATAAGAATGCAATTTTTGCAAACGAAAAGGTCAGATTGGCACTTCGTTATTTGGTTGATTATAAAGGTCTTGGAAAAACTGTTTTGAAGGGGATTGCTATTCCGCGGGCAACTTATATGTCCTTGGGTGTTCCAGGTGCTTTGGATGAAAAAGAAGGTCTGCCTTTTAAGTTGGATTTGAAAAAAGCAAAACAGTTGATTACTGAGGCTGGTTATCCGAACGGTTTTAAAGCTAATCTTTTAGTTGGAAGCCTTAGTTATATGTCGTCTGTTGCACAGTCTATTCAAGCCAATGCACGTAAAATTGGTATTGAACTGACAATTGAAAAAATGGCACAAAATCAATTGTTGAGCCGTGTACGTGGTGGAAATTATGATACTGCTATTATGGGTTGGGGGAGTGCCGATCCTGATGGACATCCCGCTTCATTAAATCACGTGTTTAATCCTGATCCAACATTTACAAAAAAGCACAATATGTATTTAGCTTGGCGCGCTGGGTATTATGATGAAAATATTAATAACATGGTGATGGATGCTTTGTTTGAGAAAAACCCCGATAAGCGTATCATGCAATATCGTACTTTACAGCATTATGTGCTAGAGCATGGTCCTATGGTTTATTTATTTCAGACATATTATACCGTTGGTATGGGACCTGATGTCAAAAAATGGATTTGGAACAGTTATAGACTTTATTACAATGAAGCAGAAAAATAAAAAGAAGCATGTTATAGAGAAGGATTGTAGAACATGCTTAGTAAGAGATTGTTTCGTTATATAAAAAGGTATTTGCTTTATGTTTTGTCACTACAGAGGGGATTTTTATAATGGTTTTGCCATTTTCAGAGACTGAAAGAGATGTATCAGAAAAGCAGAAAAAATTACTTTTATGGGATTTTTTATGCAAAGGATTGAAACTTCTTATTTCAGTTTTTATCACATTGCTTGGGTTGGTAACGATTACTTTTTTTCTTGGTCATCTTCTTCCTCTAGATCCAGTTCTGTCTATTCTTGGTGATAATATCAGTCAGGAAGCTTATGATGCAATGTATTATAAGTTGGGTCTTGATAAGCCGTTGATTGTCCAATATTGGAAGTATCTTCATAATGTATTTTTATTTGACTTTGGAGATGCTTTAACTTCTGGGCGTCCTGTTCTAGACGATATTATGCGTGTATTTCCTGCAACATTAGAGCTTGCAACCGTTGCTATTGTTATTGGCACAAGTCTTGGAATTCCGTTTGGTGTTTTTGCAGCAATGTATCGCGATTCATTTATTGATTATGTTGTCCGTGTTTTCACACTTGTAAGTTATTCTACTCCGACGTTTTGGCTTGGATTAATGGCGTTGTTAATATTTTACGCCAAGCTTGGCTGGGTTGGTGGTCCAGGACGTATTGATTTTCTTTATGAATATTCTTTTGAACCAAAAACAGGATTTTTCCTTTGGGATACGGCAAGCCAAGGACAATGGGAGGCTTTTGGTAATGTTTTTAGTCACATTATCATGCCTGCTTTAATCTTAGCTTTCGGTGCTATGGCTTATATTAGCCGTATGACTCGTGGTTTTATGATTGAGCAGCTTAATCAGGAATATATCATTACTGCACGTGTAAAGGGTTTATCGTGGGCGCGAACGGTATGGAGACATGCCTTTAAGAATGCTGCTGTTCAGGTTATTACCGTTGTTGCTCTTTCTTATGCTTTTTTATTAGAAGGGGCTGTTTTAACGGAGACAGTTTTTGCTTGGCCTGGTTTTGGACATTACTTGACAAATGCTCTTTTAGCCGGAGATATGAATGCAGTTGTAGGGTGTACTTTACTTGTAGGATTTATCTTTGTCGCCATTAATTTATTTTCTGATTTGCTTTATCGCATTTTTGATCCAAGGACACGTTGAATATGACAGTAAGTAATCATCATAAATCGCAATCATCATCTTTTGGGGGCTGTTGGTTAAACGACCCTGTTCCAAGCTCCATAATTCAAGCGAACATACAAAGAATTTATCACGCGCTGGTTAAGTTTTTTCATAACTTTTCGGCTGTATTTGGTTTGCTTATTATTTGTATTATTATCATATGTGCATTCTTTGCTCCTTGGATTGCTACGCATGATTTTCTTAGCAATGATCTAGGGCATCGGTTGCAGCCACCCTCTATGGCGCATTATTTTGGAACAGATGAATTAGGACGTGACATTTTTAGTCGCCTTGTTTTTGGTTCCCGTATTACTCTTTATGTTGTTTTTCTTACAACAGTTATTGTAGGTCCAATAGGGCTTATTGTTGGAACTGTATCTGGTTATATGGGGGGATGGGTTGATACTGTGCTCATGCGCATTGTCGATATTTTTCTTGCTTTTCCAGGTTTGATTTTAGCTCTTGCATTTTCAGCCGTATTGGGACCAGGGATTGAAAATGCTTCTATTGCAATTTCAATTGCAGCATGGCCGCCAATTGCACGTTTAGCACGTGCTGAGACTTTGACAATACGTTCTTCTGATTATGTTTCTGTAGTTCGCTTGCAAGGGGCTTCTGCTTGGCGAATTATTTTGTTTCATGTTGCGCCCATGTGTATTCCTTCAGTGATTGTACGATTAACTTTAGATATGTCTGGAATTATTTTAACGGCTGCTGGTCTTGGGTTTTTAGGGTTGGGAGCTCAACTTCCAAGTCCTGAATGGGGGGTGATGCTTTCTTCAGGGCGGGAATTTATGATGACAAATTGGTGGTTGGCGGCAATACCAGGTTGTGCAATATTATTTGCAAGTCTTGCTTTCAACCTTTTAGGTGATGGTCTTCGTGATGTATTGGATCCACGCAATGGGTAATAAATTATTAGAAGTAGAAGATTTACATATTTCTTTTCCTACAACGCGCGGCATTTCAGAAGTTGTGCGTGGCGTTAGTTTTTCTGTTGGAAAAGAAAAAATTGGAATTGTTGGTGAATCCGGATCTGGCAAATCGATGACTGGGCGCGCAATACTAAGGTTGAGTCCAAGAGCAGCCATTGTTAAAGCTAAAAAAATGCGCTTTGAGGATGTTGATTTATTGACCGCAAGTGAACCTCAGATGCGAAAAATCCGTGGGAAGCGTATTTCAATGATTTTACAGGACCCCAAATATTCACTTAATCCATTAATACGAATTGGTGAGCAGATTATGGAGGCTTACCGTATTCATTACCGCGTTTCAAAAGTTGAAGCGCAGGAACGGACTATATCTATGTTAGAATCTGTTCATATTCGTGATCCTGAACATGTGATGCGCCTCTTTCCTCATGAAATATCAGGGGGGATGGGGCAGCGTGTGATGATTGCAATGATGCTCATTCCAAAACCTGATTTAATTATTGCTGATGAGCCAACATCTGCACTTGATATTACGGTCAGACGACAAGTTTTATCTGTATTAGATGAACTTGTGACAAAATCTGGAACGGGACTTATTTTCATTAGTCATGATTTGAATATGATTGCTGATTTTTGTGATCGTATTTTGGTGATGTATGCGGGCCGTGTGTTAGAAGAATTGCCTGCTTCTGATTTGTCTCACGCTTGTCATCCTTATACGAAGGCATTGCTCGCGAGTTTGCCACGGCTTGATAATCCTGTTGATGTTTTGGCTGTTCCTGAGCGTGATCCTGATTGGTTGTATAATCCTACGATTGTTAATGGTGTTGAGGAGGTTCCTCATGACAAATTGTAAGAATATTATTGATGTTTCTAATTTATCTGTAACTTTTGGTCATAGGCATAAGGCAGTAACAGTTGTTAAAAATGTTAATTTTCATATTAAGCGTGGTGAAGCTTATGGTTTGATTGGTGAATCCGGATGTGGAAAATCAACTATTTTGAATACGTTGGTGGGGCTTATTCCAGATTATAGTGGAAAGTTCCTTTTTGCTGGAAAAGAAGTCGAAAAGAAAAGAAGTAAGGATTTTTTACGCCGTATTCAAATGGTTTTTCAAGATCCTTATGCTTCACTTCATCCAAGAAAAATGGTCCATACGGTTCTTTCTGAATCTATCAAAATCCATAGGATGGATAATCAAAAGGAGCGGGTGGAGGATGCTTTAGATTCCGTTGGTTTAGATTCTTCATTTCTTTATCGTTATCCTCATGAGCTGTCTGGAGGGCAGCGTCAGCGTATTGCTCTTGCACGTGCTTTAATTATTGAGCCAGAGGTTTTGTTGCTTGATGAGCCAACATCTGCATTGGATGTGTCGGTACAGGCTGAAATTTTAAACTTGTTGAAATCGTTGCGCGTGAGAAAAAAGCTTACTTATTTGATGGTATCCCATGATCTTGCTGTTGTTGCACATATTTGTGAACGTGTTGGAATTATGCATAAAGGGATTATTCTTGAAGAGCTTAACAATGATGAATTGCGTAATTTACATGCGCAACACGATTATACAAAGGAGTTTTTTGAAGCAAGTATAGAGCCTATCGTTTATAGAGAGCAAAGAGTATAATCGATTTTTCAAAAGAGAAAATACATTTTTCTGTTTTAGACTTCGAGAAGTATTTAGTATCTTTGTTGTAATAGAGAGTTTTTGTATTTTTTATAGTGTAAGATATTTATCAATATAATTTATTTAAGAGAAATTTTAGCTCTCATATTTTTCACTTTATTAGGCGTACAACGTTATGAGTCATCTGCATGACTCATAACGCGCATTATGTATTTTTTGCATAGTTTGTTGATTATAAATTTATGTTTAGAAGTTTTCATTGTAGATGAGCATTAAGCTTGTAAGAAATAATAGGTGATTAATAATGCTATGTTTTCTAAGAAAATTTATTCTTTAGGGTATATTTTAATTTTTATTATTTTTGATTTGTTTAATATTTTTTACAGTTTTAGCTCTTATTTATCAAAAAATACTAAGTTTTATTCTTTTCAAAAGAAGCATTTTTTTGAAAACTTTATCAACAATAAATGATAATTACTTAACTATTTTTTCTATTCTTAAAAATAGATTTCATATACAAAAAAGGCAGTACAGTATACTGCCTTTTTTGTTAAATTAAATAGAATGAATAGGCTATTTTAACAGTTTTGTTTTAAAACTGATAGCGTATTCCTCCTGAAAAGTTTGTTCCGGATATACCGGTTTTTTGCAGCTTTTTTCGATAGTTTACATCACCATGGAGGGCTAAACTGCGAGACAATTTTGCATTGATGCCAAGCCCACCTTCAATGGCAAACCCCGTTGGATCAAGGGAAAAGGTGTCGCTCATTTGTATGCTATGATCATCACCAAAGGTTTGAAGTAAGTTTACTTTCCCATAAAAGGAAAGAGTGCGATCTTTTTTGGTGTTAACAATGGTTTTTGTTAAATGTCCACCAATTCTCACCAGCCATTGATAAGGTTCGCCGATATCAACTTTAAGGTTATCGGCATCAGAAAAGGCGTTAAAGATTAGACGCTGGTAAACAAGCTGTGCCTGGGGTACAAACGTGAGCCCTTTAATACCCGTTGTGAATTTTTGACCTATTGTTGTTGAGGCAATTAACATTTTTATATCATCGACTTTAGTGGTACTTTTAGCGATGGCTGTAGAGATATTTCCTTTCCATATCCCATAAGAGAAGAGTGTATCCATATAGAAACCGCTATTATGCTCTATACCGCTGTAAGCTGTGGCTGACCATTTGTTAAACGTACTCTTGTCTGCATCTTCTATATCCTTTGGGGTGAGAGATAATTGCCCATAGGTTCCGGTAAGTCCCCAATATAGGGTTGTGTTTTGGCCATTTTGTGCAGAAGCCGTAAAACCTGCTTGTGTAGCAGCATAGCGGATGTTTGTTTCATAATCATATTGAGATGATAAAGTTGCTATACTTCCATATGAAGACAAGAAGAAGCCCTTCTTCTTTTTATCCTCTTCTTTTCCCAAATCTGTTGTTCTCAGATCAGCTAACAGAGTACTTTGTTGGGCCATATCGATAAAACCAGCGTAGAAGAGAGTATTAGGTACGGCTAAATAGCTTGCTACTTGTGGTAAAATCAATTTTTGCAAACGGAAATCCCAGAAATTATCATTTTCTCCCAACAGGTTTTGAGTTTCATTTGCAGCACCATAGCTGGATGTTGGTCCATAAGCGGTAAGCTTATATTTATAAGGTGAACCAGTTGCTTGGATATAACTATTGGCTAATTTGAAGGAATTTTCATCTGCATTTCCAGAAACTTGAATGAGCGAAAATCCACTGGTATTGGAAGAAGGGCGAAAAGCTTCTGTTATATTATTGCTATCTTTGACATCACTCATAACATAAACTGTTGTGGTGCCTAAGACATCCCCCTGAATCAGAAGTCGATCATTTTTTTGATCGGTTATATCAGAACTCTCAACAGATCCAATATTAAAAGAAATCTTTGCATCACCAGAAGCATTGTAGACTGCTTGTGTGTTTGCTTTCCCAGAACCTATATGCAATGTTTGGTAATGATCTTCTGTTGGTTTATCAAAAATAATGGAGCTGTTGTTGAGGTTTAGCACAGAAACATCAGAACGAGATCTTTGAGAAATATCAAGGAGATCACCATCAGCATCTTTTTCGTTTTTGCTGATTTTCAACGTCCATTTTGTATCGTTTTTCAGATCAAAGTGTAAATTTCTATCTTTAGCAATATTCGCTCTGCCTTCTAGAGTAGACTGATCTGCGCTTAATGTGAAGGTGCCGTTGGAGGTCGCTTTAACCTCTTTACCATTCCACAAATCTTTATCTTTCCATGATGTTTTGTCCCAAAAAATACCATCTCCTAATAACACGTCAGCATGGACTTTTGATTTTTTAAGATTGACTGTGCCGATTGATGGAGTTGCTGCATCTTCGATGCTTTTTTCAACAACAGTCCCAATGAGAATCCCTGTACCATTTTCAGCATGAAGCTCTGCATTGGTCAGATTGATCTCATTGCTATGATGTTTTCCTAGATCATTTGATTCATCCGGTTTGTTAGTAGGGAGAGCTAAGAACTGCAAACCAGCAACTCCTGCTGTTATGGAAGCATTCATGACATCAATATGTCCGTTAGCTCCTGCCCATAGTGCAACTTTTTTTGCGTCTATTTCATTTTTTATTGTATTCTGTGTTGCTTTAATATCACCATTAATCATCTTAATCGTGCTATTATTTCCTGCAGAAAGACCAACATCAAAATTTTGAATGGTTGTTTTACCATTTAATTCGACTGTACTACCAAGCTCCGCAACGTTTACACCAACGGTTGCTTTTTCGGACTCACCACCGGTTATTGTTAAATCTCCGCTAATGATTTTACCCCCACCATCTGCATAAAAACCTTCATCAACATTTTGAATGGTTGTTTTTCCCGTTAACTGAATTTCACTCCCAGTGTCCCCTGTCCATACACCAGATCGTGCTTCATTGGGGTTTTTATCAATTACTTCACCACCGTTTATTGTTAAATTTTCACTGGTGATTTTACCACCATCAGCTGCTCCAAGACCGTTCCAAGTATTGTTAATTGTTGTATTGCCATGCAATTCAATTCTGCTATCAGGACCAATTGCAAGTGCACCGGTTCCTTTACCATCTGTTGTTAGATCAACATTCGTGGCATCAATTTGTCCACCATTTTCTGCAAATAATGCAGTTTGTTTATTCCCTATTATTGTTACTTTTCCTCCTGCCATTGTGATCTTAGATCCTGAACCCTCTGCACGGACTCCATAACCATCAGTTGATGTAACTTTAGCATCACCGGTTAAAGTAATAGTGCTGCCGTTCCCAGCATATACCCCATCATTTTTCCCATCGAATGATCCTCCAGAGACTGTTATTGTGGAGTGATCATTAGCTAAGAGAGCTTTTTCTGCGTTCTTAACGGTGACATTTTTTAAAATAACCGTGCTTTCCTTATCAGCACTGACACCTGTGGTTATCGGTTTATCATCGCTGCTACTTGTTATCACGACATTTTCTAGCTTGTTTTTGTCACTCTTGCTGTTTTCAAAAGAAGCTCCTGTGCCGGAAACAGTGATAGATCCTTCTGTCATTTGAATGACACCACTGTTTGCTTCAAGTCCGATGATAGCCTCTTTAATGGTTGCATTATCATGCAAATTAATCATGCTGTTAGGACCAATGGATTTTGCGCCAGTTCCTTTGTTATCTGTGGTGAGAGTGATATCCATGACATCAATATATCCGGCATTTTCTGTCAACAGAGCACTTTTTTGCCCTTTTACAGTTCCCCCAGTCATTGTGATCGTTGCATTATCATATCTCGCCCAGAGGCCAAAAGTACCAGATGTTACTGTGACATTGTCGTTTAAAGTAATGGTGCTGCTGGTAGAATATATCGCTTCGCTTTTTGTATCAAATATTCCACCAGAAATCGTTATTTGAGAATTATCATCACCCCGTATGCCGTTCCACACTTTTGTAACAGTTACATTTTTCACAATAACATTGCTGTTTTTGGTGTACATTCCTGCGGCTACGTTATCATTAATGCCTGATATCTTTACATTTTCCAGTTTGTTTTTGTCACTTTTGCTATTTTCAAAAGAAACAGACGTTAGCTCAGTTGTAATGGATCCTCCGGTCATTTGGATTGTACCACCGTCTTTTGCTCTTAGACCGAAATGAATATCGTCAGTCCCTTTAATGGTAGTTTCCGATAACTCAATCCCGCTGTTAGAGCCCTCAGCTGTTACTGCAGCAGATCTACTCGCTGTGCCTAAAGGAGGGCTTGTGTCTTTATTTCCGATCACAGTTAAATGCTTACCGATTATTTTTCCACCGTCTTTTGCATGAAGAATATCATAGGTTTCGTTAGAGACTTCTTTTGTTTCTTCACCAGAAACTACAAGAGATTTAGCTTGTGCACTGAACTGGATGTTGAATAGGATGATAGCGGTTGCAGCCGCGCATGATGAAAGGGATATTTTGTACACTAGTATCTCCTTATGAGAGTTCCCAAATATTCATTTCCCCGAAAACTTCATAAAAAGAAGTGAAAAATGGATAGTCTTTATTAATTTCGATAATTGTTTTTGTTTAGTAAGATATTTTTGATTAATTGTCAAAATTAAAAATTAATTTATATTAAACCTGTATGAATTTATATTTAAAAACATAATGTATTTATAGTTATTTATATTATATAATTAAATTTAATATAAATATATAATATTTTAGTTTAAATATTATTATAATACTTATATAAATTATATTATTTTTTTATAAAATTAATGATAATATTTATGTGACAATTCTATAGTTTTATATTTTATTAAAGTGAGTGATGAGGGTAATACTCAAACACTTTTTCTAGATTTAGCATAAGATTCTAATGTATTTGATCTTGATATCCAAAGAAGTTGGCTGCTCTAGTATCCAGAATGCATTTTTTCTCCTGGTGGGGATATTTTTATAATATACGAACACTTGCTAGATTTCTGCTAAATGCTTAGTTTTTGATAAGCTGTTGATGTATCGATGGCATTTGAAAGAGCCAGAGTCCAAGCTCATAAATCTCAATTAATTAAAGTGTTTCAAGTTGAAAACTTGAAATCGAAAGTACTTTTATATCATCCAATTGTACTTTCATTGAAGGAATATTGCTTTCATTATTTTGAATTTTTGACACATTTTTGACAAAAAAAATCTAAAAAATCACTTCTGAGCGATTTTTATAACAATAAAATACGTAAAGTTTGATGGGTGGAGATGTATTTATGAGATATAAAGTTGAATTGGTAATCACTGTGATTGCTTTTACTGTCTCTGGTTGTTTTAATCTTGATTCTGAAAAATTAAAAAAGGACGAGAGGCTTTATCATGATGCATTCATGGATTGGTCTCTGAAAGAAAAGTCTCTTGCAAAAAATTATACGGCTATCATCATGGCTGATCCGCAACCGTGGCGTTTAAACTCTGGTGATGCCAATGGAATATCAAACAGAGAGCCATGGTTAAAGATAAATGAGCAGGTTGCTGGTGTTATAAAAGCGCACAAAGCTGCGTTCCATATTGTTAATGGTGATTTGACGGAGTTTGGGGAACAAAAAAACTATGATGATTATAAAAATGTTTATAAAACCCTTGGAGCGCCTGTCTATGAGGGGTTAGGGAATCACGATTATGCCAATAATGTTGGTAAGTGTACGAATCCTCAAGAATTCAATTTTTACAAAGATGCCTGTGCTATAAGCGCAGTTTCAAGAATGGTATCGGAAATCAAAAAATATCGTAGTCAATTATCGCATTTTAATGCAGACGTTACTGAAAATTTGGTTTCCACTTCGGGTGGAAATATTCGCTCAATAAGGGGGAGTTTGAGTTATTCTTGGGATTATGGAGATGTTCACTATGTACAGCTTCACAATCATCCAAGCTATACGGTTCGTTTGAAGGAGCAGTCTACAGAAGTGCGAATTAATAAATCTTTGGATTGGCTTAAGAACGATTTAGCTGCTGCTGATGCAAGAGGTAAAGTGACAATCATTAATTTTCACGATGCTCGCGCAGCTTCCATTGATGGTAAATCCGTTTTTATTCGTAAAGAGAATGCTAGAGATTTGTCGGCCTTTAAGTCAATTATTACCTCTCATAATGTCAGAGCAATATTTGTAGGGCACACACATTATCAGTCCTATTGCCGTGCAAAAAATGATAAGGTTTTTGGAAATATTCCTGTCTATACAGCTGGGGCGCTTTTTAATGGAGATTATTACCTCATAGATGTGAAAGGAAAGACCATTCACGTTAAAGCCTATAATGGAGAAATAGGAAAACCGCTTTTAATCAAAGATCTTGGTGTTATAGGGAAAGATACAAAATTTTCTGCAAGTTGCAGTAAGTTATAATAGGGTTTTTTCTCTTTGTTTTAAAGCATGAGAAATAAAGGCGTTGTGTGTGCCGATTTACAGAAGCAATAGAGGGGGTAAGTGTAACTTAAGAATAGAACAAAAAGTCAGATATTTTTTTAAAAACTATTAAGGTTTTAGGATGCTCTTAAGTGCAATGGTTTAATGTGAACTGAGCTTTAATACAAAGCAGAATAGTGATTATGTGATTATTTTTCTATTTTTTTAAGGGTTTCGTCTTTAAAAAGAAGGGGAGCATATTCAGTGAACATTGATAATTTTGCCAGCATACATTGTCCAAAATTACCAAAAAGGCTGTTTCTATTGTTTTGTTGCACTATAATTATTTAAGTTATACCCGTGGTTAGAGTCAGTAATATCTACGCGTGTGCAATTCTATTCCTTTTCATAAAGAAAGCTCTTTGTTTCGACCAGTTTTTTTACTTATAATCTTCAAAAAATTGATGTTTTGTGATGCTGTAAAATTTCTCTTTTCGCGCTCGATGACTTTACTTGTGGCAGCGTTTCGAGGGGTTGCGGTTTCAGGTGCGGCATTTTCTGCCTCTTTTGGCTTTATTGGGACAGTGATCGAAGTGGTTGGGGCAAGTATTGCCTCTGTTGTGGGGGGTGTTTTTACCCCAATAGGGACTTGGTTGCTGCTGTTGTGGCGGTGATCATGGCTGCTGGTTTTGCTTTGTGGAAATATTGGGATCGTTTCTCTTCTTTT
>NZ_JBHILZ010000059.1:0-1190 GCF_042193725.1 Bartonella sp. OT172YNZD | reverse complement strand
ATGGCGAAGAGCAAGTTTGAACGAACAAAACCGCATGTTAATATTGGTACGATTGGTCACGTTGATCATGGGAAGACCTCGTTGACAGCAGCGATTACGAAATATTTTGGTGAATTTAAAGCCTATGACCAAATTGATGCTGCCCCAGAGGAACGCGCACGTGGAATTACTATTTCGACAGCACATGTTGAGTATGAAACAGAAAATCGTCACTATGCACACGTTGATTGTCCAGGACACGCTGATTATGTAAAGAACATGATCACAGGGGCAGCGCAGATGGATGGTGCTATTTTGGTTGTTTCAGCGGCCGATGGCCCAATGCCTCAGACACGTGAGCATATTTTGCTTGCGCGTCAGGTTGGTGTTCCGGCAATTGTTGTTTTTCTTAATAAAGTTGATCAGGTTGATGATGCAGAACTTTTGGAGCTTGTAGAGCTTGAGGTTCGAGAACTTTTATCCAAATATGATTTCCCAGGCGATGATATACCAATTGTTAAGGGTTCTGCGTTGGCAGCCCTTGAGGATAAGGATAAAAGTATTGGTGAAGATGCTGTCCGTCTTTTAATGAGTGAAGTTGATAATTATATTCCAACTCCTGAACGTCCTGTTGATCAACCATTTTTGATGCCGATAGAGGATGTATTTTCGATTTCGGGTCGTGGAACCGTTGTTACGGGTCGTGTTGAGCGTGGTATTATTAAGGTTGGAGAGGAAATCGAGATCATCGGTATTCGTCCAACGTCTAAGACGACGGTTACAGGCGTTGAAATGTTCCGCAAGCTTTTAGATCAAGGTCAAGCAGGTGATAATATAGGAGCTCTGCTTCGTGGTGTTGATCGTGAAGGGATTGAGCGTGGTCAAGTATTGGCGAAGCCAGGATCCGTTACGCCTCATACACGTTTTAAAGCAGAAGCTTACATTTTGACAAAAGATGAAGGTGGACGTCATACACCATTTTTCACGAATTATCGTCCTCAGTTTTACTTCCGTACGACAGATGTTACAGGTATTGTTACGCTTCCAGAAGGAACGGAAATGGTTATGCCAGGCGACAATGTTGCCATGGATGTTTCGTTGATCGTTCCGATAGCGATGGAAGAGAAACTTCGTTTTGCTATTCGTGAAGGTGGTCGTACTGTTGGTGCCGGTATCGTCTCTAAGATCATTGAATAAATAATGCTTGTTGA
>NZ_JBHILZ010000058.1:0-1220 GCF_042193725.1 Bartonella sp. OT172YNZD | reverse complement strand
GTTAAAGAGGAATTCCATGAACTTTACAGTGTTCACGCAACTTTTCAATAAAATTGATCAGATAACAAAAACATATGTCACGGATATTTCCTCAAAAGCAATAGCTACAATTACACCCTTTGTATCAATCGGTCTCACAATCGCTTTCATCATCTACGGATGGCTCATCATTCGTGGCGCTATAGATATGCCACTCTCCGGATTCGTAAATCGTTTCCTACGGATAAGTATTATTACTTCAATAGCTCTTACCACAGGACTTTATCAGAGTGAAATTGCAAATTTGATAATACAAATGCCCTATGATTTATCAAAAGCGCTCATAACAAACCCACTCAATGATACACAATTAATGAATCTACTTGACACAGCAGCAACCAAAGGATTTCAATATGCAGGTCGCCTTTTCCAAGAAACCGTCTTCTTCGAAGCCAATGGACTGCTCTACAGTCTCTTAGGCATCATCATCTTGCTGGCAACAAGCCTCGTAGTAGCAATCGGCGGTGGTCTCGTGCTACTGACAAAAATCGCTATTACACTTCTCGTAGGATGGGGACCACTCTTCATCATTGCTTTGCTCTGGCAACCAACGCATCGCCTTTTCGAGCAATGGATAATCCAAGTCGTCAATTATATAATCCTCTTTCTACTCTTAGCAACTGTATTTAATCTGATGATGAATATCTTTGCAAACTATTTGAGCGATATGAAACTCGATTACAACCAGAATATAAGCTTCATGTTTGGGGGAGCTCTCATCTTGTCCATTATATCCATCATGCTGTTACTCAAACTATCAAGCATTGCCAATTCTCTCGCAAAAGGCATGACATTCGGACATCTATGGAGACATAGAAACTAGATGAGATAAAAAGCAACAGTTCCCGTAACAGACGCCTTTAACATCCATATGACAAAATAACGAGAATATCCGATCCTAAAGTAAAAAATATTCGCACTGAAATTGAGTTATTTTCATAAATTAAAATAGAATAAAAATTAAAATAATTACACACAACGTACTTTACTTTATTTTCAAAATAGCAATAATGACGACAAATATCAGGATGCATATAACAGTAAACAAAGAGTCGTATTAAAATGAAGTCGATCATTCTTGTAATTTTGATTGCAAACTTTTTATCAGCTTGTGCATTAGCACCAAAGCTAAAACAGCCCAATGATAGGAACCGTGTGCCTATTAATAAAACAATCCCTCC
>NZ_JBHILZ010000057.1:0-1291 GCF_042193725.1 Bartonella sp. OT172YNZD | reverse complement strand
AAAAAACATTTCTTAAGGCACCCAATCCCATTTCACTGCGGTGACCGTGAATGGTATAACGGTAAATCCATTGAGCACCACTATCTTTACGCTGCATAAAGGAGTAAGCCGGCACCATCACACACTTTTCCAGCTCGTGGGTGTGTTGCTACAGCCCTTGGCACTTGGACGATTCATAAGAGGCATTTCAAATTCTTTCTTAATAGTTTTTTATCCATATGGCTCTTCCCGTTTGTAACTTGCAAGAGATATAGTTTTTGTTGCTTCAACATGGAACAGGTTTGAAATGAAAGAATTTTACGATATTCTGGATTCTCATTTAACATGTAAAACAATGAACACTCTTTATAAATCAATGTGTTGTCTTATAATGGAGTTGGTGCCGCATTGAGATTTTAGAGGGAAAATATGCCTTTAAGAATTTATAACAGATACAAAGTCTTTATAGCAGGTATATTAAATGCACATCATTTAAAATAGATGGAGCATCCACAACGAAGAAGGGGCTGACTTTTTTTAAAATCCGCATGAATGCTTACTCTGTTATGCTGTAAAAACATTATCGCTTGAGGTGTGGTGATATAAGACATAAAACTTTATGCATGGGGTGTTTTAATGAGAGAGTGTGGTGAATTATTCAGGGGAAGGTTTGCTTGTATAATTTTGTGAAAGGAACCATATGAAATGGGCAGCCGAGAAGGAGCTGTTCTTGAGAATCTGGATTGTTTATCAACTAGTTTGAGGAGGGATTTGCATCCTTTGATGTGTGGGAAGGAAGCCAAGAACAGAGCGTGTTTCACTCTATCCCCATGTTTTTAAAACGTTTTAATTTTGATCAGAAATTAATTTTAAAATCGCTTTCTGTTTGACAGATGTGAGGACTCTAAATCTTTTTAAAAGCAAATATTCCTCTTTGCTCGAGGCGATTTCATCATAATGGTACGGGGTGTTTTCTTTTTTGATGATATCATTGTAAAAAAAGGCAAGTGGAACATTCAAAATATCGGAAATTTCCTTTAAACGCCCTGCGCTCACGCGATTTAAGCCTTTTTCATACTTTTGAATTTGTTGGAAAGTGACACCTAAATGATGCCCTAATGTTTTTTGAAACATTTTTAGCATTTTTCGCCTAAGGCGAATTTTTTTGCATACAAAAAGATCAATATTAAGATTTGGAGTTTGCATTTTCCCCCTCCGGTTGCGAGCGCCCTCGCATTGGTATTCCGGGAGCTTGAAAACACTGAACCCTAGTCAGCATTTTGCTTTTAGTGCTGAAAGCACCTGGACATAG
>NZ_JBHILZ010000056.1:0-1354 GCF_042193725.1 Bartonella sp. OT172YNZD | reverse complement strand
ATGCGGCGCACCACAACAGTGAAGATATGGACGCAATTTGACCCACAAGCGCAAGTCTTTACCCCCGATGAAACACGGCAAATCACTGGAATTGACTTTCATCTTTGTAAAATCGGCAATCAGAACCATGATCTGGTGATTGATTTGGTGACAACCGAAAACGGCTATCCTACCGCCGATATTCAAGCACAAAGCTTTTATTCTATGAAGGGCGCAAAGCTAGGTTGGGCTGGGGCACGCTATGATATCCCCTTGTTAGTCCCTAATGATCGTCTCACTGCTTTTATCATTAAAACCGATGATGCTGATCATGCCATCTCACTAGCAAAGCTTGGAGATTTTGATGTAAACAGTCAAAGATTTGTCTCAAGTCACCCTTACGTGACCGGTCCACGCTTTTCTTCTGTTAACGCACAAAGTTGGAGCGCCCATCAAGATGAGGCTTTAGCCTTTCGAGTGCTCGCTGCACGCTACACACAAACAGAAAAGATTGTCGATTTAGGCACCTTTGACCTTGTAGACTGCTCTGATTTGCAAATACGCGCAGCCATTGAGTTGCCTTCAAGTGAGTGTTCTGTCATCTTTGAAATTGAACGAAACAATGGCACAATTTATCAACTTCTTCCCTTTCAATTGCTCAGTCTTACTGAATATATCAGTGAAAAGGTCAAGCTTCGCGCTATTCTTAAAGGCACCGAAAAGCTCTCACCGGTGTTATTTGCTCCTGTTCAGTTGATTGCGGGAAAAATCCATAAGGAAGCGACCTATGTCACGCGTGCTTTTGCCTTTGGCGAAAAGGCAAGGTTGACCAGCTATATCAAAACCTTTTTACCGGGTGGTGCAACCTTTTCACTGGAGATGCAACTAGATGATGGTGGTTTCACCCCTTTGAAACTTGACGAAACAGAACAACTCGCTGAACCACTTTGGACAGAACGAAAATTTACCAGCAGTGACAAAACAGCCAAACAAGCGCGCCTCAAACTCACGCTTACCGGTGGACCGGCAGCGCGGTCCATGGTGCGTGATTTTGGCGCTGGCATATTATAATGGGAAAATGAGAGATGACCAAAACCAAAAAACTCGACATGGAATTGCCACAAGAAGGGCGTTTTATCAGTTCTGAATTCCCAATCTTGCGGGAAAACTTGGGCAAACTTGACCAAGCTCTTTTAGCTGTTGAGGAAAAGATAGACGAAAAGGCGCCTTTACACCACACGCATACCATAAGCGAAATCGCAGATCTAGAAAGCGCTCTCAATGGCAAAATGGCAGCGGATAAAACCTTCACTTTTGCCGATTTAAGCGATGTCGAGGGGGCAAAAGATGCGGCTAACAATTATGTTCTCTATAA
>NZ_JBHILZ010000055.1:0-1457 GCF_042193725.1 Bartonella sp. OT172YNZD | reverse complement strand
CGTCGATACACCCAATCATGTTTACGCAAGTAATCGGTTAAATCTTTTGGTCGTACTTCAAGCATCTTTGCTGCTTCGATAAGACCGAACAGACCATCAGAACGCTTTAAACCTTCCAAAGCTTCTGCTTTTGGAGCCAATTCTGCAATAACATGATCTTTATGCTCTATTTGACTTTGTAAGTGATTCAAGACACCAAGCAATGCCTCGGGTTTTGAGTAGTCAATTTGTGGAACAACTACTTGTTTTTCCAATTCTTGCCAACGGTCAATAATCTTTGCTCGTAAAGCCGTACTGTAACCAGACACGAGAATTAAACATTCACGCTTGGGGAGGTGATAGCAGTTTTGAGGTTTTCCTTGTTTGTCTAAATAGGTGCCCTCAAATTTGAGGAGACCTCCTTTAGGATATAGCTCTCCTAACATCTGCCTGATATCTCGTCTTACATTGTCATGCCTTTTATCGCATAACTCAGCAATCTCACGACTAGACATAGTTTGAGTAGTAGCACTATTAGCAGTACTTTCTTTAGTTTCTATAAGAGTGTTCATGTGAACTCCTATTGGTTAGATGTTTGTTAATGACACTCTAAAAAAGTGCCGGGCGCTAACAAACACGGCCAATAGTCCGTCGTCACACTTTCCCCGCTAGGGTATTGTATAGTGCGACCACACCCGACAACATTATTATATGCATGTAGCATATAATGAGTCAAAGTCTTTAATGTGCGGAGAAGAGATTGTATCGGCAATCTATCCGCTATTGGTTTAAGGTGTTCGTTAGGCACCTGATTCGACAATAGATATAACGATAATGTTTTGTCAAGTAATAAAAAACTTTTTTCTAAAAAATAATCCCATATTGTACAGTAACATACTGAAATTGTTATTTATCAATGTGTTAAGTGTACAATGTACAGTCGATTTGAAAATTCTATCGCTAGCGATAGTTTGCGCTCGTCCGCCCCGCAACAGACCCAACCCGCTGGGAAGTACCTTTTGTATTGATTTTATTGACTTTTTTCTGGGGAAAACCAAAGCATAAATGATAATCTGCTTTAAAAATTACAATTAAAGTGAGTAGTGTGTTGACATAGCTTAAGAACATTATTTAGCTTTCATCTTGGCAGCGTATTCTTGACGAGCAAGTTGGTACTGTATGTTTTCGATTAGTCTTTCATTGGCTTTTTTTACAATAGCACTTGCAATTTCTGGCTTGGACATCACCCCAGCAATGGAGGGTCCTTCTTGTTTTGCAATGGGGAATTGATCTCCATCGGCTCTTTGAAACACATTCGCATTCAGCTTTTTTAATTCAACGCGCTTTGGAAAACTCCCACCTTTGATAAAAGCATGGGGTAAGATTTCTTTCTTTCCAAATAGTGTGTAAGTTACGCCGCGTTTTGTTTCTCTTGCTTGAAAAAATTTAAGAGGTATCGGTGTTCCAGAACCAATGAT
>NZ_JBHILZ010000054.1:0-1513 GCF_042193725.1 Bartonella sp. OT172YNZD | reverse complement strand
GCCGCTCCTTCTTGATCGGCTGGTATGGCATCTAATTCTTGGCGCATAGCAGCCAAACGCACCCCATAAGAGGCACGGATTTGCTTCTCCCATCGTTGCTCAGACGCTAAACTCCACACCTCCCCCTTCATGGCACAAACCCGTTTAAACAAGCCATTTTTAACAGCCACACCAAAGGGGTAACAATGCACCGAAAAAGGCACTTTGCCTGCTCGCGCTTCACGGATCAATTCATTGAAAGGATTGAGTACACCGTTATGGGTGGAGATGACACGGATCTTGCCTCCCCAAATGAGCAAAGCATTGACAGCATCCAAAACAGAGCGCACATCTTGATGAAACGCCGCCTCGTCAATCACCACAATGCCCTGTAATCCGCGAATATTTTCAGGGCGGCTAGAAAGCGCCTCAATCCGAAACCCCGAAGCAAAACGCACCCGATAAGCAGAGATATATTTTGTTGACCCATCCGCCCTTTGATCAGAGAATAAAAATTCCTCCACATCCCCACTATTACGAGTGATTGCCCTTGCAAAATTGCTCACATAACCAATAAATTCACGTCCCTTTTCTTTCGTGTCTCCAATATAAAAAACATTATCGCCACCAGCCTTAGGCGTTGCTGCCGCAATAAGGGTATCATCCAAAGCTTCCGCAAAAGTAATGCCGGTCCGCCGCCCCTTTTCAACCAATTTTAATGGGGACTTATCTTCAATCCATGCGCATTGATGCGCCATCAAAACACCTTCCTCCAAAGGATCTTGCTCTTGAGGAAAAGTACTCGCCTGCCAAATATCAAAACCACTCTGATGATCAAAGACATGACTTTTTGAGAGGAGCTGTTCAGCCATTTTTAACCCCCAACACCTGCGCACGAATAGCCCGCGCGCGCTCTTTAGAGAGCCCCGCTGCTGCCGCTGCCATCTCAACCGCTTTACTTGCTTTGGAGGCAAAATCTTTCTCCAACTTTTGCCGCCTCGTGGTCGACAAATGTTCAGCTGCCAAAACCCCTTTGAGCGCATTAGCCAATTCTTGTGCCGCTTTTGGAGAAAGGTTTTTCCCACTGCTTAACGTGGAAAAAATAAGCTCTTTAATCGCCGCTGCCGTCAAGAGAGTAATATTATCAGAAGCTTTGGCATCAAAACGCTGCGAGAGGCTTGCTGCAATTTCTCTTGTCTGTTCTAAGCGCCGTGACATCACCGCTAGCCGCAAAGAATAACGATTAAAACTGGAAAAAGAGGGAATAGAAAAGCTTAAACCCGTTTCCTTTTGTAAAGCCTTCAAAGCCGCTTTAAACTCACCATAAATAGCCATTTGTGTCTTCTCACGCCCGTTTAAAGCCTCAGCAGCTGCAGCAATAATTTGATCACAAGCTTGCGGCAATAAATCAATCGCCGTTAAACGTCCACGCCCGACCTTGCGCATCCTTCACCTCGTATTTTATTGATGAACGTTTAGGCCGCTTAATCCCCTCAATGGAAAAGCTTCGGTCTAAATGACGTGCTCCCCGTTC
>NZ_JBHILZ010000053.1:0-1806 GCF_042193725.1 Bartonella sp. OT172YNZD | reverse complement strand
CTCTAGGGTGATAAGCTTGAGAAAGCCTTGTCCGTCCTTACGTGACAAGTTTTTTTATGCTGCGTCGTTACAACGTTGCTGTTTTGCTTGCTCGATGACATTCAAAAGATCCGATTGTAACCAACGGGATAAAAAACCAAATTTTAAAGGTTTTGGGAGAGAGCCATTGGTTACATGACGGCGGAATGTTGAAACACTCATATGAAGCAATTTTGCACTTTCACGGTCTGTCAAAAGAATATCATTTTCTGTCATTCTAAAATCCTTTCACGATAAAAATGGTAACAAATCATAACTATTTATTAACCACATTTTGGTTCATTTTTGAAGGTATTTTATTTATATAAAACAATATTTTATCATATAATTTCTAATGTGATAATTTATGAGTCTTATTGAGAGAGAATGAGAGAAAAGAGAGCTAAAGTTATCCACAGATAATGGGGTGATGCACCCCATATCCTTAGGTTTGACCCGTGACATAAGCCGCCCATTTATCCATATAGACACGGCGCTGTTTTAGATAGTCAGTCCGACGATAGGCACGCTCTACTTGTCCTCCGACCGTATGACTTAGAATGGTTTCAGCGAGCTCATAAGGGGCATCGGTTGTTTCAGCGAGCCAATCGCGTAAACTAGAGCGAAATTCATGGGGACGTGCTTCAAGTCTAGCACGTTTCATATGCTGTAATATATTACTCTCACCAAGAGGACCATGACCGGTAACAGAAAGGATAAAATCACTTTTGGAGAGATAACGGGCTTGTTCAATTACTTTTAATGCTTCAGATGATAAAGGTACACGAAACTCTGTTGTAGCATCACGTCTTCCTTTCATATTCTCAGCAGGGATGATCCATACATCACCTTCAATTTGATTTTTATGAATATGACGCAAAGGAAAAGTACGACCCCCTGTAAGGATAAGCAAACGCAAAGCCAGTTGTGTCATAGTTATTTTTTTACAAAGTGTTTTATAAAAAGCTGGCACATCTTTCCAATCCATGGCTGGTATATTTTGTGCTTTATGACGTTGTTTTCCTAAGAACGCGCGTGCTTTTGTTACTGCTTGTAAATCAACATCCAAACCCAAGGCAGCTGCATGTTTGAGACAAAGATTAAGACGTATCAATGCTGCTTGGGCTGTTCCAGCTTTTGTATGCCAAATGGGGGCAAGCGTGTTGCGTATCTTTGTTTGTGTAATCTCTGAAACGGGCAGACAGCCTAATTTTGGTAAAATGTGAAGTTTTAAGGGTATAAACCAGTTCCCATTCTTACCATCCCCTTTTAATTCAGCTTTACGACTTTCAAAAGCATCTAAAGCAATGTCTTTTAAATAATGAAGATTGCTTATTGCCTCACGTTTTTTGGTTCTCACGTTCTTTAATGGGGTCACGACCCTCACGTAAAACAGAGCGCCACCCAGTTGCCAATTCACGCGCTTGTTTTAAAGAGACATCTCGCAACGCACCTAAGCCCATTTTGCGACGGCGTCCGTGAAGGGTATACCGTAAAATCCATTGAGCACCACCATCTTTACGCTTATGGAGTAACAAGCCGGCACTATCATTATATTTTCCAGCCCCCGATGTTGCGACAGCTCTTGCATTAAGACGGTTCAGAAAAGCCATTTTTATTCCTTTCTTATACAAATTTTATCCACACATTCATCCCGCTTGTGGTGTGCAAGAAAGTGATTTTGATTGATTCAACATAAACAGGTTTGAAATGAGAGAATCTTACGATATTCGGGACTCTCACTCAACATACAAAACAGTGAATTATCATTATAAATCAATATGTTGT
>NZ_JBHILZ010000052.1:0-1871 GCF_042193725.1 Bartonella sp. OT172YNZD | reverse complement strand
AACAAGAGCAATTAGATGCACCTATACAAGATATTGAATATGCACCAACTCAACAACAAACGGCGGTGTGAGATGGAACAAAGAACAGCAGAATGGTTTCAAGCGCGCTTAGGAAAAGTCACTGCTTCAAATGTTTACAACGTACTCAGTAAGACAGCAAAAGGTTTGCCTACAAGCAAATATGAAGATTACAAAACGAAACTCATGACAGAACGCTTAATAGAGGAAGTAAGCCAATCTTATACAACACCTGCTATGCAATGGGGCATTGAACATGAAGAGAATGCACATGTTTACGGTTATGCCGAGGTTCACGGCAATTCTCGTATTTATGGCAAAGCAGAAGTTTTAGATGAACCATGTATTTACGGTCATGCAGAAGTTTACGGTGATGCATATATTTGCGGTGAACCGCACGTTTTTGATAATGCAGAAGTTTATGGCAATGCACAAGTTTACGGTGAGGGATACATTTACGATAGGGCGCGTGTTTACGGCAATGCGCAAGTTTACGGTGATGCGCATATTTACGGTCATGCAAAAATTTACGGTGAAGCATGTGTATGTTGGGACGACTGGATTGATGACGATAGAAGAATCTCAACTAGAGAAAAAACCAGATGAGAAAATACGAACTTACTGATGAAACAATTGAGTTTGATGGATACATTACGCTTTACCGCATCCGTGCATTGAAAGACTTTGGAGATGTAAAGGCAGGTGATCTTGGCGGCTTTATAGAGCATGAAGACAATTTAAGTCATGAAAACGATTGTTGGATTTATAATGATGCCAAGGCGTATTTGTTTGCCAATATTTACGATAGCGCTAAGGTTTTTGATAACGCACAAGTTGCTTATAGTGCAGAGATTTTTGGAAATGCAAAAATTTATAATAACGTCAAAATATATAGAGGTCATATTTTTGGAAGCGTAGAAATTTATGGAAATGTGGTTATCGATAATGATTCAAGAATTTATGGCGATACAAAAATTTATGATAATTCAGAAGCTTGTAAACGAACTATGACCGCCCAGAACGGCGACTCTTCAGCAAAAGACGACATTCCTTTCTAGCAACACAAACAAAATTTTAACACCAGCGTGATTCACGCCACGAGTGAATTACATCTAAAATGAAGGGGAATAAACATGCCACACCGCCCACCGACTATCACGCAACCAGCTATTGCTCGTGCTTTAAGAGAAGCTAAAAACAAGGATGTGAACTCATAGAAATCAAACCTACAGGGGAATTATTAATTCATATCAATAAAACCATAACACCAACAACGACAGATAATACTTATAGCATTGATGATTTTCCACCACTTGAAAACGAGCAAGAAGACTACGAGACCAGCAAAAGCTGCCCCTCTGTCGACGGTATAAAGTTTTAGCCATGCCAAAACGCCGTCCACCGCATCTTGTTCGTGAACGTACACGCCATGGTAAAGTTATATGGTATGTACGTATTGGTCATGGACCACGGTTTCGGATTGAAGGAACCTATGGAACGCAAGAGTTTGTTGACAATTATACGCTGGCTATTAAACAAGCGCAAAATGGCTCCTCCAAAACAAAGAGGCGTACCAGACTCACAGAAGGGTCTTTCGATTGGTTGTTGCATCAGTATTTACAAAGCATGCAATGGCATAATCAATCAGAATCTACTAAAAAAGTTAAATATCGAATTCTGAATAATGTTTCTAAACATATCGGTGATCGTGCATATAAAAGCATAAACAAACAACACATTCTTGAAGCCGTAGATAGAAGGCGAGAGACCCCCGCGGCGGCAAAACATTTTTTGACCTCTTTAAACAGTCTCTTTAATTGGGCGGTTGATAATGCCCTTTTAAATAGAAATCC
>NZ_JBHILZ010000051.1:0-1906 GCF_042193725.1 Bartonella sp. OT172YNZD | reverse complement strand
AAGGTTATGGACGATTTTGTTGTTTGTGTCATACCTAAAAGGCAAAAATGGATTTAAAAAGGAATGGATTGCAATGCCTCAACATCCGATGGCTATAATAGCGAAAAGTAATTTAAATGGATATGATCTTAAGGTGTTTTTCATTCTGGCTTCTCGTCTTGATTTCGAAAATCTATTAGTCGTCAATCAAACGGAATTGGCTAAAAAAGTTGGTATTACCAGACATCACTTTAATCGAAGCATAAAAAGACTAATAGCTATGGATATTCTTTTGGAAGGTCCTCGTATTGGGATTAATAGATCCTACCGTCTCAACCCAAACCTTGGTTGGAAAGGTAGTGCTAAAAACCATAAAATAGCTCTTAGAGAGAACTTAAAAAAATCGCATAAAAGCCGCCAGTATTCAAGGTGTATATGAGAATAACAAACCTTTAGAAATGGACATCAGTAATCAAATAGATCTCGAAGATTATCTTAGATGAAAAATAATTAGCTCCATTTATCCATAAAATAAGAGGCTACAACATCCTCATCAATTCAAAATCTGCTTTAGCAGGCATTTTTGATGCTTAAAATATACAGATACAGAAGAGAGAATAAAAAATTAATAAAAGCATAGTAGTTACGCTTCACAATGTTACCAATAATGGTAACATTGGTGGCTTAACTGAACAATTTCTTCTTGTATTTTATAACGATACACATTACAGTGAAACATAATTTTGGGATTTAAACATAAAGGGCTTGAAGCCTTCTACAATACTGGTACTACAAAAGGAATTCAGTCTGCTCATACTCAAAAGTTAAGACGTATTCTAGGTGCTCTTGATGTAGCTATATCACCAAATGATTTGAACTATCCGTCCTTTCGATTGCATCCTCTAAAAGGTGATCTTAAAGGCTATTGGTCAATTACTGTAAATGGAAATTGGCGTGTAATATTCCGTTTTGTTGGTATAGATATCGAATTAGTTGATTATCTAGATTATCATTGAATAAGGAGAGATAAAAAATGATGAAAAACCCTCCACATCCTGGAGAACTCTTGCGTGAAGATGTAATCGTAGAGCTTGGCTTATCTGTTACCGAAACAGCTGAACGGCTTGGTATGTCTCGTGTAGCATTTTCTAGGGTTTTAAATGGAAAAGCTGCTATTAGTCCCAATCTCGCTATTAGGCTTGAAATGGCTGGTGTGAGTACTGCACGTGCTTGGCTAGCTATGCAAACAAATTATGATTTAGCGCAAGCTTTAAAACAGAAACAACCTAAAATACATCCTCTTTGTACTAGCTCTTGTTAGTACCATTCTATCATATTGGAGAGCTTGACGAACATTCTCTAATAACCTTTTACTTGAAAAGCATAAGATCAGAACCGGGAGGAGCTAACCGTAATAGGAGCGTATCATATCCCCAATTGACAGCTAAACTTAGAAATATCAAGACTATATAACCAATGACCATTGCTGTTTGGTGTTCAAAAGGTGCAGAGCCCGCTACATATCCAGTAAAAAAAATAAATAGCACCAGCAAACTCCCCCCTGCTATAAACTCTGTTAAAATAATAACCGGTTTACGAATAAGCAAAAGAAAAAGGAAAAGGAAAAAAAGGCACGTTTTCAATATCTTATGTAATATTTTATAAACGATAGAAAACACTCTACGTATTATAGTTATTAAAATTGATTGTTTGGAATTTGGATTTTTCTCTTTTTTATTTAATTTATTAGTACATAGAGTGTCCATTACCCCCTCCAATATTTTTATCTATAAAACGCTTTATGGCTACATGATACGTTTTATTTTATTCACGATTGTTTATATACCTATATAGATAATTATTTCAATTTTATAATTTTTTAGTGCTTAATGTGACATACGGTTTCTTTATTTTTAAAAAGCAGGCG
>NZ_JBHILZ010000050.1:0-1975 GCF_042193725.1 Bartonella sp. OT172YNZD | reverse complement strand
ATAACCCCAACAGAGTTTAAGAATGTAGGAGAGGCTTTTGAGGGTCTTGATACAAACATTAAGAATGTGAATCAACGCATTAAGGAAGTGTCTGAAGGTGTTGCGCAAGATTCTTTGAACTGGAGCGATCAGGAGAAGGCTTTTGTAGCACAGCATGGAAAAGATGGAACAGGAAGAACGAACAGCAAGATAACGTCACTTGCCAATGGAGACATTAATGCTGGCTCAAGCGATGCTGTAGCTGGTAATCAGCTTTATAGCCTTGGTAGCAGTGTTGCGACATATTTAGGTGGAGGAGCTCATTATGAGAATGGTCAATGGACAGCTCCTAATTTCAAGGTTAAGCAAATCGCTTCTGATGGCGATATTACTGATGAGTCCTATAAGACTGTAGCGGATGCTTTTTCGAGTGTTGGTCATTCATTCAAGAGCATTTATGATGAGATTAACACCATGATAAGTGATAGTCTTGTTAAGCAAGGACAGGAAGCTGCTGCTATTACCATTGGTAAAGAAACGAGCGGTACTGTCATTAATATTCAAAATAAGAATAATGAGGATCGGATCATTTCTGGTGTTAAGGAAGCGCAGAATGACAACGAGGCTGTCAATAAAGCTCAGCTTGAAAAAAGCTTAAAGGATCTTTCTAAGGATATTCAGTCTGAAGATTCTTCTGTTGTTCTTTACGATAAAGATGAAGCTGGAGTTGGCACTAATTATGAGAGCGTAACTTTTGGAAAAGGGAAAGGTTCTTCTCCAGTAGCTCTTCATAATGTGAAAGATGGAGTTATTTCTGCAGGTTCACATGATGTAATCAATGGTAGCCAGATTAATATCCTCTCTCAAAATATCACAAGCTTTTTGGGTGGAGATGCGAAGTTTAGTGAAGGTGCGTTTATGGGCCCAACCTATAAATTATCTAGTGTTGATGCAAAGGGTGAGGCAAAGCATGCTGAGTTTAAAGATGTTGGTAGCGCCTTTGAAGGACTTGATACAAACATTAAGAATGTGAACCATCACCTCACGGATGTAGTCCAAGACTTTACTCAACAAATAACGAATATTACGCAGGAAGTTCAAGGTGATGCGTTGCTATGGAGCAAGAAAGAAGGAGCCTTTGTAGCGCAGCATGGAGAAGGTGAAGAAAAAGTTGATAGCAAGATTACGTCTCTTCAGGCTGGCAAGATTACAGTAGATTCAACCGATGCTATCAATGGTTCACAGCTTTATTCTATGGGAGAGATGGTTGCTCAGTATTTTGGTGGAGGCGCTGGATATACTGGTGGAGAATGGAGTGCTCCAAGCTTTAAGGTTACCACTGTCAGTGCGGATGGTAATAAGGTTGAAGAGAAGAGCTATGAGACTGTAGCGGCTGCCTTTGCTGGTGTTGGTACTTCTTTCACGAATCTTCACAATGAAGTTAAGAATGAGATTAATAAAGTAGTAGGCGATAGCCTTGTTAAGCAAGATGTAGATACAAATGTTATCAAGATTGGTGGAGAGAAAGAGGGCACAGCAATCACGGTTGCGAACAGTAGAGGTGATGCGCGGACACTTTCTGGTGTCAATGCAGGAGCAATCTCAGAAGGCTCGAGGGATGCTATCAATGGATCGCAGCTTTATTCTTTGAATAGGACGCTAGCGACATATTTTGGTGGTGATGCTCAGTATGAAGATGGCCAATGGACAGCACCTATTTTCAAAGTTACGAAGTTCAATGATGATGGCACTTCTGAAGAAGAGAGCTATAAAAATATTGCAGAAGCCTTTGCGGGTGTCAGCAGTTCATTCACGAAGCTTCATAATGAGATTTCTGAGAATATTGAGCAGAATGCGTTGTTATGGAGTGATGAAGACGCAGCTTTTGTGGCACTTCATGGCAAAGGAGACAAAAGAAGCAAGAGCAAACTGAAGTCTCTTTTAGATGGAGATATTTCTGAAGGTTCTACGGAAGCGATCACTGGTAATCAGCTTT
>NZ_JBHILZ010000005.1:0-135000 GCF_042193725.1 Bartonella sp. OT172YNZD | reverse complement strand
GCCAATGCTGGTGCGACAGTTTCGCAAATGAAAGCGCTTTTTGGCTGGACAGAAGATAAAATGGCATCCCTTTATACTAAAACAGCAGATAGAAAACGATTAGCAATAGAAGCAATAAAAAAGCTACAAAAAGGTTCGGGATAGACATAAAAATAAGTCAAAAGAATCAATAGACTCAAAATGCCCGAACTTTTATATAACCTATTGATTTTATTTAAACTTGGCGATCCCGACAGGATTCGAACCTGTGACCCACGGCTTAGAAGGCCGTTGCTCTATCCAGCTGAGCTACGGGACCTAACTGATTATTTTCTCAATTCAAAATAGCATCTTGAATTCAATGTGTCCAAGAGTGCTGCCGATCACTGCGAAAATTATCAGAATAAGAAATAGCACGTCGAATCGACGTATGTTTCTTTTCTACGCGGTAAGAGATAGCATTCTTATGCGCAAAAGCAATCGCTTCTTCCTTCCTATTAAATCGGATCCTTACCTGATTATTCATATCAGACGTTGCCGTGTACCCCATAAGAGGTTCAAGCATTTTTGCTTTCACCGGCTCATACTCTAGAATCCAAAAATCTGTATTCCCCTTACCTGACTGCATAGCTGTCTTAGCAGGACTATAAATACGTGCGATCATGCCTTTTTCCTTCAGATTACATAACGCTTGAATGATAGTTTCTCACCACACGTACCTAATTGGGTCATTCTCACACACTCAATCAAATATGGTCGGAGCGATAGGATTCGAACCTACGACCCCCTGATCCCAAATCAGGTGCGCTACCAGGCTGCGCTACGCTCCGCCATTTACATTTACTTGATGCACATTTCCTAAAATTTTCACAACAGAAGTGCAAGAGAAAAACACACTTTTTTTTAACTTTGTTGCATTTCTTTACAAAAAAACACATTTTTAAATTTTTTCCCCTACTCAATAACAGACTTATTGAAATAATAATAGAAAATAACCTCCGTAAAAAAATCCAATCTATATTAAAAAAACAATGAATTTTCCTATAAGGATTTCATAGTTTTTATTCTGCTTTAAGCAAGCTCTTACTGTATCAAAATGCATTCTACAGATATAATTTTAGAAAAAACAACTTAAATATCATAGAAAAACTTTTCTAAAGAGAACATAAGCCAAAAAATTCAGCTGTATTAAGCTTTTTCCCCTCTTTTTCTATCTTCCAGAAGACTATTTTATTAAAAATTCTCGAATCTTCTACAATCCAAATCCATAAACAACAACCATTTTTTCAAAGCACAAAATTTTCATTATAAATAAAGCACTCTTTTAGAAAAATTTTCAAATGCGAAGATAGAAAGAATTCAACATCATACAATAAAATCTCAAAGCTATTTAAAATAAACACATGAAAAAAGTAAAAAACACTATTTTTAACAGATATCAAAAAAGAAGAAAATTTAAATGACTTGTCTTTCCACATATTGAAACGATAATAGAAGGAAAGAATAAGTAAGCCATGATAAGGAGTGTTTATGGATTTCTTCTATTCAAAACTTCAGCAATAACAGCACGTGTTATTTTTCTTTTTCTTTGTAATGCCAACTGATCAACAGAATCAATAACACGCTTCAATGAAAATAAAGAACGTTCACAACGACTTACAAGATAATAAACCGTATCTGGATGTACAATAAGTTGCCTATCGGAAAAAAGCTTAAATGCAACAGCTGTTAACAATGCATCATCAGGCTGATTAATTTCAACGAACATCACCGAATTAAGACGACTTTTTAGATCATTTAACTTTAAATTCCAAGCGGAAGGAAGTGTTCGTGCCGTCATCAATAACGTAGCTTGGTGTGCATCAAGATTTGCTTGCTTAATACTGTTAATTAAATGAAAAAGTTTTGTCTCATTAATTTTACCTGCATCAATATCCTCTATTAAAAATGATCTGCCTAAAGAAGCCATAGGAACAGCCTGATCAATTTCATCGTGCTGAATCCTGAAAGCATCTGCTTTTTGGAGCCATATATTAGAAAAGTGCGTTTTTCCAGATCCTTCTTTCCCAACCAAAACTGCAATAGGTAAGCTCCAATTGGGCCAGTGATCAATAAGCTGAAAAGTCATACGATTGCTTTCCGTTACCACTAAATCCTCAAATTGAAAAATCGGATCATAAGGAAAATTTAAAGATAATTGCGTTTCACGCCCATTCATTTTAGCGGCTCCGAATTTCCCTTTCGCGAATACATCTGAGAACTAAGATAAGTATGAAGAGCAAAACGAACTAAAACGCCAACAGCGGCTGCCGCAGGAACAGCAACAAGCATACCAGTAAAACCAAAGAGTGAAGAAAAAGCAAAAAGTGAAAACATCAACCATACGGGATGTAATCCCACTGATGAACCTACAAGTTTGGGCTGAAGAATATAACCTTCAATAAATTGGCCAATTAAAAAAAGTGCCATCACAACGATGATTCCCCCCCAATTATTGGGATAAAACTGGACCCATGCAATACCAACAGAAAGGACCAAACCACTCATTGTACCGATATAAGGAACAAAGCTAATAAGACCAATAAACATACCAATCAAAAGACCAAAATTGAGTCCTGTAATCGTTAAACCAATAGCATAATAGCCTCCCAATATAAGACAAACTGTTCCTTGTCCACGAACAAAGCCTGCAATAGCTCTATCCATTTCATGAAAAATACTACGAACGGTTTCAAGGTGATCACGCGGTATTAACGAATCGATAGCTGTTACCATACGTGGCCAATCTAATAACATATAAAATGCCACCACAGGTGCCACAACAAATAGGCTAACGATATTAACGATAGATTTTCCTGACTTTAAAAGTGAATTCAAAAGAGACGTAATAAAATCCGAACCTTCTCCCAAAAATACTTTAATATTATTCCGTAATTCATTTGGATCACTTCCAAAATAGCGCCTTATCCAATCAAAATCATGCTCAACAAAAAAGGTTTGAATACGATTAATATAAACAGGTAAACCATCACTCATAAATTGCTGTATTTGCCAACTAATAACAGGAATCAAAATAACTAAAGCAGCAACAAAGGTAATAACAATAAATAAGGTAATGAGGACAGTCCCAAACACACGACGAATACCAAATTTTTCAAGTAATTGAACAATGGGATTGAGAAAATAAGCCAACACAATCCCTGCCACAAAAGGAAGCAAAATCGATCCAAAAACAAACATAAAAAGAATGAAAAAAATCAGCGTACCAAGCCAAAAAAAGATTTGCCTTTTCATATTATTCGGCAACGGTAATTGAGTGTACGCTGGCACATAAGTCTTATAACGATCACGAGATGTATTCTCACTCACTTTCTTTCTCATAAGTTGCCAAGAAGACTGTCCGTGATTATCTGATATCTTGCTCATAAAATATCCTAAAAAATTCTTCACAAAAAATTATAAACACCTTCAAAATAAGGTACAAGTAAAGTTGCTTATTTTCTTATCAATATCTCTTGCAGAGAGAACTCTATCATGGCATTGCATAATATCAAAACCTGATTTTCCACTAAAGGAAGGCTCCAATGAGCAATCAAGATCTTACAAATAATAAATCCAAAGTTAGTCTTACCTACGCAAAAGCCGGTGTAAACATCGATATGGGTAATGCCATGGTAGAAAAAATTAAACCCTTTATACGCGCGACAAAACGAGCCGGAGCAGATGCAGAAATTGGCGGTTTTGGTGGACTTTTTGATTTAAAAGCAGCTGGTTTTATGGATCCTATCCTAGTAGCAGCCAATGATGGTGTGGGAACAAAATTAAAAATTGCCATTGAAGTAGGTCACCATAACACTGTAGGTATTGATCTTGTAGCTATGTGTGTCAATGATTTACTCGTACAAGGGGCTGAACCTCTCTTTTTTCTGGATTATTTTGCAACTGGAAAGCTTGACCCTGAACAAGGTGCTGTAATTGTTTCTGGTATTGCTGAAGGATGTAAACAAGCCGGTGCTGCTCTTATTGGAGGAGAAACTGCAGAAATGCCAGGAATGTATGCAAAAGGAGATTATGATCTAGCCGGTTTTGCTGTAGGAGCATGCGAACGCAGCAAGCTACTCCCTTCAAAAGATTTGACAGAAGGTGATATTATATTAGGTTTAAGCGCCTCTGGAATTCATTCCAATGGCTTTTCGCTTGTTCGACGAATCGTCCAGCAAAATTATCTCAAATGGAATGCCCCTGCCCCTTTTGCCCCCGAAAACAGCCTTGGTATAGCACTTCTTACACCAACACGCATTTATGTAAAATCGCTTCTTCCCCTCATGCGAAAATACGAAGGGATTAAAGCTCTTGCTCATATTACGGGTGGAGGCTTTCCTGAAAATATTCCACGTGTCGTTCCATCTTCTCTCTGCGCTGAAATTAATCTTTCTACCATCAATGTTCCAGCAGTATTTTCATGGATTGCCAAACAAGGTAAAATAGAAGAAACAGAAATGTTAAGAACATTTAATTGTGGTATTGGCATGATCATTATCGTAGCACAGCATGCAGCTGAAAAAATTACGCAAGCTCTTGAAAGAAAAGGGGAGACTGTAACTCCCCTTGGCATTTTAACAAAACGCCAAGATCAAAATAAAGGAATACTTTATAAAGGGGTACTGCATTTATGAAAAAACAAATCGTCGTTTTCATTTCTGGTAATGGATCCAATATGGTCGCCCTTGCTCAAGCTAGTCAACAAAAGGAATATCCTGCTGAAGTCGTCGCAGTTATTTGCGATAATCCGCGTGCAAACGGTATTGAAAAGGCGCAAAACCATAACTTACCTATTCATATTGTTGATCGCAAAATTTACAAAACAAAAGAAGAGCATGAAGAAAGTATTTTTACGATTTTAGATCAATATAAACCGGATTTTCTCTGCTTTGCAGGGTATATGCGCCTTATCTCACCACGTTTTGTAAAACTTTACGAAGGACGAATTTTAAACATTCATCCTTCTCTTTTGCCTTCATTTAAAGGCTTAAACACACATGAAAAAGCTTTACAAGCAGGCGTAAAAATCACAGGTTGCACTGTTCACCTTGTCACAGAAGACATGGATGCAGGAAAAATCCTCGCCCAAGCAGCCGTTCCAGTCTATCCTCATGATACTGCTGAGGGCTTAGCACAAAGAGTTCTTCAAGCAGAGCATAAGCTCTACCCTGAAGCCGTAAAAGCATTTATTGAAGGGAAGAGCAAAATGGTAGATATGCAACAACAGCTTTTATCCTTTTAAGTGTATCAGTAATCTATTAATCAGCATTTTTCAATGTTTTACACATAGTTTGTGCTCAATATCTATAATTGAAAATCTCTATGAAATGTTGACATAATAGAGTCTATCTCTTCATAAATTTTTGTGCAAAATGTGTGATTTTTTTGAATTTTAGTTAAATTTCAAAACTCTTCTTCTTTATTCAGTTCTATGACATTATCACAAGCTCTATTTATCAAAATACTCTCGTATTTCACCTAAAAAATCTTAAAATACGCAATTTTTCTATTGCATAAATTTTTGTCTCATGACAGAAGCGTTCTTTTAACTGTTAGAGCTAACTGTTTGAGTGTAAAAGGTTTAGATAAAAAACCAAAAACAGCATTTTGTGGAAGATTTTTAGCAAAAGCATCTTTTGCATATCCAGAAACGAAAAGAAATTTGATATCAGGATAGTTTTTACGTACTTCCTTCAATAAAGTGGGCCCGTCCATTTCTGGCATCACTACATCGGAAACAATAATATCAACAGCTCCTTTTTGTTCCTCAAGAATAGAGAGTGCTTCCACCCCACTCGCTGCCTCCAAAACCCTATATCCTCTCATTTGAAGAGCTCTTACCCCCCCCATTCTGACTGCATCTTCATCTTCAACCAATAAAACAGTCGCAGATCCTGTTAAGTCTATATTTTTATCTTTCTCTTCATCTTTTTCAATCTTTTGAGAAATTTCTCCTTTTATATTAGGGATATAACGGGGAAGAAAAATATGAAATGTTGCTCCTTCACCTTCCTTACTTTCACAATAAATGTACCCACCGCTCTGCTTGATAATTCCATAAACCATTGATAAACCAAGTCCTGTTCCTTTTCCAACTTCTTTTGTTGTAAAAAATGGCTCAAACATTTTTTCTTGTATAGCAGAAGATATACCAGCCCCTGTATCTGAAATAGTCAATTGCACATACTCACCAATTGCTAAACCAAGATGATTAAACTCAGCACTTTGTTGCTTTGTAATATTGTTTGTTGCAATCGTAACAATACCTCCATCTAACATGGCATCACGCGCATTAATAACTAAATTCATAATAACACGCTGAAAAGATGCTTGATCAACTTCAACGCTCCACAAATCTCTTCCATGGATAATTTTTAATTGAATATTATTCCCCAAAAGTGGTAAAATAAGATTGCGAATATCCGATAAAAATTCAGTAAAATCAACTTCTTCAGGTCGAAGTGTTTGCTTTCTAGAAAAAGCTAATAATTGCTGTACAAGAGCAGCTGCACGATTAGCATTATTTTTAATATTGATCAGATCAGCATGAGCAGGATCAGAACTACGATGCGTATTTAAAAGAAGATCACACGACATTAAAATTGCTGTTAAAACATTATTAAAATCATGAGCAATGCCGCCAGCCAATTGTCCAACAGCTTGCATCTTCTGACTTTGCATCATTTTATCTTCAAGCGTTTTTTGTTCGGTTGTTTCAATCACAGAGATAATAAACAAATCTTGCAATGCATCACCATGATAGGGCAGTACAGACATAATATGGAGTCGTAAATGGCATTCTTCATTTTTTTCTAAAACAGTTTCTAGAGAAACAAAATAATTTTTATTTGTCGCAATTCTCTGAAAAGAACGCTCTAACTGCACACAATCACAACGAGAAATAACATCATAGAAATTGACAGCTTTGTCCATACATCCCGTAAGTGATGAAAAAGCTTTATTCATATGAACCAATTGCCCTTCATGATCCACCACAGCTATTGCAAAAGGACTCGCATCAAAATATTCTTCTAATATACTAGGTAATTTTAATTGATTGTCCTCTTCTTTTTGTATTTGTTGTGGAATGATTACAATACGATAAATGGATTCCTCTTCTAAGAGAGAAGAAACAGATATAAGACAATGGAATATTTTCTCACAAGTCGTCTGTGAATTTAAACATAACGAAAACCTATAAGGTAAAGAGTAACCTGAACTTTGATATCTGTTTGTTTGCAAACAGATATCACTCCACGAGCTCTTAGCACCAACGCTATCAAATAGCGAATCAAAATTATATTGACCAATTAAGAAATTCGCTAAATCAATTGAAAACCATTCGGCAAAAACCGCATTGGCATAAAGAATAGTTCCTTGTGTATTAACTGATACAAAACCAATAGGAGCTTGATCCAAGTGATTGATAGCCTCTTGGAGGTTCGAGAAAAAAACTTCTCGCATTTGTTGTAAATGCGAAATATCAGCAATACGCCAAAATAAAAGCTTTTTTTTCTGTTTTGTGATAGGTTGAACGGAAATATTATACCAAACAGATTTTTTTGGTGTAGAATCGGTAAAAATTGGTTGTTCTACTCTTAATTCCTCTTGCGCTGCAAGATTATTACAGGCCGCAACCTTTAAGCGATATGAAAGTGCACCAGCTCCTGGAAGATCAGCAATAACCATATAACAAGACACTTCAGGCTTATAGGTTAGAATTTTTTGATAGTTTTGATTAGAATAATAAACAAAACCAGAAAGATCAGAGATTACAATTGCATCATCGCTCCTATTAAAGATGCTAAAATCAAAATCTTCATGCAACCACACATGGTATCTTAAAATTCCCATTCCACACAAAACAAGTGTTGTAACGCCGATAATTGCTAGACTCAAAAAAGATATCAATATAGCCTTTTGTAAATAGCTTTGTGGATAAAAAAAGCCTAAAATACCCACAATGAAAAGAAAAACTAATATAAAAACAACACTAAAAATTACAACTCTTCGATGAACAGAAGACGCTGATCTTTCATTATTATCAAAACCTTTATCCATCTCTTATTGCCTTAGATTTAGCTGTTTCTTATATCACAAAACTTCCTTTATATTCATTGTTATAAAGTATATACTATGATATTATCTTTCTAAGAAAGCTCACTTAATGTTAAAAAGTTTATTTCTTGTATTTAAGTGAACCTTTTAAAGGTGTATTTATAAATTTATCTCGATAAAAACGATATTTTCACACAAAAATGGGAGAAAATCTATGTATATCTGGTTATCAGAGCAAATAGGTGTATCTGCTGCGAAAATAACGATAAGCTTTTTGTTTTTTATAATAACAATCGTGGCTATTACCATAATTATCTTGTTTTTACGTCGTTTAAGTATGAGAAGATTCAACATTAATGGAAAAAAAAGTCTATCACGATTAGCATTATGTGAAGTAATTTCTATAGATCGAGCACGCCGCCTTGTTTTAGTCCGTTGCGATGAGAAAGAATATTTGCTTCTTATTGGCGGATTAACAGATGTAGTTGTAGAATCCGATATTACCAGTACATCCAAAATACAAAAGAGAGAAACACACACACATCCAAATTCCGCCCCTATAGAAAAAAACGGGATATCGGATAAAAGTCCCTCTTCTTTTACGAGTGAAGCGGTAAAAGATTCAGCAATCACCGCCGAAATTGAGGGGCGGCAAGAACCATCTTTATTCATTCCTACCCCTCAAAAATAAAAATATACAATTTTATCACCACGAATTTCGTTTGTTTATCATTTCAATGACCTTAATCATCGCGATAAACTCTTTCACGTCGTTCGTGACGTTCTTGCGCTTCCAATGACAAAACGGCTATCGGCCGAGCCTCAAGACGCTTTATACTAATGGGTTCGCCGGTTTCTTCACAAAAACCATATGTCCCATTATCAATGCGCTCTAAAGCAGCATCTATTTTTGAAATAAGTTTCCTCTGACGATCACGAGCACGTAATTCGATTGTACGATCCGTTTCACAAGAAGCCCTATCAGTCAAATCGGGTTGACCAACATTCTCTTCCTGCAAATTTTCTAAAGTCTCACGAGCTTCTTTTAATATATCATTCTTCCAAGAAACCAATTTAGCACGAAAATACGCCTTTTGCCGCTCATTCATAAAAGGCTCATCTTCACTAGGGCGATATTGACCATCAATCTCTTCGCTCATGCAATAAAAAACCTCCACATATGCTATGTGCGGTCTATATATTGCGCAATACCCATCAACACAAGAGTAAAATGTTTTTTCATAACAATCTACAAATATGTCTAAATGTACTGTTTAGGTTTGAGCACTTTTTTATGTAGGTTAGATTCTTGATTAAATCTCATCCAGAATCATTTTTCTCGCTTATTGAGAAACTTCAAAAAGAAGGAAATCTATCAGATATCAGAGCCATCCATCCCCTACTTTCTCATTATTTAAAATCTAAATGAAGCAACAATAAATCATTTCATCAATGCAAAAAAATAAAATTTTTATAAAGGCAAAGTGTGATATTCACGTTTCAAATACATCAAAGCATCTTTTTCTTTATTACAGTTGATTGCAACAACCTCACCAATCAAAACACAATGGGTTGCGTGTTCGTGCCAACAAATCAAACGGCAATCAAATGACGCTAAAGCGTCTGAAAGACTAGGGGCCCCCGTTTGCAAAGCTCCCCATTGAGCAACATCAAAACGCTCATTTTGTGTAGAAGTGCAACGCCTCGAAAAAACATCCGCTAATGGACGATGTTTTCCTGCCAAGCTATTAACACAAAAATTTCCATTCTCCATAAACACCTGATTCTTTAAATTATGGCGCATGAGACAAACAAGAAGGGTTGGAGGATTATCAGATAAAGAACAACACGCCGAAACAGTCACCCCGCGTCTTCCCTTAATGCCATTTGTTGTCACAATATGCACAGCTCCTGCAAAAAGACTCATGGCATCTCGATATTCTTAGGAAGAAACCGCAATATTATGTTGAAGTTCAGGCATCAAATATGTTTTATGATTCGACATATCTTTCACTTATAAAGCTTTAAAATTTCAAGCGATCTTTCCATAACAAAGACCTATAATGCATATTTTTCTTTTCCGTCATAACACAAAAGATATTTGTGTATACACAGCGATATGATAAAAACAGCCAATCAAGGAGATTTTAATGCCCCATTCTCATCTCATTTCGCCTTCACTTTTGGCTTCTGATTTTTCTAAACTTGGACAAGAAATGTTAGATGTTGTTGATGCTGGTGCAGATTGGCTTCATCTTGATATCATGGATGGGCACTTTGTTCCTAACATCACCTTTGGTCCTGAAATCGTCAAGGCTCTGCGCCCATTAACCAAAGCAATATTTGATGTCCACCTTATGATCGCACCAGTAGACCCTTATTTGGAGGCTTTTGCAAAAGCGGGTTCAGATACTATAACCATTCATGCTGAAGCAAGTCCACATCTTCATCGTTCATTACAAACAATCAAAAAAATGGGGAAAAAAGCAGGAATTGCACTCAATCCAAGTACCCCTGAACATGTACTTGAATATTTGCTTGATCAATTAGATCTCATTCTCATCATGACGGTCAATCCCGGTTTTGGTGGACAAAGTTTTATTCCAGAAATAAAAGATAAAATTAAGCGCGTTAAAAGCATGATTGCAAACCGCCCTATTGATCTTGAAGTTGATGGTGGTATCTCCGTTGATACAATTGGGATAGCTGCAAAAGCTGGTGCAAATGTATTTGTCGCAGGCTCTGCAATTTATAAAAACGGAAATAAAGAGCTTTACAAAACACGTATTAATGCATTGCGCCAAGCCGCAATCCTCTCACAACAAGGAAAAAAATGATGATCGCACGTTATTCCCGCCCTGCAATGGTAACAATTTGGTCTCCCGAAACAAAATATCGTATTTGGTTTGAAATTGAAGCCCATGCCTGTGATGCCCTTGCTCACTTAGGAATTATTCCGAAAGAAGCCGCCAAAGTCATTTGGGAAAAGGGGACAGCTGCTAAATTTGATGTCAATCGCATTGATGAAATTGAAGCAATTACCAAACATGATGTTATCGCATTTCTGACCCACCTAGCTGAATTCATTGGACCAGCAGCACGTTTTATCCACCAAGGCATGACATCATCTGATGTTCTCGATACAACGCTGAACATTCAATTGATGCGTGCTAGTGATATTTTGCTAGAGGATATAGATCAACTTCTTGAAGCATTAAAAAGACGTGCTTTTGAGCATAAAGAGACAATCACCATTGGGCGGAGTCATGGCATTCATGCTGAACCGACAACATTTGGAATCAAATTTGCTCTTGCATACGCTGAATTTTCCCGTTGTCGCAAACGTCTTCTTGCAGCACGAGAAGAAATTTCTACTTGCGCGATTTCAGGAGCTGTAGGAACTTTTGCAAATATCGATCCACGCGTTGAAGAACATGTAGCAAAAGCCCTAGGAATGCGTGCTGAACCGGTTTCCACCCAAGTAATACCAAGAGATCGTCATGCTATGTTTTTTGCAACACTTGGTGTTATTGCTTCCTCTATTGAAAGGCTAGCGATAGAAATACGCCATTTACAACGAACAGAAGTTCTTGAAGCAGAGGAACATTTCTCACCTGGGCAAAAAGGTTCATCGGCGATGCCTCATAAACGTAATCCAGTTTTAACAGAAAATTTAACTGGATTAGCCCGCATAGTACGTGCATTTGCACTCCCAGCTATGGAAAATGTTGCACTTTGGCATGAACGTGATATTTCCCATTCATCTGTTGAGCGTTATATTGCTCCAGATGCGACTATTACACTTGATTTTGCTCTTTCTCGCCTCACATCTGTTATTGAAAATCTCATTGTCTATCCAGAAAATATGCAAAAAAATCTTAATAAATTCCGCGGTCTTGTTCACTCACAACGGGTGCTTTTAGCACTCACGCAAGCAGGAATCAGTCGTGAAGATTCTTATCGGATTGTACAACGAAATGCGATGAAAGTTTGGGAACAAGGAAAAGATTTTTTAGAAGAACTTCTCAACGACAAAGATGTTACCAAAGCTTTAAGTGAAGAAGAACTTCGCGAAAAATTTGATCTTTCTTACCATACCAAACATATCAATACGATTTTTAAACGTGTTTTTGAAGAACAATAAAGCGACATAGAAAACTCAAATCTATTCCACCTATGATCAAAAACTGCTGTAACAAAGAAAACAATTCATGAAAGCAAATCAACTCGATATTCTTATTGTTCCTGGCTACAAAGGGTCTGGTCCAGATCACTGGCAAACACGCTGGGAAAAAAAATTGTCGACAGCCCGCCGCATTGAACAACTCCATTGGTCAAAGCCTGTTTGTGAAGAGTGGGTTAACAAAGTTAAAACCGCCATCGCAAAAGCTCAAAGGCCTGTTATGCTTATTGCTCATTCATTAGGAGTTCCCAGCGCTATTCATGCAACTATACAAAATACAGAAAAAGTCTGTGGCGCTTTCTTTGTTGCACCTCCAGATGTAGCCAATGAGAAAATACGTCCCAAACATTTAATGACATTTGGCCCCTACCATCGGCAAAAGCTGCCTTTTCCTTCTATTGTCATAGCCAGTCGCAACGATGAATTTTGTCAATTTTCAGTAGCAGAAAAAATTGCCAATGATTGGGGTTCCCTCTTTGTTGATGCTGGGTATTCTGGCCATATTAACGCAGAATCCGGACACGGACCTTGGCCTGAAGGGCTTATGGTCCTCTCTCACTTTCTTGCAAAAATTTGATCCAAAAGAGGGAATCTTCTTTCTCATCGCTTAATGTATCTTTACCTTTGGGTAAACGTGTAATGACAAAAATTATAAAAGTATCATAGCAATATCGTTGAGAAATTCTATCAATTAGGATAGTATCATTTATCAATGTTATTAAAAACCTCTCAAGATAAATAGAGAATCATGATGAATCGTCGCCACCGTATTTATGAAGGCAAGGCTAAAATTTTATATGAAGGACCTGAACCAGGAACTTATATTCAATTTTTTAAAGATGATGCAACTGCCTTTAATGCAAAAAAACATGAAATTATCGACGGAAAAGGGGTTTTAAACAACCGAATTTCGGAATATATCTTTAGCCATCTTGGACGTTTGGGAATCCCAACACATTTTATCAAACGTATAAACATGCGCGAACAGCTTATTAAAGCAGTAGAAATCATTCCGTTGGAAGTTGTAGTTCGCAATGTTGCTGCAGGCTCTCTTGCTAAACGTTTGGGACTGGAAGAAGGAACCCCGCTTCCGCAATCCATCATTGAGTTCTACTATAAAAATGATTCTCTCGATGATCCTATGGTAACGGAAGAACATATCACAGCTTTTGGGTGGGCTGTCCCACAAGAGATAGAAGATATCATGCAACTTTCAATTCGTATTAATGATTTTCTTTCTGGGATTTTTGCCGGTGTTAACATCCAATTAATTGATTTTAAAATGGAATTTGGTCGCCTGTGGGAAGATGAAACAATGCGCATTGTTCTTGCTGATGAAATCTCACCTGATTCTGCACGACTATGGGATATGCAAACACAAGAAAAAATGGATAAAGACCGTTTTCGTCGTGATATGGGTGGGCTTATTAATGCCTATCAAGAAGTTGCCAAACGTCTTGGTATTATGAATGAAAACGAACCAACACGACCAAGTGGTCCCGTTCTCGTAAAGTAAAAACAAGGTAAAAAAAACATCACCTTATATAAATACCCCTCTTCAAAGGAGAGGTTCTTTTAACAAGCAGGAAGCAAAGAAATGAAAGCACGCATTACAGTTACTTTAAAAGAAAGCGTTCTTGATCCACAAGGAGAAGCAATTGTCGGTGCTTTAAAAAGTTTAGCTTTCGAAGGCATTCAATCCATTCGTCAAGGAAAGGTTTTTGATATTGTTCTTGATGATCTACCTTCTGAAACCGCAAAGAAAAAACTTGAACAAATGTGTGAAGAGTTACTCGCAAATACTGTCATTGAAAATTATACAATCGAACTTTTTTAAGTGGAACGCTCATGAGAACTGCCATCATTCAACTTCCTGGATTAAATCGTGATCGAGATATGGTTGCAGCATTACATCATATAACGGGAGTTGAGCCACTAAAAATTTGGCAAACAGAAACAACAATTCCAGATGTAGATGTTATTATTATTCCTGGTGGTTTTTCCTATGGCGACTACTTAAGATGTGGTGCTATTGGAGCGCGAACTCCCGTCTTAAAAGCCATTCGTGAAAAAGCACAAGAAGGTACTACAATAATAGGTATCTGTAATGGATTTCAAATTTTGTTGGAAGCAGGATTATTACCTGGGACTTTAATGCGTAACGCCTCTTTAAAATTTGTTTGTCGTGAAATCAAACTTGAAGTCGTTAACGCCAAGACAAAATTTTCTCGATATTATTCTAAAGGACAAATTATTCGTTGTCCTGTTGCCCATCACGATGGAAATTATTTTGTTGATAGTGAAACATTAAGGCAATTGGAAGACAATGAACAAATTGTTTTTCGCTATGCAGAAAATACAAACCCGAACGGATCAATGAAAGATATTGCTGGTATTGTTAATAAAACTGGTAATATTCTTGGTATGATGCCTCACCCTGAAAACTTTATTGAACCCGCCCATGGAGGTATTGACGGTCGTTTACTTTTTCAAAGTACTTTAGAGTTAGTAAATGGATGATGCTGCAAAAATACTGGCGCTCCATGATTGTAAAAAAAAAAGAATCTATACCATTCCTTACATCGTAAATCTATGAACAAAGCTCTTCATAAACAACAATCGATATTATTTTCTAAACACATAATTATTAATACCATTTTTAGTCTTAAATCCCACCAAACAAACGAACAAAATCTTCAACTTACTGTCTATAAATATTTTTATTATTAAACAACATTATTGCTTATAATATAAGCTGCTAGATTAAAAAAATAAAAATGCTAAATTTTGATTAATTTAACGGATAAATACTCATGAAGCCTTGCAATAACATCACTATTACACCAGAGCTCATTGCACAACACGGGCTAAAAGAGGATGAATATCAACGTATCCTGACGTTAATCGGTAGAGAACCAACATTTACTGAACTAGGAATTTTTTCTGCAATGTGGAACGAACATTGTTCCTATAAATCATCTAAAAAATGGTTAAAGACTCTTCCGACAGAAGGAAAATATGTCATTCAAGGACCTGGTGAAAATGCTGGTGTTGTCGATATTGGCGAAGGGCAATGTGTTGTTTTCAAAATGGAAAGCCATAACCACCCTTCTTATATTGAACCTTATCAAGGTGCAGCGACAGGTGTTGGTGGTATTTTACGTGATGTCTTTACAATGGGAGCCCGTCCTGTTGCTGCTATGAATGCATTGCGATTTGGTGCTCCTGATCACCCACGAACACGCCATCTTGTTTCTGGTGTTGTTTCTGGAATTGGTGGTTACAGCAATGCTTTTGGCGTTCCAACTGTTGGTGGAGAAGTAAATTTTGACAAGCGTTATAATGGCAATATCCTTGTTAACGCTTTTGTCGCCGGTATTGCAAAGATAGACACCCTTTTTTATTCTAAAGCGCAAGGTATTGGACTCCCTGTTGTTTATCTTGGTGCAAAAACAGGACGTGATGGTGTCGGTGGAGCAACAATGGCTTCTGCTGAATTTGATGATTCAATCAGTGAAAAACGCCCAACTGTTCAAGTAGGTGATCCTTTTACAGAAAAATGTCTCCTTGAAGCATGTTTAGAGCTCATGGAACTTAGAGCCGTGGTTTCTATTCAAGATATGGGGGCAGCAGGACTCACCTCTTCTGCCGTTGAAATGGGTGCAAAAGGAAATTTAGGGATACAGCTTAATCTCGATACAGTTCCTGTTCGAGAAGAAAACATGACAGCCTATGAAATGATGCTTTCTGAAAGTCAGGAGCGTATGCTCATGGTCCTTAAACCAGAACTAGAAAAGCAAGCAGAAGCAATTTTTCATAAGTGGGGGCTACATTTTTCTATCATTGGAAAAACAACCGATGATTTACGTTTTCGTGTATTTCATCAAGGGGAAGAAGTTGTCAATCTTCCCATCAAAGAGCTTGGTGATGAAGCGCCTGTTTATGATCGTCCTTGGAGTGCACCAGCAAAAAAAACACCCTTGAAAGCAGAAGACGTCAAAAAAGTTGAAAATCTTGGTGATGCGCTTCTGGCCTTATTGAATTCTGCTGATCAAAGTTCACGGCGATGGGTTTATGAACAATATGATACTCTTATCCAAGGAAATAGCCTTGTTTGTCCAGGAGGTGATGCAGGCGTTATCCGTGTAGGAAACAACAGCAAACGTGCTCTTGCTTTTTCTTCTGATGTAACACCTCGCTATTGTGAAGCAGACCCTTATGAAGGAGGAAAACAAGCTGTCGCAGAATGCTGGCGAAATATTAGTACGACAGGTGCAACACCACTGGCTGCTACAGATAATCTCAATTTTGGTAACCCTGAAAAACCTGAAATTATGGGACAGCTGGTTTTGGCTATTAAAGGTATAGGAGAAGCTTGTAGAGTCCTCGATTTTCCTATCGTTTCAGGCAATGTTTCTCTTTACAACGAAACAAATGGGGAAGCCATTCTTCCAACCCCAACAATTGTTGGTGTAGGCCTTCTTAATGATTGGTCTAAAATGGTAACAATAAGTGGTATGCAAAATGGAGATATTCTTGTTTTAGTAGGAAATTGCGGCTCTCATTTAGGACAATCAATCTATACACGTAACATTTTAAATATTGATGCAGGTGCCCCTCCCCCCGTAGATTTACAACTTGAAAAAAAGCATGGTCAATTTGTTCGAGATGCTATTAATAGCGGTTTTATTCATGCTGCTCATGACATTTCTGACGGAGGATTAGCGATAGCACTTGCCGAAATGGTGATTAAAGCAGGTAAAGGAATCAAAGTAACGTTAAGCAATAAATCACCCCATCATGCAGAACTTTTTGGAGAAGACCAAGGACGTTATCTTTTAGCCGTCAAACCTCACTCTCTCAATAGTCTTAAAGAGCGTGCACAAATCAATACAGTTTCTTTAACAGAGCTAGGTCAAGTTGAGGGAACTTCTCTCAATATAGATGGGATATTAACACTTTCAGTAGACAAACTCACAAAAGCTTATGAAAACTGGTTTCCACAATTTATGGATGAAGAGTAAAAATTGTTTTTTTCTCTTAAACAGCCTTTATAAAAAAATGAATAACATAGGAGAATAATGATGGTAATGAGTGCTCATGCAATTGAAACACTTATTCGTAAAGGCATTCCTGATGCTACTGTAACAATTCGTGATCTTGCTGGAGATGGGGAACATTATGCTGCAGAAGTTATTTCTGAAAGTTTTCGTGGTAAAACCCGTGTTCAACAACATAAAATGGTCTATGATGCCCTTAAAGGCAATATGGGAAATGACCTTCACGCCTTAATGTTGCAAACAAATATCCCAAAATAATCTAAATTTTCTTCTTGCATTCACTCATTTAATACGATTAAAAACAGTATGAGTATAAATTACACACTTATAAAAATCTGAAATATCGAGGGATAAAAATGACCACTGTTCATGATTTTATTGACAACGAGATTAAAACAAACGACGTCATTTTATTCATGAAAGGAACGCCTGACGCTCCGCAATGCGGATTTTCAGGACAAGTTGTTCAAATCCTTGACTATTTAGGATTGAATTATAAAGGAATTAATATCTTAAATTCTAACGAATTGCGTCAAGGGATTAAAGATTACTCAAATTGGCCAACAATTCCACAGCTTTATATCAAAGGTGAATTTATCGGAGGCTGTGATATTGTTAAAGAGATGTTTCAAAACAATGAGTTACAGGAACTTTTAAAAGAGAAAAATATTCCCTGTAATCAATCATAGGTATCTTTCATTTTATTCAGACTCTTTAAAAGAGCTGTTTTCAGACGAAATTTTTATTTCAAGGATGCCATATGTCATATTCAGTCGATGAACAAACGCATAGTGATGCGATTAAGAACAAAATTGGCTATAAAGAATTTGTTATTCTTATTGCTTCGCTTATGGCTATTAACGCTATAGCTGTTGATATTATGCTGCCAGCTATGCCTAATATTTTAGACGGCTTAAATGTTCTCAATGAAAATGATCAACATTATATCATTTCAAGTTATCTTATTAGCTATGGTATTGCTCAAATATTTTTCGGTCCAATAAGCGATAGATATGGACGACGTAAACTTATTCTTCTCGGGCTTGCTTTTTATTCATTTACAGCGATTGGCTGTGCCTTTGTAACTGATTTTTATCTCTTACTTATTTTGCGTATCTTGCAAGGTATTGGAGGAGCTGCTATGCGGGTTCTTACAGTTTCCGTCGTACGTGATCTTTACAGCGGTCGAAAAATGGCAGAAGTTATGTCTATTGTTATGATGGTTTTTCTTGTTGCGCCAATGATTGGTCCCGCAACAGGACAGATCATTTTACTGCTCGGCCATTGGCAATATATTTTTATTTTCATGGCAATGATTGGTTTCGGGTTGATGATTTGGATTCAATTCCGCTTGCCTGAAACTCTTTATGCGCAACGCTCTCTTTCCTTTTCTTCAGTCAAACATAATTTATGGATTGTAATAACCAATCGCACAACACTTTGCTATACACTAGCAACTTCCATTATTTTAGGCTGTATCTTTACCGCTGTTAATACATCACAACAAACGTATGAAGGGATCTATAATCTAGGACTTTGGTTCCCTATTGCCTTTGCAATTGGTGCTGCATTTCAGGCTTTCTCATCATTCATGAATTCTCAACTCGTTGGACGCCTTGGAATGCGGCGAATTGCTCATACTATGCTTTTGCTCTTCTGTATCACTTCATGTGTATGGTTTATTGGCTCTATCTTAACAGATGGTATTCTTCCTTTTGCTTTTTACATGCTATTATTCTGTATACTGATGTTTGCCTGCGGTGGCATTATGGCCAATTTCAATACACTCGCTCTCGAATCTGTGGGAGAAATTGCTGGAACAGCTTCTTCTGTATCTGGCTTTCTTCAAACATCTATTGGTGCAGGACTTAGCTTTTTTATTGCCCAACAATTTGATGAGACAACCATCCCAAACTCAGCAGGATTTTTCTTTCTGAGTCTCACTGCCATACTTCTCGTCTTATGGGCTGAACGTGGTCATCTTTTTAGGCAATATCATAGTAATCCTAACGAATAAGTATTACTACAAAAGATCAATAACATCTCTTCTGAAAAATAAGGAGATAAACCTATCAGACAAAATAAAGCATCTCAAAATAGAACGCTCTTGTGTTAAATATTCACATTGTTTGTTTAAAGGTACAGCTCTCAAAATATCAAATCATTTCACGACAGCACCCATAAATGGTATAATGTTAAAAAAACATACCTATTGTTACAACAACTCTTGTATGTGAAACAGTTTATTAAAAAAATATTTTTATTCTTTTATTCAATATTTTTTATACAGACGGACTAGTCTCTCATCTCATAACAAGCAAACAAACAATTTTGATTGATTTAACCTGAACAAGATCGAAATAAGAAAAAACTCACGCTTTAGTTTTTTCTTTCAATAAAAAAATAAATTATCATTATAAATTAATATCTTACACAATCGTAAAACCATAGGAAATTTTCTCATTTATAAATACATTTAATTAATAAATTTTCCTGATTTTGGAAATCCTTTTGGAACCAAACGCCCGACACCTGCACGCGTTCCAATCCATTCAACGAGATCATCCGCCTGACGGTTAAAAATTCGTTCAGCTGTATCTTGCCAACTTAAACCTTCTAATAAATTAAAAGTCTTGGCATCAACAACACCACCTTCTTTATAACGCTGTAAACGAACACCTTTACCGCGATTCATTTCTGGTATTTGTTCAATAGAAAAAATAAGCATTTTACGGTTTTCACCAACCACTGCAACATGATCACCATTTACTTGAACACATAGCTTTAGCTTATCAGGGGCTTTTACATTCATCACTTGCTTTCCTTTTCGTGTATTGGCGATCACTTCTGCAGAAGAAACAATAAAACCATTACCGTAAGATGAAACCAAGAGAAATTTTTCCTCTGCGTGATGCACAAAAGCTGTAAGAACATCGTGCTCATCATCCATATCAACTAAAATACGAATAGGTTCACCATGTCCCCGCCCTCCAGGCAAACTATTTGCACCAATAGCAAAAAACTTCCCCCCTGTACTTATCAACAAAATCTTGTCGGTCGTAAATGCTGGAAATGCTAACTTTAAACTGTCTCCTTCTTTAAAAGAAAGTGCTTTATAATCGTTCAAATGTCCCTTCAAAGCACGCATCCATCCTTTTTCAGAAATAACAATAGTAATCGGTTCTTTTTCGATCATCGCTTGTTGAATATCATCAAGATCATGTCTAGGTGCCTCTTCAAATGTCGTACGTCTTTTCCCTAAAAGTGTTTCAGGACCAAAAGTGTTTCGAACTTTTTTGATTTCTTCTGAAATTATTTTCCATTGTTTTATAGGAGAAGCTAACAAATTCTGTAGCTTTTCTTTTTCAGCTTTTAAATTTTCAAATTCTTTACGAATTTCAAATTCCTCAAGCTTACGCAAAGAACGCAAGCGCATATTAAGGATAGCTTCAGCTTGATTTTCTGTTAATTCAAAACAACTGATCAGCTGCTTTTTAGGTTCATCCTCTTCACGAATAATCTGAATAACCTCATCGAGATTTAAATAGGCAATAAGATATCCATGAAGAATTTCTAATCGACAATCAATTTGATCAAGCCGATAATGAGAGCGGCGAATAAGGACTTCTTGACGATGTTCAAGCCATTGCTGTAAACTCTCACGCAAAGAGAGAACATTGGGTATTTTTCCCAAAGACAAAACATTCAGATTAAGGGGAAATCTTACTTCAAAATCAGTCAATTTAAAAAGAGACTCCATAAGGAGCTCAGGATCAACCGTACGATTTTTAGGAACCAGCACGATTCTGATATCTTCTGCGGATTCATCTCGGATATCTTCAAGCATTGGTAATCGCCGTGCAAGCAAAAACTCTGCTGTTTTTTCAATAAGACGTGACTTTTGAATCTGATAGGGAATTTCAGTCACAACAATCACATAAGAGCCACGACTACCAGATTCCTGATGCCAACGTGAACGCAAGCGAAAGAATCCACGCCCAACCCGATAGGATTCCTCAATACTTTTTTTAGGCTCAACTAAAATTCCCCCTGTCGGAAAATCAGGACCAAGAACGAATTGATTTAATTCCTCATCATTTACATCGGGGTGCGCAATCAAATGAAGCGCTGCATCACAAAGCTCAGCAACATTATGGGGTGGAATAGACGTTGCCATACCAACAGCAATACCAGAAGAACCATTTGCTAAAAGATTAGGGAAAGCTCCTGGTAAAACAACCGGCTCTTCATCTTCCTCATTATAGGTTAAACGAAAATCAATAGCATTCTCATTAATTCCTTCAAGTAACAATGCAGCCACTTCAGTCATACGTGCTTCCGTATAACGCATAGCAGCAGCATTATCACCATCAATATTACCAAAATTGCCTTGCCCATCAACCAACGGATAACGAACAGCAAAACTTTGAGCCAAGCGCACCAAAGCATCATAAATAGAGGCATCCCCATGAGGATGAAATTTTCCCATGACATCACCGACAATCCGGGCACATTTCGCATAAGACTGTCCAGGATTTAGTTTGAGAAGACGCATCGCATGAACAATCCGCCGGTGGACAGGCTTCAATCCATCACGTACATCAGGCAATGCACGGTGTGTAATCGTAGAAAGTGCATAAGCCAAATAACGTTCCTGTAAAGCAGAACGTAATTCTATTGGTTCAATATGTTCTTTATCAAAAGGTAATTTCATTTTATCAGACATAGTATTAAAACAACAATTCCCACAATAATAAGAAATTATTTTATAGGATTTATTTAATGAAATATTCTATGAGTCGACTTTTTTATTAAAAGTCAATTACATAAAAACAAACGCTGCAATTAGAACATGAACAGAAAATTATATCAATTTGAAAAATTTATACATGTCCTTTCCCCTTGTTTTAAGTAATTTATTGAAAGCTTTATCAAATCCGACAATAATTTAACGGCTCACAAAGAGTTATTTCATCCTTTTTGGAATGACAAAAGCACCTTTCAAACATCATCTTTTATTATAAAGATAAATTGTATAACAACCCCATTTAGTTTTTCTATGAAAAACTAAAAAAATATTCAAAGCTTATAAAATTTAAACTTTTCAGAGTAAGTCTATAGAACAGAAAACCGCATTATTCTCATAAAAACGAAGAGACACAATTCTCTGCTACAACGTTTTAAAAACTTCAATAAAAATAAATAATATATTGACGTATAAAGATAATTCATTTTTTTTCAACTAAAATGAGGCTCCCGAAAATTATAGAATTCTCTCATATCTAAGTTATTCATGATAAATCAATCACAATCATTTCCTCACCTATTACTAGAGGAAGAGCCACTATAGAAACAAGGAATAAAAATGCCTCGTAAAGAATCAACACAATAGCGTTTTTGCCTATATAAATTTCACAAACAGCACACACACACCAATGCTCTTGAGAGGCATTAAAACTTCACTCTACGTAAGAAAGATGAAAACAATCCATAATCAACTTTATGAGCTATTTTTGTGAGTAGGAGCCATGCGGATTCCTAAATCACGTAATTGTGTAGGAGAAACATCAGACGGAGCACTCATCAAAAGATCAAGCGCCTGTTGATTCATAGGAAATAAAGCAACTTCACGCAAATTTTTAACACCTTGCAACAGCATAATGATGCGGTCAATTCCTGCAGCCATACCACCATGTGGCGGAGCTCCATAATGAAATGCACGATAAAGAGCACCGAAACGATCTTTCACAACTTCCTTAGAAAGTCCTACAAGTTCAAAAACTTTAAGCATCATTTCTGGTAAATGATTACGAATTCCACCTGATGCAATTTCATAACCATTGCAAACAAGATCGTATTGAAAAGCTTTAAGAGTAAGAGGATCTTGACAGGCAAGAGCATTTTCTCCCCCTTGAGGCATGGAAAAAGGATTATGTGCAAAATCAATCTTTTTCTCATCTTCATTCCATTCAAAAAATGGAAAATCAACAATCCACGCCAAAGAAAAACTCTCTCTATCGAGAAGATTTAATTCTTCCCCTACCCGTGTACGGGCTGCTCCAGCAAAAGATGCGAATTTTTTTGGATCTCCAGCCACAAAAAAACAGGCATCACCACTTTCAAGTCCAAGCTGTATACGAAGCGCTTCAACTCGCTGTTGACCAATATTTTTGGCGATAGGCCCTGCTCCTTCAAATTTTCCTTTTTCTTCACGCCAAAAAATATAACCGAGTCCTGGTTGCCCCTCGCCTTGTGCCCATACATTCATACGATCACAAAAAGCACGACTTCCACCCGTTTTAGCCGGAATAGCCCACACTTGTGCATTCTCATCATTCGCCAAAATTTGAGCAAAGACTTTGAAACCAGAATTATAAAAATGTTGAGAAACATCTTCCATAATGATCGGATTACGTAGATCAGGTTTATCAGAACCATATTTTTGCATTGCTTCATCATAGGAAATGCGAGGAAAACTTTGTGTCACAGTTTTTCCATCTGCAAATTCTTCAAAAATAGAACGCATAATAGATTCCATAGTTGCTAAAACATCTTCTTGCTCAACAAAACTCATTTCAACATCTAATTGATAAAATTCACCAGGAAGACGGTCGGACCTTGGATCTTCATCTCTAAAACATGGAGCAATCTGAAAATAACGATCAAAACCTGACATCATCAACAACTGTTTATATTGCTGTGGTGCTTGCGGTAGTGCATAAAATTTTCCCTGATGAACACGACTTGGAACCAAAAAATCACGTGCTCCTTCCGGCGATGAAGCTGTCAAAAGTGGCGTCGTAAATTCCGTAAAACCATTATTTTGCATAGTCCGTCTCATAGCCGCAATAATTTCAGTTCGACGCATGATATTTTTGTGCATAGTCTCCCGACGCAAATCAAGAAAACGATATTTTAATCGAATATCTTCTGGATAATCAGGCTCACCAAAAACCGGTAAAGGAAGTTCATCAGATTTTGAAAGAATTTCTACCTCTTGTGCAAAAATTTCAATCTCACCTGTTGGAAGCGTTGCATTAATAACCTCATCAGAACGTGCACATACCTCTCCATCCACACGAATAACCCATTCAGAACGCACTTTTTCAATAACTCTAAAAGCAGGCGAAGCAGGGTTAGCAACAATTTGTGTGATTCCAAAATGATCACGTAAATCCACAAAAAGAATTCCTCCATGATCACGAACACGATGAACCCATCCTGAAAGACGGACTTGTGCTCCTACATCACATCTACGAAGAGCCGCACAATGATGACTGCGATAACGGTGCATGTTTTTTGCCTTTGATTATAATATTCACATGCGCTACAAACGCTTTTTAATAACCATTTGTCAAGATATGAGAATAAAAACTCAAAAATAAAGTCAATAAAGGACAAATTTAATTTATCGAATTATAATAAAATGATGAATCTTATTACACAAACAACAGATCTTGAAATTGCACTTACAGCTCTACGTACCTCTGATTTTGTAACAGTAGATACTGAGTTTATCCGCGAAACAACTTTTTGGCCTCAACTGTGTTTAATCCAGCTGGCATCACCAGATGTCACAATTTTGATTGATCCCATAGCACCAGATATTGATTTACAGCCTTTTTTTGACCTTATGATCGATAAAAAAGTTGTAAAAGTTTTTCATGCTGCGCGCCAAGATATTGAAACAATTTATCATCTTGGAGGTGTTATTCCTTCCCCTCTCTTTGATACGCAAATAGCAGGATCAATTTGTGGATTTGGTGATTCTATCTCCTACGATCAAATTGTACAACGCTGCACGGGGCATCATCTTGATAAATCCTCCCGCTTTACAGACTGGAGTTGCCGACCTTTGTCTGAAAAACAACTGCTCTATGCACTTGCCGATGTAACCTATCTAAGAGATGTTTACCTGTTATTGAAAAAAAGGTTAGAAAAAAATCAACGTGCTCACTGGATGGATGATGAAATAACAATCCTTTTAAATCCTAAAACCTATGATATGCCAGAAGATGAAGCATGGAAAAAAGTGAAAGGTCAAATTAAAAAGCCACGTGAACTTGCTATATTACAAAAGATAGCAGCTTGGCGTGAACGTGAAGCACGAAGATACAATATGCCACGTCGTCATATCATAAAAGATGAATGTCTTATAGAAATAGCAACCCAACAACCAAAAGATGAATCTGCATTAAAACGATTGCGCAGTCTTAATAAGAATTGGGATAAACTCTCAATTGCTCAATCATTAATTAAAGCTGTCCACGAAGGCTTAGAGGTGGATCTTTCTACTTTACCCCCCATTCCTAAACATAATCCACTCAATGATACGACTGCCGCTGTTATCGATTTGCTCAAAGTGTTATTAAAAATTGTTGCAAATGAAAACAGCATTGCCCCTAAAATTATTGCAACATCTAATGATTTAGAAAAAATTGCCAATGGAGGAATAAAGAAAAATATTCCCGCTATGAATGGCTGGCGCTATGAAATATTTGGTCAAAAAGCCGAACAACTGCTAAAGGGCCAGATAGGGTTTTACTTTAACAATGGAAAAATAAGCACAAAACAGCTTTAATTTACATTTTCATTTTTAAAAATCCATTACGCTACTTATTATCTATATCAATTGGTATGCCCTATAAGCCAACGCAAATAGGATAAATAAAGCCTACTTCTGACAAAGTTAAAAACTTAAATAGTAAACTCTTATTAAAAATGACAGCTAAATCTTTATCCGGTCAATAAAATAGCAATCTTATTTAAAAAAAATCTAAAAAAACAGACAGCTCCTCATTTAAAAGTTTTAAAAAGAAAAAGTTCTTATAATAAAAGCGCATTCATTACAAAAATAGCAGCCTAGCAATAGGAACAAACAAAGATATAATGCCTCACGTCACTATATCGTATTAAAAAACTACCGAGATTCCAATCTAACAATCAAAAACGAACCAGCATAACAACTAAAATACCTAAAAAGGTAAGATACTGATTTATAAAGATAATTCTTTGTTTTGCGTGTTGAATGAGAGTCCCGAATAACATAAGATTCTCTCATTTCAAACTTGTTTATCTTGAATCAACCAAAACCATTCTCTTACACACCACAAACGGGGCTGGCTTGTGGGTCAAACTCTATAAGAAAGGAATAAAAATGGTTCTTATGAATCGTCTTAATGCAAGGTCTGTCACAACATTGGGAGCTAGAAAATATAATGATGGTACCCGGGCTTGCTTCTCTACAAACGTAAAGATAGTGGTGCTCAATGGCTTTATCGTTATACCATTCATGGTCGGAGTCGCGAAATGGGCTTGGGTGCCTTAAAAAACATCTCTTTAAAAAAAGCACGTAAATGTGCAAATCAATGGCGTTCTGTTTTACATGATGGCATGACCCCATTAAAGAACGCGATAAACAAAAGCGTGAATCAATGCGTAATCTTCATGATTAAAAAAACATTGCTTTAGATGCTTTTGAAAATCGTAAAGCTGAATTAAAAAGAGATAGTAAAGCTTGTGATTGATTTTTACCATTACGCCTTTATATTCTCCCCAATTAGGTTGTCTGCCTGTTTCAGAGATTACGCAAACAGAAATATGCAATACCCTCGCTCCCATTTGGCATACAAAAGCTGCAACAGCAAAGAAAGCACTTGAACCGTCTTACTCTTTGTCTTAAACATGCTTCTGCCTTAGATTTAAATGTTGATTTACAAGCAACAGAAAAAGCACACGCTCTTTTAGGAAAACAACGTCATAAAATCCTCAATAGACCGGCTATGGATTGGAGAAACGTGCCGGGTTTTTATAAAACACTTTGCCAAACAACAATCATAACGCAATTGGCTTTACTTTTTCTTATTCTTACAAGGGTTCGTACCAATCCCTTGTGTCACATTCGTGAAGATCAGATTGATGGTGATGTATAGACCATCTTTGCTGAAAATATGAAAGGAAAGCGTGATGATACAACAGAATTTCGCGTGCCCTTATCAACAGAGACATTAGAAATTATTAAAATAAGCGCGCTTGCTTTCTCGCAATAATTTTTTCTGCAACCGGTCGTAACCCCTTAGTGAGAAAGGTATGTCAAGTATATGAGAAAAAATAAACTTGATGCCTGTCCCTATAGCTTTCGCTCTAGTTTACACAATTGGCTCGCTGAAACAACGATGCCCCCTATGAGCTCGCTGAAACCATTCTAAGTTATACAATAGGAAGACGAGTAGAGCGTACTTATCGTCGGACAGACTATCTAGAACAGCGCCGTGTCTATATAGATAAATGGGCGGCTTATGTCACTAGTCAAAGTTAACAGATGGGATACATAACCCCATTATTTATGGATAACTTTCTCTCTCTTTTCTCTCATATCGTCTCAATAAAAATTATAAATAATCACATCAGAAATTATATGATAAGATATTGTTTTTATAGATTAAATAACTTTAAAAGGATTCAAAAATATGGTTAATAAATGCTTATGATTTGTTTTTATATTTATAGTGAAAGTATTTTATAATGACAGAAAATGATATTCTTTTGACAGACCGCAAAAGTGCAAAACTGCTTCATATAAGTGTTTCAACATTCCAGCGTCATGTAACCAATAAATCTCTCTTAAAACCTTTAAAATTTGTTTTTTATCGCGTTAGTTACAATCAGATCTTATCAATGTCATCGAACAAGCAAAACAGCAACGTCAAAGTGACGCCACATAAAAAGAAAACCTTGTCACGTAAGGATAGACAAGGCTTTTCATTTTCACACGAAGCTTATGAAGTGCAAAATCCCTCCTATGACGCAAGTAACAGGATAAAAAATTATGTTTTCTTTTACGAATGCTCAGGGCATTACAAAAACTTTGCATGGGATCTGGCATAGGCGTTATGGAACAACCCGTTGTTCAGCTCATGATGACAGGTTGCCTAGTTTATCCCTTATCAATGGCACCATTAATAAGACATAAAACCTGAATAAATCAGGAAAAAAATCAAAAAATTTCAAACGCGAGAGGTTGTTTTATTATTTTTGATAACTTCTTTAATCTTCCAAGAGGGCGTTCCCCTAACAACCCAGCGTAATTCTTTGGGATCTGCAAAATAATATGATCTGCTTTTTTATGCCACAATAAATGAGGTAAAATACCTGCAACAGAAGCACTAAAAAGATGAGCAATACGCATAGTTTCGCCAAGAATACGTGCCTTTTCAATTATATTTTGAGTTGCTAATTGAAAAATGGGAAGAGATTCTTTATCAACCAATAAACTCGTATTGCGAAAAAAAACAGCAAGCGCCGCATAAAGGCGCCCTTCATGAGAAATTCCTGGATAAGATCCTAAAGCTATTTGATTTGCTGCTTCATTGCCTCGATAATCTGGATGTATACGCCAACCAATATCCGCAAGAAGACAAGCGGCTTGACGATAGCGGCATTCATTTTCAGTTTCTGAAATTCCAAAAACTTCAAAAGCATTCGTCGTAAAATCAATGAGTTCTTCTGCTTGTTTTGGTGAACGTGCTCGTAAAATAGCCATTTCTGTGCATGCTGCAATGAGAGGATCTGAAAGCCGAATCGCCTGCGGCAATCGTGAATAAAGAAAACCTTCACGAACACCAGCACCAGAAAAAATTATCTTTTCAAACTCCATATACTGAATGAGTTCAATAAGAACTATTGCCCCATAAGATAAAAGTTTTTGACGATTCTGAGAAACCGCTGCAATCCCTCTCATATTATCAATATTGCCACGTGCTACAAGACATAAAAAGTGTTCCATTTCAACGGCTTCAACTTCATAGCCATGCATAACAGGGAGCCGATAGTTTTTCATTGCCATATGGAGTTTTGCCAAATTACGCCATGTCCCTCCTACTGCATAAAAATAACGTGCTATACCTTTACGAGTACGAACAACAGACGATTTATAAAGTTGCTCATGTACAATTTTTGTAGCTACAGCACTATCATTATTTGACATATACTGTAGCCTTAAACCACCCAATGGGAGAGTTATCCCTTCACCAACATCAGAATGATCAATATCAATCAGCTCAAGACTTCCACCACCAAGATCCCCAGAAATACCTTTTGGTTGATAAAAAGTAGAAACAACTCCATATGCTGAATACATAGCTTCTTCACTTCCTGAAAGAAGATATATTTTATTTTGCAAAATATCTTCAGCATGCTGAATAAATGCTACGCCATTCTTTGCATCTCGGGCTGCTGCTGTTGCTAAAGTATAGACCTCATCTGCCCCAATCTGTCGACAAAGCGTACGAAACCGTTTCAGTGTTTGCAATGCCATTTTCATCGATTTTTCTTCTAAAAATCCCGTTTTTGCCACACCACGACCGAGACCACAAAGAATCTTTTCATTAAACAAAACTGTTGGTGACCGAACGAGCCCCTCATAAATAACCAACCGAACAGAATTTGAGCCAATGTCAATAACAGCAACAGGCTTACGCCCTTTTAACCGACCTTGAGCATCTCTATATGTCATTGGATTTTAGTCTTTATGTATTTCGGCTTGTTGCCGATGCAACGCAACCAAGCGCGAAACAGAAGATTCAAAAGACTCTTTTCTCCCCGCAAAACTTGTATTGGCCATAAAATACTCCTGCGCATTAAACAGACTTTCATCTTCTTGCGGTGTGATACGTTTTGATGTTCCATCCTTAAGTATATCAAAGCTTTGTTGATTATCAATGATATTAGCCAACATAATCTGTAAAAGAATTTTTTGACGCACTATTTTATTAAAAACTGGAACCAATATTTCAATACGATAGTCTAGATTACGAGGCATCATATCAGCAGAGCCTAAGTAAACAAGTGCATTTTCATTAGGCAAATCTTGACCATTCCCAAAACAAAAAATGCGACTATGTTCAAGAAAACGCCCAACAATTGATTTTACACGAATATTATCCGAAATTCCTAGAATACGAGGACGTAAACAACATATCCCCCGCACAACCAAATCAATTTGCACCCCTGCTTGACTGGCACGATATAAAGCATCAATAATTTCAGGATCAACCAATGCATTAACTTTCATCCAAATAGCAGCAAACCTTCCCTGTTGTGCATGAACAATTTCTCCTTCAATATGCTGAAGAATACGACCACGCAATGTTAAGGGTGAAAAAGCAATCTTCATTGTTTCATTTGGACGCTCATATTGCGCAATATAATTGAACAATAACGCAACATCATGAGCGATATCATCATCCGTGGAAAAAAAAGAAAGATCCGTATAAGTTTTAGCGTTAATGGGATGATAATTTCCTGTTCCAAGATGAACATAAGAGCAAAGACGTTTTCCCTCACGTCTCACAACCAACGACATTTTAGCATGAGTTTTTAATGCAATAAAACCAAAAATAACTTGAACCCCAGCACATTCAAGATCCCGTGCCCAACGAATATTTGCTTCCTCATCAAAACGTGCTTTAAGTTCTACCAAAGCAGTCACAGACTTTCCCTGTTCAGCTGCTTCAATCAAAGCACCAACAATTGGACTATCATTTGATGTACGATAAAGTGTTTGTTTGATTTCCACAACATCAGGATCGTAAGCAGCTTGACGTAAAAATTGGACAACAACATCAAATGTCTCATAGGGGTGATGAATCACAATATCATTTGCACGAATAGCTGCAAAACAATCCCCTTTATGTTCACGAATACATTCTGGAATACGAGAAATATAAGGAATAAATTTGAGATCATCACGGGGGATAGAAACAATTTCTGATACCATATTAAGCGCTAAAAATCCATCAAGAACATTAATACAATTATCAGGAACAGCAAGACTATTCGCTATAAATTGGCGTAAACTCTCTGGCATTTTTGCGTCAAATTCAACTCGAATAACCTGCCCACGGCGCCGCCTTTTGAGAGCAGTCTCAAAAAAATGAACTAGATCCTCAGCTTCTTCTTCTACTTCAATATCACTATCTCGGATTACTCTAAATGTACCAATTCCTTTAACCTCATAGTTAGGAAATACATATTTAATAAAAAGGCAAATAACATCTTCAGATGCAATAAAACGAAAATGATTTCCCTCTTGAGGAAGAAGAATAAAACGCCTCAAAAGCATTGAAATAGACAACAACACTGCGCGTGAATTCTGATCAGTTTCTTCAGACAATTGAAGCGCAATAGAAAGCCCTAAATTAGGAATAAATGGAAAAGAATGAGTAGAATCAACAGGCAAAGGTTTTAAAACAGGAAAAATTGTCTCAAGAAAATATTTTTCAAGCCATGATTTTTCAATTTCTGAAAGATCATCAGAACAAATAATTTCAATATCATTCTTCTTTAATTCATCACGTAAAACATTCAATTCTCGTAGTTGGTGAGCCTGCAGCTTTGAAATCTCAGCTAATACAATATCAAGTTGTTCCTGTGGAGTGTGCCCATCTGCACTGCACGCTGTAACGCGAGCACGAATTTGAGCTGCTAGTCCTGCAACACGAACCATAAAAAACTCATCAAGATTTGCAGCTGAAATAGAAAGAAATTGTAGACGTTCTAATAAAGGATGTTTCGAATTAGCCGCTTCCATCAAAACACGATTATTAAATTGTAGCCATGAAAACTCTCGATTAATAAACCGTAACGGATTTTTCATTGTTATATTCGATATAGAAATTTTATCTACCACCCTCTGTTCCATATATCCTAAATAATTTTCTTTTATATTTTCTAAAATCCTTGACGAAATATCTCACATAACATTTTATAATATGTTATTATCATAATAATATATCAATGCCTAACTTTCCTCATCATGTTTCCATTTAATATTTAAAAATACTTGAAACTATTTCTATGCGCAAAGCGCTAACAACATGACAATTATTCTAATATAGCATAAAAGAGGGGAATTTTGTCTTAAAAAGTAGCTTGCATTATTATAAGCTTTATTACAAACTCATGCCCATAAAACAGAAGAGCCTAATTATAGCTGATGAGACAATTTATTCTGGAGTTTGTATGCCATGGCTGATCACAACATTCCCCATTTCCAAAATGACCTTGGATATAAAACAATCGAAATTGGTGTGAAAGAATTTATGTGTGTAGGCGCTACACAACCATTCGATCATCCTCATATCTTTATCGACATGGGAGCAGCAGATGAGAAAATTTGCCCTTACTGCTCAACCCTTTATCGTTATGTACCCTCGCTATCATACGATCAAACAAACCCAACAGGATGTTTATATCATCCAGAAAAGCTATTATAATCGCGTTTTTGGGCTTTCTTAATAACCACTCTTTTAATTCTGCTTGTTTAATATGAAATTATTTGTGAACCAATCTCCCATCATTGTTGGAGGAGGAATTGCTGGTTTAAGCACCGCTTTAGCACTCGCTCATAAAGGAATTGCAAGCACCATTATCGAAAAGTGTAAGCAACTTGAAACAATAGGCGCTGGTATTCAACTGACACCAAATGCAACATCTATTCTTGCTCGCTGGGAACTTCTTAACAAACTCACTGAAGTCGCGACAATCCCACATTTTCTTGAGTTAAAAGATGGATTATCTTTAAAAATACATCTACAGGCTCATCTTATCAATCTAACAGAAAAATATTGGAAAGCCCCTTATATGACGATCCACCGCGCGGCTTTACAAAAAATTTTATATAATGCAGTGATTGAAAATCCTTTGATCAAATACAAAGCAGGCGAAACGATTGTATCTTCTACCCAATCTACAACCAACATTAAAATAACGACAATAAAAACAGATACAACAACAGAACAGCTTCATTCAACGCCCCTCCTGATCGGATGTGATGGAATTTGGTCAACATTACGGCGACAATCTCCTTTTCATGAAAGAGCAAATTTTAGTGGCTTTATTGCTTGGCGTGCAACAACAACATTTGATAATCTTCCTCAAAAATTTCGTTCTTCGTTGCAAAATATGAAGACAATTACAGCTTGGATGGGACCAAAAAACCATCTTGTTGTCTATCCCATTCAATCGTCAAAAAAAAATTTTAATTTTGTCGCCATTACGCATGGAGAAAATTCAAAAGAAGGATGGGCTCATAAAGGAGATAAAGAAAAACTCAAATCTCTTTTTAAAGGTTGGAATTCAAAAATCTTACAAATCTTTGATCATATCGATGAATGGAGCTATTGGCCACTCTTTCAAATGAAACAAAATCGTTTTATCGGCTTAGAGAGACAAGTATTTGTTGGCGATTGTGCACATGCAGCCTTACCTTTTGCAGCGCAAGGTGCCGCTATGGCAATCGAAGATGCTGCCACATTAGCAGAAGCACTTTCATTGAAAGATTTTTCATTAACGAAAGCACTTTCGCTTTACGAAACAACACGCACCCCCCGTATTGCAGCAGTAAAAAAACGCGCAGATTTCAATAGATTAGTCTATCACGCAACCGGTCCTATAGCAATTGCACGCAATCTCATGATGAAAATTCGTACACCAGAGAGCATTATGTCAGATCTCAATTGGCTTTACATGTATGATGCGATGAATTCCATAAAAAATAATGATAAAAACTTATAAAATTCTTCCAGTACTTTGAATATTACGAAAGAAAGAGATTTTTTGACTCTATGACACTAAAAAACTATCATAATTTACTCAAATAAAAGCAATGTTTTCCGAAACCTACAATCCGATTTTAAAAGCTCAATTTTTAGCTCTCCTAAAAGAAAAAACACCACTCAAAATCAGCTCCCATCTTTAATCTTTCTATTAACTCAATTCTACATCAACAACACCCTGAATTAATTTCATAGCATTTGCGACATGAGAATTTACCTTATATCGCTTAGGAAGCGCAATTTCGACTTCTCGCAATCCGCCCTCTTGAATTAAAATAAGCCCAACCTCTCCATTCCCCCCAAGATTTAAATTTTGTTCAATTTGTGGAAGCATATCAACTGTTTTTATAAAAAGACGCATCATTTTATGCTGTTTTAATGCTTCCTTTTCCAACGACTGAATTGTTTCAATTCGCAAACTAACTCCTTCAGAACGATTTTCTGCGCTCACCGTAATAATAAAAGATTTTCCGGGTTCTAGCATCTCTTCATAATCCGAGAGTGCCTCAGAAAAGAGAACTGCTTCATATTGTCCACTCGTATCAGAAAAATGAATAATTCCCATTTTTTTACCAGATTTTGTTTTGCGCACGTTTTTTGCCACAACAGTTCCAGCAAGTCGTGCGGCCGTTGCTCCTCCTTTAACGGCATTGGCAAAATTAACCCAAGTCTGAATGCGTTTTTTGTTGAGAATAGCTTGATACTCCTCCAATGGATGCGCAGAAAAGTAAAAACCTATAGCTTGAAATTCTCGATAAAGTTTCTCAGCCGGCAACCAAGGGGTTGTTTGCGATAAAATCAATGGTTCTTTTAATCCGCCTGCCATTCCAAATATATCAACCTGCCCGCTAGAATTGTCATCGAGAATACGAAGTGCCCGCGCATGAAGGGTTCCAAGATTAGCTAATAAAACCTCACGTGCAATGTTAAAACAATCAAAAGCACCAGCACAAACTAAACTTTCCATCGCACGCTTATTAACAATACGAGGATCAACACGCGCACAGAAATCTTCCAGATCCTTAAAAATCTTATTCCCACGACAAGAAACAATATGATCCACAACAGTTTCTCCCACACCTTTAATGGCAGCAAGAGAATAATAAATACAGTTATCACCAACCTCAAAAACACGATGAGATGTTTGTATAGAAGGTGCAATAACTTCAATACCCAGCCTTAATGCTTCACGCCGAAAATCATTAAGTTTATCTGTATTCGTCATATCATACGTCATTGAAGCTGCTAAAAATTCAACGGGATAGTTTGCTTTCATATAAGCTGTTTGGTAAGAAACAATTGCATAAGCAGCAGCGTGCGATTTATTAAAACCATAATCGGCAAATTTTGCTAAAAGATCAAAGATAATATCAGCTTGCTCTTTATCCACACCACCTGCAACAGCTCCATTGACAAAACGCGTACGCTGTTTTTGCATTTCAGCATGAATTTTTTTCCCCATAGCACGACGTAATAAATCGGCTTCTCCGAGCGAATAGCCAGCAAGCACCTGAGCAATCTGCATCACCTGTTCTTGATAGACAATAACACCTTGTGTTTCTTTGATCAGATGATCTATTTTAGGATGAATAGAAGCAATTTCCTCTTCCCCATGTTTGCGTGCATTATAGGTCGGAATATTCTCCATTGGACCTGGACGATAAAGTGCCACCAGCGCAATAATATCTTCAATACGGTCTGGCTTCATTCCAATCAACGCCTTGCGCATACCAGAACTTTCCACCTGAAACACGCCAACCGTTTCACCACGTGCCATCATAGCGTAGGTTGCTTCATCATTTAAAGGGATATTTGATAAATCTATTTTAATCCCCTTTCTGGCAACAAAATCAACTGCCATTTTCAAAACAGTAAGTGTTTTTAATCCAAGAAAATCAAATTTTACCAGCCCCGCCTGTTCAACATATTTCATATTAAATTGTGTAACAGGCATATCAGAACGAGGATCACGATACATCGGGACAAGCTCCCAAAGCGGACGATCTCCGATAACAATCCCAGCAGCATGAGTCGAAGCATGACGATAAAGTCCCTCCAACTGAAGTGCTATATCTAATGCGCGTCCAACAACGGGATCTTTTTTCTTTTCCTCTTCAAATTTCGGTTCATCCTTAATAGCATCAGCCAATTCTACCTGACTTCCTGGCGTAGCAGGAATTAATTTTGTAAGATAATCCACCTGACGATAAGGAACTTCTAAAACACGTCCCACATCACGCAAAACTGCCCGTGCCTGTAACTTACCAAAGGTAATAATTTGAGCAACTTGATCACGTCCATATTTTTTTTGAACATATTGAATAACTTCTTCGCGCCGCTCTTGACAAAAATCGATATCAAAATCTGGCATCGAAACACGATCTGGATTAAGAAAACGTTCAAAGAGAAGAGAAAATCGCAATGGATCAACATCAGTAATCGTCAATGCATAAGCAACAAGTGAACCAGCACCGGAACCCCGTCCTGGTCCAACGGGAATATCATGAACCTTTGCCCATTTTATGAAATCTGAAACGATAAGAAAATACCCAGAAAATTGCATACGCGTAATAACTGAAATTTCATAATCAAGCCGCTGCTCATAATCTGCAATCGTATACCCTTCAGCCAATCCAATTGTTTCAAGACGCATCTTCAAACCAGCTTTAGCCTGATTTAACAACTCACTATCTTCTACTTCCAAAGTAGTTTCTGAATTAGCAGATTGTTCTATAAAACGAGGCAATATCGGTTTTCGAAGAGGCGTGGCAATATGACAACGCAATGCAATTTCAACACTATTTTCTAAAGCTTCTGGAAGATCAGAAAACAGTGTAACCATTTCATCTTGTGATTTCAAATAATGATCTGGCGTCACACGATTGCGATCTGGATTAGAGACTATTTGTCCTTCTGAAACAGCCATTAGCGCATCATGCGCTTCATACCCTTCTCTTTTCAGAAAAAAGGCTTCATTTGTTGCAACAAGAGGAATTTCATGCGCATAAGCCAATTCAATAAGATCAGCTTCTACTCTCCGATCATAAGAGCCATGCCGTTGTAATTCCACATAAAGACGATCAGCAAAAAAATTTTTCAAATAAATTAAGCGCTCAACAGCATGTTCTTTTTTCTCTTCTGTCAAAGAAAGATTAATAGGTCCTCCCTTGCCTCCCGTTAAAACAATTATTCCTTCACTGTGTGCCGACAACCAATTAGCTTTAATATGAGGAGGATCAGTATCACATTTATCAAGATAAGCACGGCTAACAAGACGAACCAAATGAGCATAACCGGTTTCGCTAGCAGCCAACAGAACAATAGAGCAAAAATCAGAAGGATTACGCCATTTAGCCAAACGTGAATGATCATTTTCATCACAAAAATCAACAGTAAGCTGACAACCAATGATAGGTTGGATCCCATGAGAAAGACAATGCTGTGAAAATTCTAAAGCACCAAATAAATTATTGGTATCGGTAATAGCAACCGCTGGTGCATGATCTGAAATCGCCTGTTGAATAATTTGGGGGATTTTTAAAGCTCCTTCGAGCAAGGAATAAGCTGAATGCACTCTCAAATGAATAAAGCGAGGAAGAGAATTTTTATTCTCTTGCATTTTATTTTTATTTTTTACCACTCTCACAATTCCCCACTACAAAATAAATGCCAAACAGCACCCCTTATAAAAAAACTTCTGTTTATCATAACTTTAAAGCTATAAATTCATCATCCTACATAGAAGCAATATCCCAATTTTATTAATATTTATAAGAGAGTTCTATCAAGAAAATACTTCTATTCACAGCAAATAAACACCTAAAAAAAGAAAAACAATATACCTTATCTAAGCACTTTAATTTTTGCACCCTTTTATTGTATTTATCTTTACATATTAATTTTTCTTCCTAAAATTCAATATGTAAATAAAGTAACCTCCTCTTTATGACTTTATCCCCAAAAAGCTCTTCTAAAGGTCTAGAAAAAACAAAAAGAGCAGGTTAAATTTGCTCATGCCTCCAAGTCTTCTTATCCCTCTTTTTAATTCTATTCGAACCCTTTCTGGTATTACACCCAAAGTCTATGGTTTACTGACCAAACTTTTAAATGTTAATCCTACACAACGCGAAGCAACCCTTATTGATCTTCTTCAATTAATGCCCCATTCCGTCATAGACCGCAGAATGCGTCCCAGCATTGCTTGTGTAAAAGAAGGAGACATTGTTACGCTCGAAATTATCATCGATCAACATCAACCACCGCCCCGTGGTCATAACAAAATCCCCTATCGTGTTATTGCCCATGATCAAACAGGAAAAGTAAATTTAGTCTTTTTTCACGCTCAGCCTCTTTGGCTAAAAAAACAACTCCCCGAAGGGAAAAAAGTCACTGTATCAGGAAAAGTTGAATGGTTTAATGGGCAATTTTCAATAGCGCATCCCGACTATATTGCTCCAAGCGAACAATCAAACCAGATTCCTCTCATCGAACCTGTCTATCCCTCTACTGCAGGACTAGCTGCAAAAACACTAAGACGCGCCATACAAAACGCTCTTGATTTTATTCCTCTCCTCCCAGAATGGATAGATGAAAATGTGAAAAAGCAGCAAAATTTTTCTTCTTTTTCTGTTGCTTTACGCCGTATCCATGCGCCCATTAATCCCGACGATCTATCCTTAGAAAGTACAGCACGCAAACGTCTTGCCTATGATGAATTGCTCGCTTGTCAATTGGCGCTAGGACTCGTGCGTTTGAAAACCAAATCTCTTGTTGGCACTTCTCGACCTTCAACAGGAATGTATACTAAAAAATTGCTTAATGTCCTCCCCTTTCAACTCACAACCGGACAAAAAAAAGCAGTAGAAGATATCGCAAATGATCTTGCTTCACCAGAACCGATGCTAAGACTTCTTCAAGGTGATGTAGGCGCAGGAAAAACTGTTATTGCATTGATGGCAATGGCACAAATTGCTGAAAATTCAGGACAATCAGCTTTAATGGCACCAACCGAAGTGCTTGCTCGGCAACATTTTGCCACCATTGCTCCTCTTGCCGAAAAGGTCGGATTACAAACAACTCTTTTAACAGGACGAGAAAAAGGGAAATTACGGACAAATATCTTGAATGATATTCTATCAGGTCATGTTTCTATTGTTATCGGAACCCATGCTCTCATACAAAACAGCATTACTTATAACAATCTTGCCTTAACCATTATAGATGAACAACATCGTTTTGGTGTCCATCAACGTATCGCTCTTACAGAAAAAGGCAATAAACCTGATATGCTGGTTATGACCGCCACGCCCATTCCGCGCACACTTGTCTTAACAGCTTTTGGTGATATGGATGTATCTAAAATTACAGAAAAACCAATGGGACGACAACCCATTACAACAGCAATGCTTTCTTTGAAACGTCTTCATGAACTTATAGAGCGAATCGCAATTGCATTAGAAAAAGGAGAAAAGCTCTATTGGATTTGTCCTTTAGTGGAGGAATCGACAGCTCTTGATCTCACTTCAATTGAAAACCGCTTTGCATTTCTCCATGAACGCTTTGGAGCACACGTTGGTATGATCCATGGAAAAATGTCTACAGCAGAAAAAGAAGCCGCTATAGCATCTTTTAAATGTGGAAATACACGTATTTTAGTTGCAACCACCGTCATTGAAGTGGGAGTAGATATTCCAGATGCTTCGATCATTATCATCGAACACGCGGAACATTTTGGCCTTTCACAATTGCACCAATTACGTGGACGTGTAGGACGAGGCGATAAAAAATCTTCCTGCATTTTGCTCTATAAAGATCCACTGACTAAAACAGCAGCAACACGCCTTAGTATTATCCGCAATACAGAAGATGGTTTTGAAATCGCTGAAGAAGATTGGCGCCTGCGAGGCGAAGGAGAGCTTTTAGGTACAAAACAATCCGGAGTCCCTGAATTTCATATAGCAAACCTTGCAGTTCATAGCGATCTTTTGTCAATGGCAAGAAAAGATGCTCGTTTATTTTTACAACGTGATCCTCATCTTTCTTCTCAGCAAGGACAAGCTTTACGTTTGCTGCTTTATCTTTTCGGACACGATGATGCTACACGCCTTTTGCGAGCAGGATAACAAAGACCCTCTAATAAAAAATTAAAATACCTCTCTGTTCAAATACGGTTTTCTCTCTTAGAATAACCCATAAATGATCTACGCAATCCCTTACCATCTTTATGCTTCATGAAGGAGTAAAAAACCAACAATAGCATCTTTTCTTCTAATCTGAATTATTCTTGCATTAAAACAGTAGAAGCAATATTGCGTCTTTTTTACCATTATATCCACATAGCTGATCTATTTTTGGACAGGTAAGAAAATATTTTTTCGTAAAGAATTTAGAAAGAAAAAATTCTCTCCGGTATTCTCGTTCAACAGAGAAAAATAGAAAAATAAGCTATCATTATAAATCAATTTCTTACACTTGATTATTCTCCAAAAGATTCAAGAATATACTTTTATTCAACCGTAACTGATTTTGCTAAATTACGGGGTTGATCGACATCTGTTCCTAATAAAACAGCCGTATGATAAGCAATTAACTGAACGGGGAGTGCATAAATAATAGGAGCAATAAATTCTGGAACATCTGGCAAAGTGATCGTTGATAACGTCTTAAGACAAGCTACCTCTGCCCCTTTTTTATCGGTTATTAAAATAATACGACCATTACGGGCTACCACTTCTTGCATATTAGAAAAAGTTTTTTCAAACCACCGATCATAAGGTGCAACAACAATAACGGGTATTGTCTCATCCACCAGAGCAATTGGTCCGTGCTTCAACTCACCCGCCGCATAACCTTCAGCATGAATATAAGAAAGCTCTTTCAGTTTAAGGGCTCCCTCCAAAGCAATCGGATAAGAAGTCCCACGTCCCAGATAAAGAACACTTTTTGCATTCACCAAATCACGACAAATACATTCAATTTTGCTCTCTAATTTTAAGACCTCATTTAAAATACGTGGAACTTCTGCCAACTGTTGAACCAATTGCTGTTCCATTTGAGCCGAGAGATAGCCACGTTGTTTAGCAGCAGTAAGTGCTAGTGAAGCAAGCGTTGCCAATTGACAGGTAAAAGCTTTTGTTGAAGCAACACCTATTTCCGGTCCGGCAAGTGTTGGAAGAATAAAATCAGCCTCCCTCGCCATTGTTGATTGCTCTACATTCACAATTGTTGCTGTTTTTACACCCCGCTCACGACAATAACGCAAAGAAGCCAATGTATCAGCTGTCTCACCAGATTGAGAAACAAACAGCGATAACACATCAGACGTTATAGGAGGTTCACGATAACGAAACTCCGAAGCAACATCATTATCAACACTTAAAGCGGCAAATTTCTCAAACCAATAGCGCGCAACTAAGGTTGAATAATAAGCCGTTCCACAACTCGCAAAAAGAAGACGATGAATATTTTTCCAATCAATCAAATTCTCAAGGGGTCGAACGGCACAATTTCCAAGATCAAGATAATGCGCCAAATTATGAGAAATCACTTCAGGTTGTTCAAACATTTCCTTATGCATAAAATGACGATGATTACCCTTAGAAATCAATAAAGCCTCTTCAAGTAATGTTGTCACAGGACGTTTTACCGGTTGATTATATACATCATAAATTGTGACGCCTCCCCGTGTGAGAACAGCCCAATCCCCATCTTCCATATAGCTAATATGATCAACGAATGGTGCCAAAGCAATCGCATCTGACCCCACAAAAAATTCATCTTTTCCATAACCAATTGCCAGAGGTGGACCAGAACGAGCCGCAATCATAAGGTTATCTTCACCTTCGAAAATAAGAGCAATAGAAAAAGCCCCCTGCAGCCTTTTCCAACTGGTACGTATAGCTTCTTTCGGAGAAAGACCATCTTTTAATGCACGCGTTATTAAATGTGCAATAACTTCCGTATCCGTCTCTGTTTCAAAGATATAACCATCCTCTATGAGTTCCTTTTGTAATTCTACAAAATTTTCAATAATACCATTATGAACAATCGCAAGCTTTTCAGTCACATGGGGATGCGCATTGCGTTCAACAGCAATTCCATGCGTAGCCCAACGGGTATGACCAATCCCTAAACTTCCCTCCAGAGGTGTTTTTTTTAATTTTTCTTCTAAATGAACAAGCTTCCCCTCAGCACGTACACGATAAAGATGCCCATTATGGACTGTTGCCACCCCAGATGAATCATACCCTCTATATTCAAGACGTTTTAACCCCTCAACCAAAGAAGACGTAACGCACCTCTTTCCAAGAATTCCAATAATTCCACACATTAAAAAGCTCCAACCCACATCTTAAGGTTTAAATCTTATAAAACAATCCAACAGCCTTTATTTAAAACTATAAATAATAAAATAATTCAAACATGGAGTACGGCAATCTTTAAGAATAAACATCCTATCCATCGTTAGATTAACACGAAACAAAGGAATAGACTGAAAATAATCATTTTTTCTGTTTGTTTTCTAACAAGCGCTCTCGAAATTTTATCGCATAGCCCTCTTTTATAACCTGTCGTGCACGCCCAAAAGCCATACTGTTCATAGGAATATTTTCAGTAATAACACTTCCTGAAGCAACATAAGAGCCATCCCCTATTACCAATGGGGAAACAAGTGCCGTATTAGACCCAACAAAAGCATGATCACCAATCATGGTTTTATATTTGTGAAAACCATCATAATTGCAAGTAATGGTACCAGCTCCAATATTGCTATATGCACCGATTTCTGCATCGCCAATATAACTCAAATGATTAATCTTAGTAGATTCTCCCACTTTTGCTTGTTTAATTTCGCAAAAATTTCCAATCTTTACGGACTTCGCCAACTCTGTTCCAGGACGCAAACGTGCATAGGGACCAATCTGTGCATCCCTACCAACCACAGCTCCTTCGAGATAACTAAATGCATGAATAACAGCACCAGATTGTACTTTCACACTTAATCCAAAATAAACATTTGGTTCTATCACCACCCCTGGTTCAATTTCTGTATCATACGAAAAATAGAGTGTTTCTGGTTTTAAGAGTGTAACACCCGATAACATTAAATCGCGCGCTTTACGTTTTTGCCATAAAGAATCAGCCTCAGAAAGCTCAAGACCGTTGTTAATTCCTACAATATCTTCAAAAGGAACTTCAACAACACGCGCATCTAATCCTTCGCGTATTGCAAGAGAAGCAATATCTGTTAAGTAATATTCTTTTTTCACATTGTTATTACCAACCTTCTCTAAAAGAGAAAGTGCATGTTTTCCACGCATAGCAAGTATTCCACCGTTACAAAAAGAAATCTTTTTTTCTTCATCGCTAGCGTCTTTTTCTTCTACAATTGCGATCAATTGACCATTTTTCTCGAGAAGACGCCCATAACCTGTTGGATCTTGGGTATAAAAACCTGCAAAAACAACATCTGCTCCATCAGCAAGCTGTACACGCATTTGGTGTAATGAATCTTGCTGAATGAGAGGCGTATCCCCAAAAACAATAAGAACATCATCCACTTCCTTTTGCAAAGCTGAACGAGCAGACAAAACAGCATGAGCTGTTCCTAAACGCTCATTTTGTTCAAAAATCATCACATCTTTTACAAATGACTGAACAACGTGCGTAACCTCCTTAGCACCAAATCCCACAACGACTGCTAATTGCGAAGAGCCTGCCAATTCTATTTGTTTTAGAACATGGCATATAAGAGGCAATCCAGCAATTTTATGAAGCACCTTAGGCAGAGACGATTTCATGCGCGTCCCCTCACCTGCGGCAAGAACAATAGAAAGACAACTTCTAACCATAAAAACACATAAGACTAACGAGAAAATCCAAAAAAATTCATAATATCGTGCCAATGAATATCTTCAATATAACTTAACGAAGGATAATGTTCTAAAAGCCAAAATGAGAGATCCTGCATAGAGCCTGTTAAAAACAAAATCCCTGTAAGAATAAGAAAAACACCAATAATTTTTTTAACTTTTCCTAAATGAATACGAAAAGCTCTTAAAAATCGCATAAAACTGCTCGAAAATACAGCTGCCAACATAAAAGGAATAGCAAGACCTAATGCATAAACCGCTAATAAAACAGCTCCCTCTCCCACAGTTTCTTTTGTTCCAGCAAGCGTTATAATAGGACCTAAAATGGGGCCAATACACGGTGTCCAACCAAAGGCAAAAGCTAAACCAATAATATACGCGCCTAAAGGGCCAGAAGGTGTTTTTGGGGTCTGAAAACGCGCTTCACGAAATAAAAAAGCGATCTTGAAAATTCCCAAAAAATTTAAACCAAAAATAATAATGACAATTCCAGCAGCAAGGGCAAACCAATCACGATAATAACCAATGAATTTCCCAATTGTGCTAGCACTGGCACCTAAAGCAACAAAAACAGTCGTAAACCCAAGAACAAAAGCAATAACAGAAGACAATAAAGCCCACCGTATAAAGACTTTCTCATCACAATTTTCTGAACGAAAATCATCAATACCAATACCTGCCATATAGCACAAATAAGGAGGAACTAACGGCAAAACACAAGGCGACAAAAAAGAGAGTGCCCCAGCAAAAAATACACCAACCGTTGAAATTTCAATCAAAACTCATACCCCGTCTCTCATCATAGTCCACCCCCATGAACAACGATCAATCCATATCTTCATTAATTCGTTGCATATTTTGTTCATTCGCCACCACACTTATATCTTCATCATAACCAGAAACGACTGAAAAAACTTTTTGATAAATTTTATCTTTATTTTTAGCAATTGCAATGTATTCTCCCTCCGCTAACACGAGTGAAACATAAGAACCAACTGTTTCATAAACGATATCACCAGAATCATTGGCAAGAGACCAACTTGTATCTGCAAGCGCTTCCCCTCCTTCTTGTCGTACCAGCTTTAAGACAATCTGAGCGGCCTGATGTTCAAGGGTAACTTCTGTCATTTTACCAGCATCCACTTGAATATCCGAACGAACCGTCGCATTAATAGAACCATAATGGGAAGCAACATGGTAGCGGCCAGCTTTTAAACGCACAACTGATTGGGGTTTAATATTTGATAAAATCACCCCCGTATCATCATTTTCTTTTTCATCCTCATAAATGGTAAAACGTAATTCCTTTTCATTCATTAACCCATTGAGCAGTGTTGCATTTAAAATGACACCACCAGCTTCAAGATTAAAGTTTTTCACAAGACTCTGTCCATTTTCTAGGCGAATATGGCGCACAGCACTCATATGACCAAATGAGACATGAATAAGATAACTTCCTGGTTCGAGATCAAAACGCGCACTTCCCCCCTTATAGATTGCGACTAATGGTAATTTATTATCAATCCCTAGAATAGGGACATAAACCCGCCAGACAAGCCCTTTTTCAATATCCGGATGACTATTTGTTAATCGAGCATTCAAAATGAGTTGTGTTTGAGATGCTAAATTTTCTTTTTCCTGCTCTTGAGACTTTACAATAAAACCCCTTGATTGTCCCCGCTGCTGATCTTGCCCTTCTCCTTCTTCAGAAAAAGCACAGTGGCTCCAAGTCAATAAAGTAAGCACCACGCACAACCATACACATCGGTGCACTATTTTTATAAGAATACCCATTTTTACATTGTTAACCAACATGATATTTTTTTCAAGAAGCAATATCACAAAGCCATCATTTTAAATTGAAAAACTCACACCACAACCACATGATGAAACAGCATTGGGATTGTGGATTTGAAAAAACTGCCCCATAAGATCATCAACAAAATCAATCTCAGCTCCTTCCATGAAAGGGAGTGATAGTAAATCAATAAACACAACTGCCCCATCTTTTTTGAGAACGAAGTCATCTTCATACATTTCAGAAACCAAGTCATATTTATAAGAAAAACCAGAACACCCACCACCTTCAACAGAAATACGTAATGCTATTTTAGCGGGTTCACGCAAAAGTATCTGTGCAATTTTTTTAGCAGCAGCATCTGAAATTTTCACATTCATTTTATATATCCTTGCATTAAACCATCAAGAAAGAGTATTCCACACTCAAAGAGAAGTTTATTTGTCATAAACTACTCTCAATTTTAAGATGATAATGGACAGCTTGCAATGGATATAGGCAATATCAACTTCAATTACCAATCTCGAGCAGTGTACAGTGCTCATCCACAAACAAGCCGTGGTAGATTATTCCATGAAACGATGAGCACCACACGCTCACCTTTTCAACGAGATAGAGATCGTATCATCCATTCTAATGCATTTCGACGTCTTAAACATAAAACGCAAGTGTTTATTGCTGATGAAAGCGATCATTATCGTACTCGCCTAACCCATTCCATAGAGGTTTCTCAAATTGCAAGAACATTAGCCCGTGCCCTGTGTCTTGATGAAGACCTTGCCGAAGCCATTGCCCTTGTTCACGACTTTGGACACACGCCCTTTGGCCATGCTGGAGAAGATGCTCTTAATGAAGCCATGGTACATTATGGCGGCTTTGATCATAATGCACAAGCATTACGCATTGTCACAAAACTAGAACAGCGCTATGCAAATTTTGATGGACTTAACCTGACATGGGAAACCCTCGAAGGACTTGTAAAGCATAATGGTCCCCTTTTAGGTCCTCACGCGAAAAATAAGGAGGTTCCTATCGATATTTTACGATACAATGCAAAGCAAGACCTTGCACTCGATTGTTTTGCAGGACTAGAAGCGCAATGTGCTGCTATTGCAGATGATATCGCATACAATGCGCATGATATTGATGATGGTCTACGTTCGCAATTTTTAACACTCGATCAATTTGAACATGTTTCAATAACAGCAGCAATATTAAAAGATATAACAGATGAGCATCCTCACCTCGACCACGCGCGTCGCGGTTACACACTTGTACGAAGACAAATAACAACCATGGTTGAAGATGTCATCAAACAATCACAAGAAAATTTAGCACGCATCAAACCAACAAGCATAAACGATATTCACCAAGCAAAACAAACTATTGTGACTTTTTCACCAACAATGACCGTTTATAAAAAAGAACTAAAAAACTTTTTATTTAAAAATCTTTACTACCATGAACAAGTTCTTAATCGTCGCAATGCAGCAAAATGCATTGTACAAAAATTATTCAATTGTTATTATGAAAATCCAAATACAATGCCTGAAAGTTGGCAGAGCAAAACAGTGCACTTAAAAAATCAAGAATTAGCACGTTTGATTGCTGACTTTCTTTCAGGCATGACGGATCACTACGCTCTACGTGAATATCACCGTTTATTTGACCATACAGATAATTTCGTTTAATGGCTTTTGGCATCATCATGGAAGCTAAATATGAATATCTTTAAAAACTTCGAAAAAAAAATTAAGAGATCAATTGAATTATCTGATATAAAAGGAAAAAATGGAGAAGATCTAGATTTATCAAAAATCACTGTTGATCCTCCGCGTGATTCCTCCCATGGTCATTTATCAACCAATGCTGCTATGGTGCTTGCAAAATCTATTGGAATCAATCCACGTGCACTTGCAGATAAAATCATAGAACTTCTTAAAAATGATTCTTCTATCGAAAATATAGATGTTGCCGGTCCTGGTTTTATAAACATAAAGCTTACAAAATTATTTTGGCAAGATGCTATAAAATCCATGCTTGAATTAGGCACTTCTTATGGTCGTATTCCAATGGGACAAGGAAAACGCGTCAATGTTGAATATGTCTCAGCAAATCCGACAGGGCCAATGCATGTAGGACACTGCCGTGGAGCGGTTGTTGGGGATGTTCTCTCCAATTTGCTGCAATTTACGGGCTATAACATTACGAAAGAATATTATATCAATGATGCCGGTCAACAAATCGAAGTCCTCGCCCACTCTGTACTATTGCGCTATCGTGAGGCTCTTGGGCAAGAAATTAATGAAATTCCAGAAGGACTCTATCCTGGAGAATACTTGATACCATTGGGTCAATCGCTTGCTCAAGAGTTTGGTGACCAACTCCTCACGATGAATAAAGATGAAGCCTTATCTCTTGTGAAAGAACGTGCAATTCATGCAATGATGTCCATGATTCGCAAAGATTTGGCTACTCTTAATATTTATCATGATATCTTTTTCTCTGAGCGAATGCTTTATGCAGATAATGCACGCGCCATTCGTAACACCATCAACGACCTCACTTTAAAGGGTTATATCTACAAAGGAAAACTTCCCCCTCCCAAGGGACAAAATACAGAAGACTGGGAACCAAGCGAACAAACTTTGTTCCGTTCAACAAATGTCGGTGATGACCAAGACCGTGTTTTAGTCAAATCTGACGGTTCTTACACTTATTTTGCTGCTGATGTTGCTTATTTTCGGGATAAATTTAATCGTCATTTTGATGAAATGATTTATATTCTAGGCGCAGACCATGCTGGCTATGTAAAGCGGCTAGAGGCAATGGCAAAAGCAATTTCTGGGGATAAAGCTAAATTAAGCGTCTTTTTGTGTCAATTGGTAAAACTTTTTCGCAACGGTCATCCTGTACGGATGTCAAAAAGAGCAGGATCTTTTGTCACTCTACGGGATGTTATCGAAGAGGTTGGGCGTGACCCTGTGCGTTTTATGATGCTATATCGTAAGTGTGAAGCACCTCTTGATTTTGATTTTGCAAAAGTAACAGAACAATCAAAAGATAACCCCATCTTTTACGTACAATATGCAAGTGCACGTTGTCACTCAGTCTTTCGTCAAGCACAAGAAGCGCTTCATATTAAAAGCTTTTCAAATGATACATTAACCGCCCATCTTCATCGATTAACAGATGACCATGAAATATTGTTAATACGCAAACTTTCTGAATATCCACGTATCATTGAACAGGCCGTAGTTCATAAAGAACCGCATCGATTAGCGTTTTATCTTTATGACCTTGCCTCCAGCTTTCACACCCATTGGAATAAAGGGAGTGAAAGTCTCAATTTACGCTTTATTCAACCTGATGATAAAGAGTTATCCTTTGCAAGATTGGGGTTGATACAAGCTGTTATCAATATTTTATCATCAGGACTTACCATCATAGGAGTCGAAGCACCAATAGAAATGCGTTGAAAAAGTTCTATAAATACATACAATAGGTACTCTATTGATAAACTTTTTCATGTATCCTTGCATGAGAGGGGGAAAATTTATAGTTTTAATATAACAAATCAAAATCAACCATTGATTGCACGTAGATGCAAATCACCATGTGAGAAAAGCTATGAGCGATAACGATCGCAAGAATCTATACGAAACGACACACGATCATGAACACCATGATCCTGTGGAAAGGCTTACACGCATTTTTAATCCGCACAAACAAAGCGGAAACCAAAATGAGCAATCTTCTTTACAGACAGATCGACCAACATCTCACCCCGAAACATCATCCCATGATGATGATTTTGATTTGTCCTTTCTAGAAGAGGAACTTGAAAATAATTTAGCACATGACTTACCGTTTGATGATCAAAAAAAACAATGGGACTTGCATGCAACCAGCAACGCAACAGCCTCAGATATTGCACAAGCTGCTTCTTTCAACCATTCAAAACAAAATAATTTATCTGAAGAGAAATATTCTTCATCTAGCAGTCATGATGAAGAACAAATTTTAGATGCGCTTTCTCCATTACCAATCCCAAAAAATCAATCACCTCAACAGAAAACAACAGCAACCAGTGCTAATCCTTTTCTTGAGAAAAGTAACCTTATTTCACAATCAGAATCAAAAAATTTCTTTTTTGATAAATCTGAAAAGCACGAAAATAAGAGAAAGATTCCAGAATCTTTTGAACAAACCAATCGTTTTTCACAAACAAATTCACAACAGCCTAAAACTGCAGATATACAACAAACTTATGATGACCATCAAAACCTCTACGACACTCCTATAAACCATCCCTATAAAATTTCAGCTGATCAAGAAAATTGGATTAAAAAAGATTATCCTGATGTCTCCTCTTCTACAGAGGAAAACGAATTTTTCTCATCTTCTAACCTTGTGTCACAAAGACAAAACACTGCAAGAAATCAAACAAAAAGTACCTTCTCCTCACCTTTGGATTCTCCACTAGTTGATAAACAATCTTATTTAAAGGGGGCTTCACAAGAAGATCATACAACCAATTATCCCCATTTTTTTGAAGAAAATCCCTCACAAGAAGAAACTTATAGCGAAAAAGTTCCAAGACATAATGAGGCTCAAGCCCAATACATCAATAACAACGAAGGTGTCTCTAACCCAAATAGAGAAATTTCACATAATGAAAATAATTCAGATGAGTTTCTTTCCTCATCAGTCTCTTTGAATACAAAACAAACGGATGGCTTTCTTGCCCATAACTACACGCACAGAGATACTCCCCCTCCCAATGTTGATACTTATAAATTTTCAGAGGAAATCGTAGAAAAAACTGGCCCTATTATGGTTCCAGAAGTCCCGTATGAAGCGCCAGAATATGATGTGCCAACTAGTGGTGGTTTAGAAGAAGAATTTGCTGATGTACTCAATATAGGAAATGTCCTAACGGATAATTTTTCTCAAAAACAACAGAAAAATGAGGTTTTTAGTGAAATTTTTCATCAGTCTATGCAAAATTCAAAAGAAGGTGTTTATATAAACTCTAAAGAACAAAATTCCGACTATTTTTCTTCTGCCAATATGGAATATAATTTTCCTTCTTTTAGCAAGAATTCATCATCCACAAGCTCAGATGAGGTTCCCACGCATCCATCAGCTCCTCCTCCCTTAAAAAGTTTTATTTTTGGTAAAACTTTCATTAAAGGTATTTTTATACTTATTTTAATAGGAATTGGGTTTGCTGGTTATTCTCACTTTTTTATGCCATCGCAAAAAAATGAAGAAACGGTCATTATCTACGCTGATAATACGCCTTTTAAATTCAAATCAGAAACAACTGAAACAAAAAGTGATGTTGCACATAATTTAGATATTTATAAACAAACAATTGAACAAAATGAGAAACAAGAAAATACACAACAATTTCTTATTGATAACTCTGAACAACCTAAAAATTTAAAAGAATTAAATCCTGAAGAATCTTCAAACGTTTCATTTTCTTCTTTAAATGAATCTGATGTTGAAGATGCCATTACAGAAGCCATAAATCATACTATTCCCACGCAAGAAGTACAAACTGTTATTGTAAATCAAGATGGTACAGTTACACTAGCTCCCGTGCATCAAACAAAGAGTAAAACTGCTGCTCAATCTGAAGAAAGCATTGATCAAACTCCTAATGAACTTCAAGATTCGTCCTTTGTTTCGTCGCATGATTCTGATATAAACAATCCAGAAATAGACCATGATCTCAAAAATAATATTGATAAAATAATCGCAGAAAATACTTCTAGCTCAAATATTGAAGAAAAATTTATCCCTATTCCTTCTCATGCAGAAAGAAATACAGAAGTTGAAACACTCGCCGCGTCTCGCCTCACATCACCAAACAGAGTCGCAGCGCAAAATTCAGATAGTTATTACGTACAACTTGCATCTCAACCAACGCATGAGCTAGCTAGAAGTTCTTTAAAAAATATGAAATCTAAATTTGGATTCCTTATCGGTGCCCGTTCTTTAAATATTCAACCTGCTTTTATACCAGGAAAAGGTACTTATTACCGTGTTCGGATTCAAACGCAAAACCGTAATGAAGCCATAAATCTTTGTGAAGATATAAAGAATTCTGGAGGAAGTTGCTTCATCACACGCTAAACCAATAATGCAACAGTTATTAAAACCGTTGCATTATTTACTTCCATACCATTTAATTACTTATCAAAAACTTCAGAGCTTAAAATCATCCAATCTTTTTTATGTTTTTGTGCTGACTTTATTCTTTAATCTACGTCGATTTTCACCCTATCTAAAAGATTAGATTTATAAAAAAATCACTACGTACCCTTATAAGTATAAGGTACAGAAGGGAGCGAATTTAAATCTTTTTTAGGTGTTGTTACGCTTTGGCTTGTTTCTGGAGTATTATAACGCGAACTATGTTCAGGAGATTTTGCAAAAAAAGATCCTAAAAAACCAAAAATAAACCAGATAATAACGACCGCAAGAAGAATAGCAAAAATACCCTTAGCAATTGAAACACGTTGTTCACGATCTCTTCTTTCTGCAGCCATACGTTTTTCGTATGTGTGATAATTTTTATCAATCATAGTGGATTCCTTTTCTCAATTCCCTTACCTTTAAATTTCTAGAAAATATGCATATATAAAATTATTCAGATACTTATTTTGAGAAAACGATAATTATAGAAAAAAGTTCCAGCGTACTTTATAAAGTTGAGAAAAAGAAGCGAGAATAGAATTAAAACATCTACCATAACCTTTGAATTCTATAATAAGCCTCTTTGTGTTCTATAATAAAACATTGACACAAAGGTTTTGTTAATAATAGAGTTGTGATTAAAATATCTCATTATTTTTATTAATAAAAATGAAACATACTCAAAAGGTTTTTTATGAAATCTCCCATATCATCGCTTCCCTTTAAAATAGAAAAACACCCATCTCCTCTGTCAGAAGAAAGATGTGAAGAAATTTTAAAAAGTCCCGGTTTTGGTCAATTTTTTACAGACCACATGTGTACTATTCAATGGACTGAAGACAAAGGCTGGCATAATGCCATCATTTCTCAATATAAAGCTTTAGAAATTAACCCTGCAAGTACCGTTTTACATTACGGACAGGAAATTTTTGAGGGTTTAAAAGCATATCGTGCAAAAGATGGGCGCATCTTGCTCTTCCGTCCTGATGCCAATGCACAACGCTTTATAGAATCAGCACAACGTTTAGCTATGCCAGAATTGCCAAAAGATATTTTTCTGGATGCCGTTCATCAATTAGTAAAAATTGATCAAAAATGGGTTTCTGATCATCCTAATGCGAGTCTCTACATACGTCCATTTATGTTTGGTAATGAAAATTTTTTGGGAGTTCGCCCTTCTGAAGAATATATTTTCTGCATCATCGCTTCACCTGTTGAATCATATTTCAAAGGAGAAGAAAAATCTGTCAGCGTCTGGATTGAAACAGATTATAGCCGTGCTGGTCCAGGGGGCACAGGCGCTGCAAAATGTGGCGGAAACTATGCAGCAAGCTTACTGGCACAAAAGTGTGCAACGCAAAATAATTGTAACCAAGTACTCTTCCTTGATATGGTTGAACATAAATGGATTGAAGAACTTGGTGGTATGAATGTCTGCTTTATTATGGCAGATAATACACTTATAACCCCTCCACTTAACGGCACTATTCTTCCAGGAATAACCCGTGATTCAATCTTAAGGTTAGCTCAACAAATGGGATTAAAAATAGAAGAGCGCCCTTATTCTTTTGAATCGCTCAAGGAAGATGCAAGAAGTGGTCACCTTAGGGAAGTCTTTGCTTGTGGTACAGCCGCTGTTATCACATCAATCGGTCGTTTCAAATACAAAGATGGTGAATTTATTATCGGAAATGAAACAGTTGGAGAAGTTACAAGACAACTTCGCACACAGCTCGTTGATCTTCAAAAAGGCAATAAAGAAGACACCCATGGCTGGGTGCATTCTGTTCAACTCTCATAATAAGGTATTCTCATATCTATAAACGCTTCCATGAAAGTAGATTCATGGAAGCGTATTCCCTAAAAAAACTCCCTCTATTTTCAGTGATAAAAAAAGAAAACGTTAATCAAATTTTGAATGATCTCTATGCCGTGCTTTAATATTACGGACTGTACCTGTATGGGAGCGCATTACGAGAGTTTCCGTTTGAATGTAACGAGATGTAAATTTAACACCAGAAAGCATATTGCCATCTGTCACTCCTGTTGCTGAAAACAAAACATCACCCTTTGCCATTTCTTCCATTGTATAAGCTTTATTGGGATCACTAATCCCCATTTTAGCTGCACGAGCAATTTTCTCTTCTGTATCAAGCAGCAAACGACCTTGCATCTGTCCTCCAATGCAGCACAAAGCAGCAGAAGCTAAAACACCTTCAGGTGCTCCACCAATCCCCATATAGATATCAATACCTGTTTCTTCTGGATCAGTTGTATCAATAACAGCAGCAACATCTCCATCCCCAATCAAGCGAATCGATGCCCCTGTCGCTCGTACTTCATTAACCAATTTTTCATGACGAGGTCTATCCATAATACAAACAACAATCTGATTAACAGCCACTCCTTTAGCCTTCGCAAGAGAATGGATATTATCGGTAGGACAAGCATCTATATCTACTACTCCCTTTGGATAACCAGGACCAATAGCAATTTTTTCCATATAAACATCAGGAGCGTAAAGGAGATTACCCTTTTCAGCAATTGCAACTACTGCCAAAGAATTGGCAATATTTTTAGCACAAAGTGTTGTTCCCTCTAGTGGATCAAGTGCAATATCGATTGCCAATCCACTTTGAAGACCTACTTTTTCTCCAATATAAAGCATAGGCGCTTTATCCCGCTCACCTTCACCAATCACCACTGTACCATCAATAGGCAATCGATTAAGTTCCTGTCGCATTGCATCGACAGCAGCCTGATCCGCAGCTTTTTCATCGCCACGTCCGCGCCAGCGTGCAGCAGCAACAGCAGCACGTTCAGTAACACGTACCAATTCAAGCGTCAAAATACGATCAAGTCCATTTAAAATCTTCTGAGTTGTGGGCATATGAAAGAATCCTACCGAATGAATACCAGAAAAAATATGAATCCTTATTAAATACTAAGAATAAAGTTTTTGGCAAAGATGAAAATTTTCCACAAAAGATAAAAAAACTCAAGCTTACCTTTTTGTCATTATCAAGATAAGTTATCAATTCTCTACCATCGGTTCAATACGAATAAATTGAGATTTTGCAACAAGATGTCCATCTTTTTCAATTTCTGCAAGTGCCTGTCGTACATTCGCCTCTGTTGTTTCATGCGTAATTAAAATAATTGTTTTTTCAATTTGATCTTCTACAAAAGATCTTTGAACAATCGATTCCAATGAAATGTGATTATCAGCCATATGCCTTGCTACCGCGGCAAAAACACCAGTACGATCATGAACATTTAAACGAATAAAATAACCACCTGCATGATGCGAAATACGTGCTTTTTTATGAGGAGAAAGTTCTAATGCTGGACATCTTAAAACAGGTGCATACTGAAAACCAGAACGCGCTTTTGCTATATCAGCCAAATCACCAATAACGGCTGATGCTGTTGCCATTCCTCCGGCGCCAGGACCAGAAAACAGTAATTCACCTAATAAATCACTTTGAATAGAAAGAGCATTGGTTACGCCATTTATCTGTGCAATCATTGAGGATGTTGGTACCATTGTTGGATGAACGCGTTGCTCTATTCCAGAATCCGTTTTTAATGCAACCCCTAAAAGCTTAATCCGATACCCCAACTCATCAGCTGCACGAATATCAATTTGCGAAATATTACGAATTCCTTCAACATAAACATCATCTAACGAAACAGCTGTTCCAAATGCCAAGCTTGTCAACAAAGCTAATTTATGAGCAGTATCATTTCCCTCAATATCAAAAGTTGGATCTGCTTCAGCATACCCCAGTCTCTGCGCATCTGCTAAACAATCTTTAAATGAAAGACCTTCCGTAAACATGCGTGTTAATATATAATTACAGGTTCCATTGAGAATACCATAAATTCGCGATATGTAATTACTGGCAAGTGATTCTCTCATCGCTTTGATGACAGGAATTCCCCCTGCAACAGCTGCTTCAAAATGAAGAAAAACACCTTTTTTTTCTGCAATTATAGCCAGCTCTACTCCATGTCGAGCAAGAAGAGCTTTATTGGCTGTTACAACATGATGTCCTGCCTCAAGCGCTCTCTTAACAGCGGTATACACCACATCCAATTTACCACCAATTAACTCTACAAAAACATCAATCTCATCAGAAGCAGCCAACTCCACAGGTGAATCAAACCATTTTATATCACTGAGATCAATTCCACGATTACGGCTTTTATCGCGCGCACTAACAGCAACAACTTTGATGAATCGCCCACATTGACAAGCTAAACTATTCGCTTTTTCACATAGAGCTCGAACAACTGAAGTACCAACCGTACCAAGTCCCGCAATACCAACTTTTAAAGCTTCTGCCATTATTAACCACTGATCCCTATCTTCACTGAAAAATCGTTTAAATGATTTGCTACTCAACACAAAGAATACTTACATCCATAAGAACAAAAGAAATACCCCACTCTATTCACTTCATTTTCTCCAATAGAATTATTCCCGCTTGTTCAATCAACATTCCTGAAAATATAATATTTATTGTCTTCAAAGAGTTTAGAATCTTTATAAAAGATCTAATTCAGAATGAAAATCTGTAAAAATAATAAATACAAGTTGCCATAAAAAAGTTCTAAAAAGTAATCAATAACAAGTTAAAGAATATTGAAAACTTGGTAAGAAAAAATAAAAACATCTCTTCTAAATCAACAAGTATTGAACAAAAAACATTCTTTCATATGATAAATTAAGAGAATGGATAAAATAAAGTAGATCAGTAAATAATACCACATTCCTTCCTACCATTCCATAGCTTGAACTATAAATCTTTAATGAAAAAATCTTAACGCACCATCTATCAAAATAGAATCTTACATTTAAAGTAAAAAACAAGACTTAATATGTGCACACCATAATTCTGAAACATTATAAATATGGACAATAAATTTGCAAAATTCGAATATTTTACCTCAACTTATTGCCACCCCTTCAAAAAACTAGCAAATTGAAATGACAAAAACCTCAATCTGCCCTTTACCCACGCTAATTCATTTTCAGATAAAGAACCTTCTCAATATGTGCGAGAAAAAATGAAGGTTTTTTTAATTTTAAATTGTTTACAGACATGTAAAATTAAAGATAAGAAAATTTTTTTAATATATTATATAAAAATTACTTTAATATTTTCTTTTTATCATACAGATATATTTTTATGTTTTGTTAAAATGAAAGAATATATGTATTATATGTTAATTTTATAATAAATATTTTCTTTCTACTTCATAAATTATACAGTTTTTGCTTTATGATAAGCTCAAATGAGAAATCTTCTTTATAAAGGCTCTTCAAGAAAGTTAAATAATATTCTCATGTGCAAGCAAAGATAACAAACGATAAAATATGCAAAAAATAAATACATTTAAAATGTAAAATGCTTTTTTGATCATTTTTGCCTACTACTCAAACTGAAAAGAAACAATCCAAACAGGAATCGCTCAAAAATTATTCAATAAAACACACTTTTTTCAAAAAAAACGACATAGAGGGCTTGCGAAGTAAAACAATCCTCTCTATAAGCCTCATCATTGGTTTGCGCCCATCGTCTAGCGGTTAGGACATCGCCCTTTCACGGCGGAAACAGGGGTTCGATTCCCCTTGGGCGTACCATTAGCCTTTTTTCTATGTGTAATATATTCATTTTATTTGTGTTTTTAAAAATGAGGGATGCATAAATAAAAATGAGGGAATAAGATTTTAAAAGGAATCTCTTCGTAAAAAGGATACAAGAATTATTAGGTGGTTAATTTCTTTGTTGCATTTCGAGGATAGTGCTTTACTGCGTACAGTTAATAACAATAAAAATCGATAAAATATAAAAATTAGAGGGTTCTAGCTCGCGATACGGTAAATTTATAAGCCATATTCTTGCGTACACTGTTCATTTTTAAATTAAAATCAACTACATCACCTATACATTTCTTCCAACCTTCAAAACTGAAATTTACCCCAAACGCATTTTATATGAAGCATTTCTAATTACAGTGCCTTTGTATCACATTAAACTTTTCTATGGACAAATAGACCGTAATCTTAGTATTGAAATGGCGATATAAAAATAGATTCTTATTCACCTAACACAACAAATCAAGAAAATGTAATTTAGAATACGATCAACTTATTAAATGGAATCTCTGATAATAAGAACGCATGATCCCTGTTGCCCAGTGATCTAACTACCTTATCTATTAAACAGATTCTTCATCAATCATAGAATAATTATAAATTTGCAAACACATCACTTCTTTTCAAAAATTAAACCTCCCAACAAAATTTTACACTCTATTGATAATAAATTCTAAAAGCTCATATTTGAATGCTTTTTTCCCTTGTTTTTACTTTTCATTATAAACTTGAAAGTACTATAAAGTAATATCGCTTAAAAGAAAAAGGACTTCTAATGGTAAAGATCAAAGTGGAAAACCCCGTTGTTGAACTTGATGGGGATGAGATGACCCGTATAATCTGGAAATATATCAAAGATAAATTAATTCATCCCTATCTCGACATTGATCTCAAATATTATGATCTTTCCGTCGAAAATCGTGATGCAACCAATGATCAGGTAACTATCGATTCTGCCAATGCTATCAAAAAATATGGAGTTGGCATAAAATGTGCAACTATCACACCTGATGAGGCACGCGTTAAAGAATTTAACCTAAAAAAAATGTGGAAATCGCCTAATGGCACAATCCGCAATATTTTAGGAGGAGTCATTTTTCGCGAACCCATTATCTGTAAAAACGTCCCTCGCCTTGTTCCTAACTGGACAAAGCCAATTATTATCGGACGTCACGCTTTTGGTGATCAATACAAGGCAACAGATTTTAAATTTCCAAGAAAAGGGAAATTAAGTATTAAATTTGTAGGTGATGACAATCAAGTTATTGAACATGATGTTTTTGATGCCCCAAGCGCAGGGGTTGCTATGGCTATGTATAACCTTGATGAGTCAATTCGTGATTTTGCCCGCGCATCCTTTAATTATGGACTACAACGGAATGTTCCAGTTTATCTTTCAACAAAAAATACCATTCTAAAAACTTACGATGGTCGTTTTAAAGATATCTTTCAAGAAATATTCGATACGGAATTTAAAACTGAATTTGAAAACCGTAAATTATATTACGAACACCGTCTTATTGATGATATGGTTGCTTCTGCATTAAAGTGGTCAGGTGGATACGTATGGGCATGTAAAAACTATGATGGTGATGTTCAATCTGATATTGTTGCCCAAGGCTTCGGTTCTCTTGGTCTCATGACTTCTGTTCTCATGACACCTGACGGTAAAATTGTTGAAGCAGAGGCAGCACACGGCACCGTAACACGCCATTATCGTCAGCATCAAAAAAATGAAGAAACATCAACAAATTCTATTGCATCTATTTTCGCATGGACGCGTGGACTGGCACACCGTGCTAAACTAGATAATAATAAAAAATTAAAAAACTTTTCCACGACATTGGAAGAAGTTTGTATCAAAACCGTCGAAGAAGGTTTTATGACTAAAGATCTCGCACTTTTGATTGGGCCTAAACAAAAATGGCTTTCTACAACAGGCTTCCTCGATAAAATTGATGAGAATCTCAAAAAAGCAATGGGCAATTAAGTTATTACTTAAATTAAAACTCAAAGCTCTAAATAGAGCTTTGAATTTCTCTTGGCAAATTCAAAGAAGTCCCTTATAAGTAAAAAGAGAATAAATTTTTATTAAATAGCAAAAAAAAGTGAAAAAACAAAGCTGGTCTGCGCTTTTATTGGGTAAAAATGGTCTTTGCTTTTTAACGTTTACAGGTGGTGTTGTGTTACACGCCACCAACGTTTATATTGTTATTACTATTTTACCCTCCCTTATGAAGCATATTGGCAATGAGATATATTATTCTTGGGTGGCAACTGTCTTTATTACAGCTTCACTCCTTGGTACTTCACTTTCAACAAAAATATTAGGGAAATTAGGTCCTCGCAACGCTTATGTGATCTCTGGACTTATCTTTACCCTAGGCACTTTCCTGTGCAGCATTTCTTCATCTATGCCATTATTTTTAATAGGACGCTTTATTCAAGGATTGGGAAGTGGTTCTCTGTTGTCTCTATCCTATTCCATGGTACGTATTGTTTTTAGCCCTTCTTTATGGTCACACGCATTAAGTGTTATCTCCGGAATGTGGGGAATATCAACCTTGCTAGGACCAGCGATCGGAGGAATTTCTGTATATTATGATCTATGGAGAGCATCCTTTTGGATCATTGGCGCGTTAGCTATATTCTTCTCACTCATAGCCTTTAAAATTTTACCTAAAAAGAATGAAAACTATGTTCCAACATCCCCCCTCCCTCTTCTCCAGCTTCTCATACTCACCTTATTGATTCTTATCATTTCTGTTGGAGGAGCTATGGACACAACAATGGCAAAAATTTGCGGATTAGTTATCGGACTTAGTCTCCTCTTTGTTCTAGCAAAAATCGAATCATCTAGCTTTCATCCTATGTTGCCACGCAAATCCTTTTCTTTCTCTTCTGAAATTTTTCCTGTCTACGCATTAATACTCGTTATGACAACAGTCGTGTATAGTATAGAACTTTATTTACCACTTTTTCTTCAAGAACTTCATGGACAAGCTCCACTTATTGCCGGTTATATAGCAGCACTTATGAGCCTAGGGTGGACGTGTGGAGCCCTCTCAAGTGCTGCTGTCTCCACAAAAAAAATTCGCAACATCATTATATACTCGCCCCTATTAAAACTGTTAGGCATAGCGATTCTTTTATGGCTCATCCCAACAGAAGTTTCCACACTTGAATGTATTTTTATTATTTGCTTAGCACTATTTTCTATTGGAATCAGCGCGGGCATAGCATGGCCACATTTGCTCACACGGATTTTACAATGTACAAATGATGAAGATGCTCTACGTGCCAGTGAATCCCTTACCTCCGTACAACTATTTTCAGCTGCATTGAGTGCAACTCTAACCGGAGTTATCACCAATCTTGCTGGACTCTTTAATCCTGGAGGAACAATAGGAATGATCTTAGCAGCAAAAACTCTTTTTATAGTGCTCATTGGTTTTTTATTTTGTTTTGCTATTCCATTATCGCTGCGCATTTCTTACTGCATATTAAAAAATCCAACAGGACATTCCAATAATTAAATAAACATAAAAATATCTTCTTCATTAAAAAAATGAAAAATATTAAGCATACTTCTCCATATACCATGAGACGCAAAAAACCATTAATCCACACAAAGTTAGAACACTTCCTAAAACAGCCGTATATTCATAACTATAGCCCAATTTTAAAACTAATGCTCCAGATTCTGCACCAAAAGCGTTGGCAATATTAAAAGCAGACTGCATTAATGCTCCTGCCAAAATCTGTCCCTGTACTGCAACATCCATAATTTTTGTTTGTATAGAAGGCATAGCAGCAAAAGAAGTCCCAACAAAAAAGCATCCTATTGCTGCTGTTAACGGAGCATAGGATAAAAAGAAAAAAAGAAAAAAAACAAATACGCTCCAAAGCATAGAAAAAAATATCATCGGAGAAATACCAATTTTAACAGCTAATTTAGGACCCAAAAGATTTCCTGCCACCATTCCCAATCCAACTAACGGCATGATAAATGGTACCCATTCAAGTGAAACACCAGAAATATGCATTAGTGTTGACTTGATATAAGTGAAAACAGAAAATAATCCTGACGCTCCCACCGAAACCATCAACAAAAGAAGCCACACCTGCTTTTGCTTTAATGCACGCATTTCGTGCAAAGGATTCGTTTTTGGAAAACTTGAATCACAAGGTAAAAAATTCCAAATAAGAAAACAACAAAATAAAGCAATCATACCCACAAGGACAAAAGCAATCTGCCAACCAATAAGTTGACCAATCCAAGTAGCACTGGGTGCTCCCAAAACGGTTGCAATTGTTAAGCCAAGCATAACATATCCAACAGCTTTAGAACGTTCTTTCATTTCTACCATTGAAGAGGCAACCATAGCCGCAAGCCCAAAATAGAGTCCATGGGGAAGTCCACTGAGAAAGCGTAATACTACTAATATGCGAAAATCAGAAACAAAGGCACTAGCAATATTTGCTAAAGCATAAAAAAGCATCAATCCTATCAAAACAGTTTTGCGTGATACCTGAGCTGTTGCCACAGCTAAAAGAGGTGCTCCAATCACAACTCCTAATGCATAAGCAGAAATATATTGACCAGCGGTAGGAATATCAACATATGAACTTCGTGCCATCTCTGGCAGTAGCCCCATTGCAACAAACTCTGCAGTACCAATAGCAAAACTCCCCACTGCAAGAGCTAAAATTATTAAACGCCGTATTCTCGAATCAATTCCCAATGCAAGAACTTTTTGTTTATAAAAATCCTTCATATCACCACTTCTGGATAGGAGTTTTAACTGTAGATATCTGTAATACACACAAACAAAAATTCAAAAAATTGTTATACGCATGCCCAATAGTCCTCAATAAAGTTTTAGAAATATTTTAACATATAAAGCATTTTATGAAATTTTAAGTAAGATTCTTTAACGGAAAATCTTTGAAAACCTCAAGGTTATAGATGTATTTACCTATTTTTATCAGATCTGCCAGATAATAAACTTTGTTTCCTCTTTTCAGCAGTTCCAATTTTACAGTGAAACCTTTATTTTGCAACGATATACTATACCCTATAAATAATTCTAAAATTTGTCGAATAATGCATTTCAAACAAGTGAAAAATATCCCATCATTATCTTGATACAAAAATTAAACTTCTTCCAAAATCATTGTTGCTTTATTTTTCTTACCTGAATGCAGATCCTCCAAATCGGTAAGCTATAATTTCAACTTTACAGCATTCTTATAAACTATTACAGAGTCCTTTAAAAAAATCTCATGCTTGGTTTCTAGATTTATTAAATATCCTCTTTAGGCATCTTTATCCCTCCCTCATCTAACAGAGAAATCGCATCAGATATCTAACTCATATCTGTAAATTAAAATATTCACGTAAATATATTATGATTATTTTCAGATAAATTCTATAAACAAAGCAAAAAACAAATATAATAAGCTTGGTCTCAATATATTTATCGATATTTTATAAATATGCTAATTATTATGATTAATAATTAAATTTTTTTATGACATAAAATCTATAGTTTTTTATTGTATAGATTAATAATATTACATAAATCTATTGTAAATAAGAATTATATTAAGACATAAACCTAAAATATAAAATTATAACACTTTAAATGTTGTAATATTATTTTATTTTTCTTTTAATTTTCTAAAAATTTATCTATGCGATAGTATATAACCCATTCTTTACCATTAGTAATAAAAAACATAAAGTAGCGCATAAAAATACAATTTTCATCCTTCTTTAAGAGTTCGCTAACGCCTCATTAACATTGTTGCTTTAAACAGTCATCAGAAACAGAAATAAACTGTTTTCCTCCGGATCAGGTAGCGCGTACCGGAGTAACAGTTTCTGTTTTATATAGTAATTAGAAAAAGAATATATGCCCTATAAAAACGCACTGTTATATCTTATATATCTTAGGATAGTACAATTTTATAATTTTGGAAGGTGTTTCTAATTTCATATTTTCAGATAAATTTGTAAGTGCAAGAATAAATTCAATAAAAAAATGAAGCGCTATATTACAATTAATATTTTAGCGTTCTTGTGCCCATAGAGCACGAGTTTCAGCGCAAAAATCAGCATAACAGCCTTCTTCAATGGCATCACGAATTCCCTGCATCAATTGTTGATAATAAAAAAGATTATTCCAAGTCAACAACATACCCCCAAGAGATTCACCAGATTTGATCAAATGATGCAAATAAGCACAACTATAATCATGTGCTGCTGGACAAAGTGACTGTGGATCAAGAGGATGTGGATCTTCTGCATAACGCGCATTACGCAAATTAATTCTACCAAAGCGGGTAAAAGCTAAACCATGACGTCCTGCACGCGTCGGCATAACACAATCAAACATATCAATACCACGAGCAACACTTTGTAAAATATCATCAGGTGTCCCTACTCCCATAAGATAGCGTGGTTTATCCTCTGGTAAAATCGGACAAGTAGTATCCAATACTGCTTTCATAACACTCTGCGGCTCACCAACAGCAACCCCTCCAATAGCGTAACCTTTTAAATCCATTTCTTTTAATGCTTGAGCAGAACGTTCACGCAATTTCATATTATCACCACCTTGAACAATCCCAAACAATGCTTTATCTGGCTGATCTCCAAAAGCTGTTTTACAACGCTGCGCCCACCGCAATGAAAGTTCCATAGCTTCTTCCATTTCTTTTTCAGTTGCAGGTAATGCAACACATTGATCCAACTGCATCTGGATATCCGCACCAAGAAGTTCTTGAATTTCGATAGAACGCTCTGGACTCATTTCATAGTAAGCTCCATTAATGTAAGAGCGAAAAATCACACCTTGTTCAGTAATTTTACGGATTCCCGCCAATGACATAACCTGAAAGCCACCAGAATCGGTTAAAATAGGCCCGCTCCAGCGTGAAAATTCATGTAATCCTCCCAAACGCGCAACACGTTCAGCTCCTGGACGTAACATTAAATGATAAGTATTCCCCAAAATGATATCTGCACCAAGATCACGTATTTGATCCATATACATAGCCTTAACGGTTCCTGCCGTCCCAACAGGCATGAATGCGGGTGTACGAACACATCCTCGCCCCGTTATAATTTCGCCTCGACGTGCATACCCATCTTGAGCAATTTTTCTATAATGAAATGTCTTTATCATAACTCTTGTCTTTTTGATTCCATCAATGCATATCTCTATAGAAAGAAAAAAGATATCCCCTTAAGAGCACTGTTATAAGCTTTATGAATTAATTTTTGATTTGCTCAATATTGTAACCAGCATAAAAAATTAAAAGAGATAAAAGAACATTTTTTGTTAAGAAATCACCATAATAAACATGATAATCTAGCTCCAGAAAAATAGTAAAATCCTTATAATATCATACCCCAAAATACCTACGCTTGACGCACTAAAGCCTTAATAGAACTGAAAAATTATTATCACAATAATCTCATCTTCACATAATTCCATAAGCAGTAATTTTGTACGCATAGAAGAAAATTCTGAACGCATTGTACAGCTTACAATATTCTTTACTTTTACAGATAAACGTTTTTCATCTATTGGGAACGGCGATCCTCACGCTTAATAAAAGCGCAAATGAGCATAACCATTTATCCACTCACAATATTGAGATAGCTCTTGGCACTTGAGATACTTCACAAAAGAAATTAACGTGTAAATAAAAATACTAAAAATGCTTTTGGTAAAGATTCTCAAATACCAAAAGCTCTATCGTAACATTAGAGGCTGAAAAAGCGTATGATGATACTCGCTTGCCTCCTTTACAAGCTTTAAAGATGGTGGTGCATAATAAATTTATACTATTTATAGCTTTAAAAACTATACACGCCATGAATGTCATCGTAGAAGTGAATGTTGATATGTACTGAGAAATGCTTCTTAAAAAAATACGTAAATGTGCAACATAAGTATATTCCGTTTGGAGCGTTCCTCTATTAAAAAATGAGAAAAATACAAGCGTAAAGCTCTACATAATCTTCATTATTTAAACGATATTGCTTTAGATACTTTAAAAAAGTAAAGCTGAATTAAAAAGGAGATGGCAAGACTAGCCATTTGTTTTACTTCTGCGCCTTTATATTCTTCTAAAATTAAACTGTCTTCTTGTTTTAAAGATTACACCAATGATCTATATACTAGTTTTCCCACCTTGCTAGGAAAATTGGAGCAGCTAGTAAGGCTCTTATCCGTCTTAATATGTATTTCAAACATAATGCTGCAATAGAATAAGCGTAATACTCCAAAAGAGTTTCGTGTGCCTTTATTGATCAGAAAAGAGTATTTTTTCTTAGAAACTTACAATTGAAATCAGTATAATTTATACTATTTTGCATCTGCAGCAATAACGGCTTTGGTAATTGCATCTGGATCTGCAACAGGTTCACCACGTTTAATTTTATCAACATTTTCCATACCTTCAACAACCTGTCCCCATATGGAATATTGACGATCAAGCCACGGAGCATCTGCAAAACAAATAAAAAACTGAGAATTAGCAGAATTTGGATTCTGACTACGTGCCATAGAAACTGTACCACGCTTATGAGAAAGATTTGAAAACTCTGCTGTTAAATTTGGTTTTTCTGCTCCCCCCATACCCGCACGTGATAAATTGAATTTTTCACTATCCTTCTTTCCAAATTGCACATCCCCAGTTTGCGCCATAAAACCATCAATAACGCGATGGAAAATAACATTATCATAAGCACCTTCACGTACCAGTTCTTTAATACGTGCAACATGACAAGGCGCTAAATTAGCCAAAAGCTCAATAACAACTCTGCCCTTTGTTGTTTCAAGAATTAAAGTATTCTCTGGATTTTTATTCTCAACCATATAGAAAGCTCCTTTGATTCATTTCTCAACTTGTAAAGTAGCAGCATTAATAACATCAGGATTTTTTACAGATCCATTATTACTTGTCGTACCTTTTTTTATTTTATCAACGACATCCATCCCCTTTATCACCTCTCCAACAACCGTATACTGACCATTTAAAAAAGCAGCATCATCAAAACAAATGAAGAATTGAGAATTCGCGGAATCCGGATCTTGTGACCGTGCCATCCCAACAGTACCACGCTTAAACGGCTGCTTTGAAAACTCTGCCGGTATATTGGGATAATTTGAGCTACCCATACCAACGCGTTTCAGATCAAAATCTCTACTGCCTTTTTTTCCAAACTTTACATCACCAGTTTGTGCCATAAAATTAGGAATAACGCGATGAAACACAACATTATTATAAGCCCCCTCCTCTGTTAATCTTTTGATTTGCGCAACATGTTTTGGCGCCAAATCAGAACGCAGACGAATAATGACATCACCATCCTTGAGAGATAAAACAAGAAGACTCGCATCACTTGCTAGGCTAGAATTACCGACGACAGCGGACAGTGAAAAAAAACAAAACACACATATCAAAACAGCAAAAATTCTACGAGACACAATTATTCTCCCCTAAAAAATTTGAATTTCGAGCTTAAAGCTTGTGCAATATTGGGCGGTACAAATGGTGTCACATCACCTCCCATAGAGGCAATTTGGCGTACCAATGTAGAAGTTATCGCACGCCCAGAAACGCTTGCCGGCAAAAAAACAGTTTGCAATTCAGGAGCCATAACGCCATTCATCCCTGCCATTTGCATTTCATAATCAAGATCAGTACCATCACGCAATCCACGAATGAGAAATGAAGCACCAACTTCACGCGCCTTCTCAATTAGAAGGTTGCTAAATGAAAGAACCTGCAATCGATTAGAATCTGCAGCAAACAAGTCTTTCCCTACCTGGGTAATGAAATCAACACGCTCTTCAAAGCTAAAGAGTGTTTTTTTGTCAGCCTGCACCCCTATAGCGACAACTACCTTATCAGCTAACACAAAACACCCTTTCAAAACATCAAGATGACCGTTTGTAAGAGGATCAAAAGAACCTGCATAAAAAGCAATTTTCATGATTTTACTCCACCCTCTTCAAAATTACTTTTCTTTACTCATATCAACTGTATCTAAATGCTTCTCACCTTCATCATCTAATGAACTCGTATCATCTTCAGGTTCAGAAATACGTTCAACCGATACGACTCTTTCACCCTTGGCTGTATTAAAAATTGTGACTCCCTTAGTAGAACGCCCAGCAATACGAATTCCCTCAATAGGGACACGAATAAGCTGCCCCCCATCTGATACCAACATAATTTGATCTTGCGCCTTCACCGGAAAAGCGGCTACTAATTTACCAATTTCAGCTGTTTTAGATGGATCTGTTGCACGAATCCCTTTTCCGCCACGTCCCGAAATCCGGAATTCATAGGACGAAGAGCGTTTACCATAACCAAACTCACTCACCGTCAAAAGCATTTGTTCACGTACATGAAGTTCTGCATAACGTTCATCTGTTAACTCTGTTTCAGCACCCCCATCTTCCTCATCAAGAGTTACAATATCTTCAACATCAGCATCTGCACCAGAAGCACGCCGTTCATTCATTACGCGTTTAATATAAGCAGAACGCTCAATGGACGTCGCCTCGACATGCTCTAAAATTGTCATCGAAATGACTTTATCGCCTTTAGCTAAATTGATACCACGAACTCCCACAGAATTACGCCCAGCAAAGACACGAACATCAACAACTGGAAAACGGATACATTGTCCATTGGCTGTTGTTAGAACAACATCATCATGTTCTGTACAGGTTTCAACAGAAAGAATTTCATCTTCTTCATCAAGTTTCATTGCAATTTTACCATTACGATTAACCTGAACGAAATCTGATAATTTATTACGACGCACAGTTCCACGGGTTGTCGCAAACATAACATCCAATGCACTCCAGCTCGCTTCATCTTCAGGCAAAGGCATAATCGTCGTAATACGCTCACCTTGTTGTAAGGGAAGCATATTGATCAAAGCCCGCCCACGCGATTGGGGTGTTCCCAGCGGCAGTCGCCAAACTTTTTCCTTATAAACAATCCCACGTGATGAAAAGAAAAGAACCGGAGTATGCGTATTGGCAACAAACAATCGCGTTACAAAATCCTCATCCTTTGTGGACATACCAGAACGCCCCTTACCACCACGTCGCTGTGCACGATAGGTATTAAGAGGCACACGTTTAATATAGCCACTATGGCTCACCGTTACCACCATATCCTCTGGCGCGATTAGATCTTCACTCTCCATCTCAGCGCTACCAAAACCAAATACGGTACGTCGCGGCGTTGCAAATTCCTCACGAAGAGCACTCAACTCATCCTTAACAATACACATAATGCGTACGCGTGATGCCAAGATATCAAGATAGTCAGCAATATCCACACCAATTTTATTCAACTCATCAGCGATTTCATCACGCCCAAGGGCTGTCAATCGTTGCAAACGCAATTCTAAAATAGCACGCGCCTGTTCTTCAGAGAGATTATAAGTACCATCCTCATGAATAATATGACGAGGATCATCAATAAGTTTAATCAAAGGTGCGATATCTATCGCTGGCCAGCGTCGCTCCATTAACTGTGCACGTGCTGTCTGCGGATCAGGAGCCTTGCGAATAAGCGCTATAATTTCATCAATATTGGCAACCGCAAGGGCAAGACCAACTAAAATATGTGCTCGCTCACGTGCTTTACGCAAAAGATATTTTGTCCGCCGACTGACAACTTCTTCCCTAAAAGAAACAAATGCACGAAGCATATCAAGCAACGTCATCTGTTCGGGTTTTCCTCCATTCAAAGCAACCATATTACAACCAAAAGATGTTTGTAGCGGCGTATACCGATATAATTGGTTTAAAACAACTTCCGCAACAACATCTTTCTTCAGCTCAATAACGACCCGATATCCATCACGATCAGATTCGTCACGCAAATCAGAGATTCCCTCAATGCGTTTATCGCGCACCAATTCGGCCATTTTCTCAATCATCGTTGCCTTATTAACTTGATAAGGGATCTCACTCACAATAATTGCTTGTCGACCACTGCGAATTTCTTCGATATCAACTTTAGCACGCATAATGATTGAGCCACGCCCTGTTTCATAAGCTGCACGGACACCAGAATGGCCAAGGATAATGCCCCCTGTAGGAAAATCCGGCCCAGGAATAATTTCAATTATTTTATCGAGTGTAATATTGGGATTATCAATCAAAGCGATACAACCATCAACAACTTCACCAAGATTATGGGGAGGAATATTGGTTGCCATTCCCACAGCAATCCCCCCTGACCCATTAACTAAAAGATTGGGAAAACGCGCTGGTAAGACAACCGGTTCACGCTCACGCCCATCGTAATTATCCTGAAAATCAACAGTATCTTTATCTATATCAGCTAAAAGTTCTTCTGAAACTTTTTGTAAACGACACTCAGTATAGCGCATGGCCGCGGGTGGGTCACCATCAACGGAACCAAAATTTCCCTGACCATCAATCAATGGATTTCTTAAAGAAAAGTCCTGCGCCATACGCACTAAAGCATCATAAATTGAAGCATCACCATGGGGATGGAATTTCCCCATAACCTCACCAACAACACCAGCAGATTTACGATACGACTTATTGAAAGCAAGCCCCATCTCATTCATAGCATAAAGGATACGTCGATGAACAGGCTTAAGACCATCACGAACATCGGGGAGTGCACGTGAAACAATCACGCTCATCGCATAATCGAGATAGGAGCGTTGCATTTCATCAATAATACTGATTGGTTCAATACCGGTTAGCACATCACGTTCTGGTTGTGGAGTAAGATCGGTCACAATTTCAAAACTTTCAAAAAAGAATCATTTTATTTTATTTATATCGAAAAAAATACCAAAATGCTAATTTCTTCCCCCATTATAAAAAAGAAATTTAACAATATTTTTCAAGATGTTATTAATTTGTGTTAAAAATTATCAATAATGATCAACAATCTCCACTTCGCTAAACTTCAAAAAACTGCAACTACTGCAATTAAAGACTCTTAAAAAGGTACGTCATCATCTAATTTGTGTGAAAAACTTTCTCCCAATTGATTATTATTTTGACTAAAAGTATTTCTCTGATTTGAGTTACTATCGGCAAAGCTACCACTATAACTCCCCCCTTGACTCGCTCCTTGCTCCCCGCCCGCTGCTCCCCGGCCATCAAGCATTTGTAATTCGCCACGGTACTTTTGCAAAACAACCTCTGTTGTATAACGGTCATTTCCATTTTGATCTTGCCATTTTCGTGTCTGTAACTGCCCCTCAATATAAATTTTGCTGCCTTTTTTTAAATATTGCTCTGCAACTTTGACAAGATTTTCATTAAAAATAACAATATTATGCCACTCAGTACGTTCTTTTCGCTCATTTGTATTCCGATCACGCCAACTTTCTGAAGTAGCAATACGCAAATTTGCCACTTGATCACCAGAATTCAAACGGCGGATTTCAGGATCCGCACCAAGATTACCAATCAAAATAACTTTATTAAGGCTACCAGCCATCGCATAAACTCCAAAATTTAATTCGTAAAATACTCTGTTTTATAACAGTTATAACCATTTTGACCTTCAATTTACATGTCTGCAATTGACCTTCAATATGGATATTGCTATCCTTTCCAATGATTGTATCCGTGTAATTATAACAAAAGATGATAAAAACGCATAGTTTATTCCACTACGAGAGAATAAAAAGCTGCTTATTTGTATTTTTCTTTTCACAAAACTTGTACCTTCTTTTGGCATAAAAGCAGTTAAACACATTGTAATTCTAAAAAAACAGTTTTATTCCATTTTAGGTGCTCAGTTTTTGTCACATATGCCAAGGGTAAAATATGACTTATCAAAAATATATCTCCATTCGTGGTGCACGTGAGCATAACCTTAAAAATATTGATCTCGATCTGCCTCGTGACAAACTCATTGTTATAACAGGACTTTCTGGATCAGGGAAATCATCCTTAGCTTTTGATACAATTTACGCTGAAGGACAACGCCGCTATGTCGAAAGCCTTTCAGCCTATGCACGCCAATTTTTGGAAGTCATGCAAAAACCTGATGTCGACCGCATAGACGGCCTCTCTCCAGCTATCTCGATTGAACAAAAAACAACCAGTCGCAATCCTCGTTCAACGGTAGGTACCGTTACTGAAATCCACGATTACATGCGTCTTCTCTTTGCACGTATTGGTATTCCTCATTCTCCTGCGACAGGACTTCCTATTGAAAGCCAGACAGTAAGCCAAATGGTGGATCAAATTATGTCCCTACCAGAAGGAACACGAATTTTTATTATGGCACCCTTAGTGCGAGGACGAAAGGGAGAATATAAAAAAGAGCTAATAGAACTTTTAAAAAGAGGATTTCAACGAGCTAAAGTTGATGGCGAATTTTATGAAATCTCTGACATTCCACCTCTTGATAAAAAGTATAAACATGACATAGATGTCGTGGTAGACCGCATTGTTTTACAAAAGGATATCACCTCTCGCTTGGCTGATAGTATAGAAACCTGTTTACAACTAGCAAATGGACTTGCCATAGCTGAAATGGCAGACCAACCTTTGACACAAAAAGACACGACAAAGGAATCTGCTTATAAATCAAAAAATGATACACACAAACGACTCATTTTTTCAGAAAAGTTTTCCTGCCCTATATCTGGTTTTTCTATTCCTGAAATTGAACCACGCCTTTTTTCGTTCAATAATCCTTTTGGGGCCTGTCCTCTCTGCGATGGATTGGGTATCAAAAAGGCAATGGATCCACTGAAAATTGTGCCAAATAAAAATCTTACCCTAAAGAATGGAGCCATTGCTCCTTGGGCTAAATCGGATTCACTTTATTATAGCCAAACCTTAGAAGTATTAGGAAATGCTTACGGTTTCAAACTCACAGATCAATGGTGTGAACTCTCTAATGAAGCACAACATGCTATTCTCTACGGTACAAAAAGAGATGAAATTTCTTTTATCTATAAAAATAATTCTGGTTTGCATAAAACGACCCAACCTTTTGAAGGAATCATCCCCAATATGGAGAGACGCTGGAAAGAAACCGATTCAGCTTGGTCTCGAGAAGAAATCGAACGTTATATGTCTTCTTCGCCTTGCCCAGCTTGTCACGGTTATCGTTTAAAACCAGAGGCACTTGCTGTAAAAATTCACGGAATGCATATAGGGCAAATATCAGATCTTTCTATTCTAAATGCAGATAATTGGTTTGCCAATCTTCATCAATATCTCACAGAAAAACAACGTAATATCGCCATACGTATTTTAAAAGAAATTCGCGAACGCTTAGCTTTTTTAAATCATGTAGGATTGGGATATCTTACCTTGTCTCGAAATTCAGGAACGCTTTCAGGTGGAGAAAGCCAACGCATCCGGTTAGCATCCCAAATTGGTTCTGGTCTTACAGGCGTTCTTTATATTTTAGATGAACCATCTATCGGTTTACACCAACGCGATAATGAACGCCTTTTGGACATGCTGCGCCATTTGCGCAATCTTGGCAATACAGTTATTGTCGTTGAACATGATGAAGATGCTATTCTCACAGCAGATCATGTTGTCGATATGGGCCCTGCCGCGGGCGTTCATGGTGGAGAAATCATAGCGCAAGGAACACCACAGGAAATTATAGAAAATTCAGCCTCTCTCACAGGCCAATACCTTTCAGGAAAAATGGCTGTTAAAATACCTGCCGAACGACGCAAAATATCAAAAATGAAAACACTTAAAGTCATCGGCGCCAAAGGAAATAACCTCAAAAATATCAATGCAAACATCCCTCTTGGAACCTTCACATGCGTAACAGGTGTTTCTGGAGGAGGAAAATCAACATTTCTTATTGAAACGCTTTTCAAAGCAGCATCACATCATATCATGGGCAGTCATCATAACCCTGCCAGCTATGACAAAATTGAAGGATTAGAATTTCTTGATAAAGTTATTGATATCAATCAGTCCCCCATTGGACGCACCCCACGCTCTAATCCCGCAACCTATACAGGCGCGTTTACACCGATTCGTGAGTGGTTTGCCGATCTTCCAGAATCAAAAGCCCGTGGTTACAAAGCTGGGCGTTTTTCATTTAATGTTAAAGGAGGACGTTGCGAAGCATGTCAAGGTGATGGAGTCATAAAAATTGAAATGCACTTTTTACCTGATGTCTATGTTACTTGCGATGTCTGTAAAGGAAAACGCTATAATCGAGAAACACTAGAAATAAAATTCAAAGGACAGTCTATAGCCGATATTTTGGATATGACAATTGAAAAGGCAAAGGAATTTTTCCAAGCTATTCCCGCTATTCATAATAAAATGGAAACTCTCATTAAAGTAGGATTGGGTTACATAAAAGTAGGACAACAAGCAACCACACTTTCTGGTGGGGAAGCACAACGTATAAAACTTGCAAAAGAACTTTCACGGAAAACAACGGGACGTACACTCTATATTTTGGATGAACCGACAACAGGTTTACATTTTCATGATATCTCCAAACTTCTTGAAGTGCTGCATGAACTAGTCGAGCAAGGCAACACAGTTATAGTCATTGAACATAACCTTGATGTTATAAAGACAGCTGACTGGATTATTGATTTAGGACCAGAAGGTGGAGATCGCGGTGGCGAAATTGTTGCAATTGGACGCCCTGAAGATATCATTAAGGATCCAGCTTCCTATACGGGAAAATTTCTAAAAGATGTTTTACTGCGCCCATCTCTTTATAATTCCAATTCTTAAAAACGCTTTCCATTGTAAAATACAGCATACTAACAAAGCCTGTACTTTTATTATTACCTGTAAACCAACACCTAATTCCAGTGGTGCAACATGTTTGAAGCAAATACTGAAACAATTTAGCGCTTTATAAGCTGTTTCAGTTTTCGTATTGCCCAATAGGAACGCACGCATAATTGAGTATTTATTCACGGAATATATTTGCGTTGCTAATTCACACATCTGTTTTAAAAAAAACATTTCTCAACGCTCTCAAGCCCATTTCACGACGGCATCTATGAATGCTATAATAATAAATCCATTATTGTACACCACCTTTACATTTATGAAAGAGCATAATCGGTATCATCACACCCTTTTTCAATATTTGTCTCCCCTACTCCCTAATATTGTAAAACCTTTAGTTATTGAAAGCTTTCATAAAAAGCATTTTATTTCTTTTTTCAAATCTTTTTATTCACACACTCGTACTATTTATGATATACAAAGGTATCGTTTTGATTGATTGACGATAAAAAAAATCTGAAATGAAAAAATCTTACGTTATTAGGGTTTTTCATTCAATATCAATATGGAAAACGTCTAATTATCCTTATAAGTCAAGTATTATCTAACAAAAAAGAAACAAAACTCTTTTATTATATTATTTAATTCTTGTAAAAGAATTGTAAGATGTTTTTCAAAAAACAGTATTTGAATTTATTCTACAAAAGAAACTCTCCTAAAAGAGTATAGAATGTCATTATTTTCGACTTTTTGTGTACAAAGTATCTATTGGACATCTTACAGTTGTCAATATAATGTGATGCAGTCTAAAAAGACAAAATAACGTTGGAGATAATTTCAGCATGAAAAAAATTGAAGCCATTATAAAACCTTTCAAACTTGATGAAGTGAAAGAAGCGCTTCAAAAAATTGGATTACATGGTATTACAGTAACAGAAGCGAAAGGTTTTGGTCGTCAAAGGGAACATACAGAACTTTATCGTGGTACGGAATATGTTGTTGACTTTCTACCTAAAGTAAAGATTGAAATTGTTGTGTCCGATGAAAAACTGGAACAAACTGTTGATGCAATACGTAAAGCAGCTCAAACCAAACATATAGGAGATGGAAAGATATTTGTCTTTTCCATTGACGATGCCATTCGTATAGGCTCGGACGAAACCGGTATCGATGCCCTTTAATAAATAACAAAAAAATTCACTTTTTTATCCACCTCAACGCCATATTAAGGAAATTGAATATGACAACCGCATCAGATATTATCAAACAAATTACAGACAACGAAATCCGTTTTGTTGATTTACGTTTTACTGATCCACGAGGAAAATTACATCACATTACAATGGATATCGCAGAGATCGGCGAGGATACTTTTAGTGATGGTGTTATGTTTGATGGTTCTTCAATTGCTGGTTGGAAAACAATTAATGAATCTGACATGGTTTTAATGCCAGATCCAGAAACAGCACATATTGATCCTTTTTTTGCTCAATCTACTTTGGTCATATTTTGTAATGTACTTGATCCTGTCTCTGGTGAGTTTTATCGTAGAGATCCTCGTTCTATCGCCAAAAGGGCTGAGGTTTATATGAAATCTTTAGGCATTGGAGATACAATCAATGTAGGTCCAGAAGCAGAGTTTTTTATCTTTGATGACGTACGTTATAAAACGGACCCTTACAACACAGGGTTTAAACTCGATTCAAGTGAACTTCCTTCGAATGATGATACAGAATATGAAACAGGCAATCTAGGACATCGCCCACGAATAAAAGGAGGCTACCTTCCTGTTCCGCCGATTGATTCCTGCCAAGATATGCGTTCTGAAATGCTCACAGCACTCAAAGATATGGGCGTAAAAGTCGAAAAACACCATCACGAAGTAGCAGCAGGCCAACATGAATTGGGTATTCGTTTTGATACACTCGTTCGCGAAGCTGACAAGATGCAAATTTTTAAATATGTTGTACATCAAATAGCAAACAGTTATGGAAAAACAGCAACCTTCATGCCAAAACCAGTTTTTGGTGATAACGGCTCTGGAATGCATGTCCACATCTCCATTTGGAAAAATGGCAAACCCATTTTTGCAGGAAATGAATATGCCGGACTATCAGAAACCTGTTTATTTTTTATCGGTGGTGTTATTAAGCACGCAAAAGCAATCAATGCTTTTACCAACCCATCCACAAACTCCTATAAACGTTTGGTTCCTGGTTATGAAGCTCCTGTTCTTCTTGCCTATTCAGCACGTAATCGCTCTGCATCTTGCCGTATTCCAATGAGCTCCTCACCAAATTCAAAACGCGTAGAAGTTCGTTTTCCAGACCCAACAGCAAATCCCTATTTGGCATTTGCAGCCCTTTTAATGGCTGGTCTTGATGGCATCAAAAACAAAATTCATCCCGGACATGCTATGGATAAAGATCTTTATGATCTTCCCTTAAAAGAACTCAAAGAAATCCCTACCGTTTCAGGAAGTCTGCGTGAAGCGCTTGAAGCACTTGACAAAGATCGTGGCTTTCTTAAAGCCGGCGACGTTTTTGATGATGATCAGATTAATTCCTTCATTCAAGTAAAGATGCAAGAAGTTTTGCGCTACGAAACAACACCCCATCCTGTTGAATTTGATATGTACTATTCTGTTTAAACAATCAATACGCATTCTTTTGATTTTAAAAATGGAGGCAAAAGCCTCCATTTTTGTGGATATTCTTCTCATACAAAAGCGCAAGAGACTTTTTGCTCTTCCGCTTTTCCTTTATAATGCATTGAATCTCTTCAAATGAACTAACAAGGTTTCTAATGCCGCGAATTTGTTTTCTCGTTCTCATTTTTTTATGCACTGTCTTTATCACATCAACAACTCAAGCACATACAATAACCAACCACAAACTCACAGCCCTTGAAAAAGCGACATCTGCTTATAGCAAAGCACTTAAAAATGCCGATGCAAATGTCATCTTAAATGCTATTCCTCCCCAAATCATCAACCGCTTAACTGCCAAAAAAAATCTTAATCAATCACAATTTCGACAAATCATGAAAAGCCAAATAGAACGGTTGGCAGAAAGTTACAAGATTGAAACAATCAACATTGACCAAAAACAAAAACGTGAAGGTACACTTGATAATGGTACCCCTTATTTTGTTATCCCCGTGGAACTTGTAACCACAACAAATGCTGGAAAAAAATGCTCTATTCAAACTGAAATTATTGCCCTACTTCACGATAACCAATGGTACTTTATCCGTGGTAATGACGAAGCACTCTTAAATATAACCAATGAACTATTTCCTGGACTTAAAAAAGTAAAAATCAATCCTCAAAAAATCACAAAAATACTCTGAGCGAAAAGAATGCACATAAATAAAAGATTTACCCGTTCTATCAAACTTATGTAAATGTGATCATTTCTGATTAAATATACTGTTGATTTCCTGCTTCTTTGAGGCTGGTTTCACCAAAGTCACAGGACATTGGCCAGAGCCTTCCTCTCCACAGGCTGATACGGTGGAACTCACCGCCAAGTTTTTTAAATTAATCGCGGCATTAATGTCTCGATCATGGTGTGTACCACAATGAGAACATCTCCACTCACGTATGCTAAGAGGCAATTGTTCAATCTTACATCCGCAATGATGGCAGATCTTACTGCTCGCATACCAACGATCTGCAATAACAATCTGTCGACCATAGCGTGCCGCCTTATATTCCAATTGACGGCGAAACTCGAAAAAACTTTGATCTGCAAGGGCACGCGATAAATGCTTATTTTTCAGCAAGCCTTTTACATGAAGATCTTCCAGACAAAATGTACCAAAACGCTGAATTAAATCTGTTGTAACCTTATGCAAATGATCTGTTCTGATATTACTTATCCGTGCATGAAGCTTAGCGAGTTTTTGTTTCTCCTTATAACGATTGCTCGAGCCTCTTTGCTTACGGCTTAGCCTTCGTGATAAGCGCCGTAAACGATTTAGCAAAGCCTTATAAGGTTTAACGCCTCCTATGGTTTCTCCTGTCAAAAGCGTTGCAAGTGCATTGATGCCCAAATCAAGACCAACAATAGCTTGGTTCTCGCTCAGTGACTCTTGATTATCTGTTTCAACACTAAGACTTACAAACCACCGATCCGCTTTACGGCTAATGGTTGCTGACAAGATCTTTCCTTGAAATCGCAATTGTTCTCGCAGACGAACCCAACCAAGTTTGGGAATTCTTATCTTGAAACCTTGCAACTGTATTTGATCATTGGTTAAAGTAAAACGATCCTGCACTCCTTTCTTTCTAAAAGTGGGATATCGGCTTCTCCCTGAAAAGAAATTCTTAAAAGCCACACCCAATTGAATAATGGCCATTTGTGGAGCATTTTTAGTAACTTCCATCATCCATGGAAATTGTTCTCGTTTTAGAGAATTGAATTGTCTACGTAGCGCATAGTCATTAGGCTTTGGTAAATTATGATCTTTCTTCCATGCTTCATATTGCTGCTGCCATTCCTTCAGTGCCCAATTATAAGCAAAGCGCGCGCAACCACTGGCTCGAGCCATGTAACTTCGTTGCTTATTGTTTAAGTCTAGAGCTATTTTGTGAGCAACAATCATTGCGATGCCTCTACAGCTTGACGAACATTCTCTAATAACCTTTGATTTTTTCTCGAACGACTTCCATAAAGACGAGCACTAAAGACAGTAATAATTTCTAAAACATCTTTGGCTAAATCTTCTTCAAAACTGCTTTCTTCTCCCTGATTAAGAATGACAACCTCAACTTGTTTGGCTTCACAAATGGCGAAGACCAATTCTGCACCAAAGCGCAATAAACGATCTTTATGCGTCATCACCAAACGACCTATCTCATTTTCAATGAGAGCATCCAATAAACGTTTAAGACCTTTTTTACGATAATTCATCCCTGACCCTAAATCAGAGATGAGTTCATAAGTCCAACCTTGGCTTGCGCAATAAAGCTCAAGAACCTGTTTTTGTCGCTCTAAATCGTCTTTTTGATCATGGCTCGATACACGCGCATAAGCAATGGTTTTTCTTTGTGACAGTTCTCTCGAATGAAAAAGCTCAGGCCTAAGCTTGGATAGGTCATAACGGCGGTGTCATCCTGCCGTATGCTCAGAAATAATTTTGCCTTCACCTTCCCAACGGCGCAAAGTGCTAATCGAAACACCCAAAACTTGAGCGGCCTTACCTATCCCAATAAATCTATCCATAATGTATATTATTACAAACATATAAATACATTACAAGCAAGCTGTTAAAGCCCTATAAACAAGTTGTAACAATTGTAGCCGCAGCCTTAAATTCAACTTTTTTATGAGCACGACGCACCATTGTTTCTTTATCTATTCCCCATTGTTCCATCATCCAATCTTCATCTAAATGGGCAATAGACCAAGCATGATCAGCATCAATGTTTCCCGCAGCAACAGCAAGAGCAATGAGAGCAGATCCCGTTAAGGTTGTCATCATATGAAGTGCAGCAAGCATATAAGGAGACTCAACGCTACGTAAATAATGACTCACAGCTTGAAGTGCTTCTGATGATTGTTCCACATGCATCAGCCCTTCTGTCAAATAAAACCTTGAACCCAGTTTTTTTTCTGCCCAATCTAATAAAGGATCCCATTGTTCAGATTGTTTTTGTACCAGCTCTTTAGGCGTCTGTGCACGATAAAAGATCATATCACACGCAACGAAACGCAATAAATCTTCAAAAACAACCTGCATATCATCAGCGATACCATCAATAACAGTATTAACCAAACGCGTCATCGGCATTTTTGCAGGATCAACAACCTGCTTTTGGCTCTCAAATTCCTGAGCAACGTATTCAGCAAACACTTCTGTTGGCACATGAAAATGACGCCTTGCAGGCGTTTTAACGGGACGTTCATCTAATAAGATAGTAAAGCTCCCTTCCTCACAAGCAATCTTCACTTGTCTATAAAATCGTTTTGGTAGCGGTTGACATGAAAGATTTTGAATCTTTTGAACAGAAGCTTTTTTATTCTTATTCAATGGCATATCAAAATGATCCAAAATCTCACGCATATTTGTTTACCCCTGATCTTTTCAAGAAAGCGACTGTTTTATCCAAGTTTTATACACTTTAATAAGATTTAATCCAACCTTCCCATGCTTCAAAGAAGAAGAAAGATCTTACCGCTCCCACTCTGATTTAAAAGTTATATTTCATATCTATTTCACAAATAAGACACGATCTTGTTCATATATTTAATACAGCTATTAGAACAATTTTTTTAAAGGATTTATCCTTATAAGAACTGAAGATGTTGAATTTGATGGTAAGAGTGTTCACGCTTTACCACTTTTTTCATTATCCACCTGCAATAATGCAATTGATACGAACAGCTTCAAAAACGCTTTTTATAAAATTTTAAAGCATAAAAATAAGCATCATCCACGAAACGATAGAGCTGTATATTTTACATATCCCTTCCTTTGCTTAACAGCAAAAGCTTTTAATCAACAATTAATACCCTCCCCTGCCTTTCATGATGATATCAGCAACCTCAAACGACAGTACTTGACAGGATAATAATGCTACCTATTTTAAAAAGCTGATGACGAATCCATCCCAAATATTTATAATCAAAATAACACAAATAGATTTACAGTCTCATTATCAATTTTTTTGAAGCATTTAAGCACCCCTATCAACCGGATAAAAAAATAAATCAACGTGATCCTTCCATACTTATTAAAACACATGATGCCATCATTAAAAGAAGCAATTAAAATTCCGCACCATCAATGGTTTTAATCCCGACAATAAAACAAAACTTCAAAAATCACATTTATTATTTTTAAAAAGATTTATTAAAAATGATAGCGCAAACCACCAGAAAAATGAACTCCAGAAAAACCAGCCTTAATTAATCTATGCTGATAGCTAAGATCACTGTGAAGTGTAACTTTAGAAGAAAACTGCGCATTGATACCCAAACCTGTTTCTAAGAAAGAACCAAAAGCACCCAACTGGAAAACATCTTTAAAATGAACAAATTGTTTTTTACCAAAACGATTAGAAAGATGAATATTACCATAAAAACAAATGATACGATCCTTTTCAGATGCTGAAAATGTTTTATTTAAACGCCCGCCAATACGCACCAACCATTGATCTATTTTTTTCATCTCAACATCAAATCCATCAATATCACGAAACTTATCAAATTGAAGATATTGATAAATAAGCTGAAGTTGCGGATCAAAAATAAGATCTTCATATCCTGTCATAAACACTTTACCAGCAGAAAACGAAACGTTCAAAGGATTTGCTTTTAATGTCGCCGTCTTACCCCAAGCATGGGTAAGCACATCCCCTTTAAACAAACCATAAGATAAAAGACCACCTACATAAAAACCAGTGTTGTGTTTCACACTACCGTATGTCGTAAATGACCATTTATTAAACGTACTCTTTTGGCTTTGTTCCACGTTACGAGGTTGTAAGGAAAGCTTTCCATAGGTTCCCATAACCCCAAAAAATGTCGTACTATATGCGCTCTCTATTGTTTTGAGCAAAATAGCTGTTTTTATAGCGTTATAATCAATATTACCATCGTACCCATATTTAAGTGTAGAAAGATCTGAGACATAACGATAATTCCCACCATAACCGTGGACAGATAAAGCAAAATTCCCTTCAACTTTTAATAGTTTGCGAGGAATAGACTGCGTAACCTGCAATTGCTTTTGTTGATTACTGATATCCATGAGTCCAATATGAAACAAAGCATTTGGTAACAAAAGATAGGTTGGAACTTGCGGAACAACCTCTCTGACCTTTAACGCAGAATGAGGAATAACAGACACTCCCAAAGCAGGCTGAATATACTTACTTTCAAGGCGAAAATCCCAAAAATCCCCATTTCCTTCAACCAATCTTTGAGAAATTTGTGCATTTCCAAGAGTAGAATCTGGACCATAAGCATGAAGATAATATTGGTAAGGCAACCCCTCTAATGCAATATAAGCACGATTTAACTGAAAAGAATCTTCTGCTGCTTTTCCAGAAACCTGAATAAGTGAAATACTATGAGCATTTTCACCGGTTGCTATCTCACCCTGATTTTCTGCAACACATTGCACATAAACTGTCGTTTTCCCAGAAACATCACCATGTATCAAAAGTCGATCAGTCTTTTTATTATCGAGCAAACCATCACTACTGAGATATGTATTGAGATAAATATCAGCCCTTTCTTGCGCACTATAAACTTCTTTCTCTCCCTCCCCAATATAAAGTGTCTGATACTCCTGAAACATTGGAGTTTCAAAAGCAATAAAGCTATCAGAAATTTTTACAAATGAAATAAATGAACTTGTGTGGTTTGCAACTTGCGAATCTATCTCTCTTCTTTTTGTCAAAAACCATTTTGATCCCCTTGTCAAATAAAGCTCAGCAATAGAATCATCGGCAACACGAGTCCCTCCTATCAATGAAGAAGAATCAGCCAAAATCGCTACAGTCCCTCCCTTTTTAGCTGTTAATAACAAGTCACCAAAAATTTTTGTACCTTCTGTTACTGCAATATAACTACGACTGTTATTACTATGAATAGCTGTTCCAGCTGGAACCTCAAAAATTGTCCTTTTCAAAAAGACAAGCCCCTTTTCATACGCATCATTCCCCTCATCCATCTCAAAATACATACCATGTTTGTTACCTATTGCCTTAATTGTTGAATCTTCAATATTAACCCGCGAAATTAAAATATTTCCTTCCCTGCCATTATTGGATGGTGTGTTAGAATCTTGTCCAACTGTTAAAACATGAACATCCGTAGAAATAATATTAGTATTTTTTAAATAAATAGAGCCCTGATGTTTTACATTGAAAACTGTATGTGCAATTTTTTCATTTGTATTTTCATTGTCTTCTGTTTTTTGATATTTTGAAGTAATGGTAACACCATCTAAAATCGCACTCCCCCCTCTCCCCACATAAAGCGCAGCAGCATCATTCACATCAATAAATCCACTTTTCATCTGAATACCCGCATCAGCCCTAACGAAAAGAGCACTCTCTTGACCGATACCCAAACCTTCCACTTTAATTTTTGTATTCGTTAACGTAACAGATGCTCCCCGCTTCTCTGCATAAGCTGCAATCTGAGAAGCCTCTATTGTTCCACGATTAACTTCAATCATTCCACTATCAGCTTTAAGACCTATTGACACATTTTTAAAAACTGAATCACTCAAAATAATTCTTCCCCCACGTGATACAAAAACACCATAAATATCTTCTATACTTGCAGTAGCTTCAACCTCTACACGCATTCCCTGAATAACTGTATTTGGCTCCTGTACTACTATAGCAGCAGGCAACATGAGAGAATTACCCTCCCCATTCTTTTCTTTAACAGGTGCCGTAAACTTATATACTTTATCACTAATTGTATGCTTTACACCATCACTGCATTTATAAGGCAATTTGTTTTCGTCACATAACAGTGATACAAATGAATGAGAATGCGCCTCAATATTTATATTTAACAAAAAAGAAAAAATAACTGCTGTAAAAACGCACGAATACAAGTGATTGTTAGATACCTTGATTATCATTGTTTTTCAAAACTTTCTTTTTTTTCAACAAAAACAAAAAATGCTGACAAAAAATAAAACACAATAAGAATAAAAAATAAAGTTATTTTATTTTTTTCTGATAAATTACAGTATTTTTATAATATGTTTTGTATTTTATGTAAAGAAAGAACAAAAAGTTTAAAAATACTATTTAGAATGACAATCTCTTTTAAAATGTGCATCTCAAAAACCGCTGAAAACTGTAATACAAAATGCCCAGAAACTAATCTCAAAAAAACGCGAAAAAATGCAAATTTTTAAGAAATATAATATTCAATTTATCTCACCATCGAAAAATAAAAATATAACAAAATGAGATATAATATATGAAATTTATAACAGCATCATTTCTTCAACTACAACAAAAAAACAATAAATTGCACACTAATATATAGGCTAATGTACATAATTTCTATATTAAAAATACTAGATATCTAACAAAAAAATTTGAATAAATAAAAAAACTTCTCCTAATACTCTATCATCAATGATTTGAATTAATAAAAGTAATACTTTAGATCTTTTGATAAAATCTAAAATACAGTAAAACACTCACCATCTTGAAATTAAAAAACACCAAAATAAAATTTCATCAAAATCAGTTTTATGAAAGCTATCTGTTTATTATCATTAAAGCAGATATTTTAGCAAAGCTATTATTTGCCATTCTTTATATTGAATAAATTTCTCTAAACAACAACTAACTATCCTCTGCTATCATCATCTGACAACAACACTATTGCTAATCTCGTAGCTGAGGAATATAACTATATTGGAGACAAAAGAGCCGTTATCTCTCTCCTCTCGTTTAATATTTTCATTCAATTATTGCTTTAAAAATAAACATTTTGCTGTTGATGATCACTTCTGAAAAGCTTTTTTTATTTACTAGCGTTTTTTATCATTCATCAAGATGTAACATCTGTTTCGTCGAATTGGTTACACCAAAAATATCATTATCTATAACCTGCTGATACCCTACTACCATTAAACTGGCTAAAAATGAATCACTTCACGATCCTGATGAAAAATAGATTTTCTTTGAATCTTGCAGTTTGTACCAATAACCTGCTTTAGCATTCATTCATAAATTGCTGCAAACTCACTTGAACGCGAATCCATATTGTCAGGAAAAGCGTAGATTAGCTGCCTGCCACATTTTAACAATGCTTGTGAGATCGTAGATTTATTGACATTGGGCTTTCCTCATAATGCCAGGGTCGATAGGGAAGGTTTGCTAACACATCTAGCAGAGCTTAATAAAATTATAACACTCAATAATTTCAATATTTTTTCATTTCCCCCTCAATATTTACGATAGAAAGGCTGATAAGCCTGCTAGTATTTTTTCGCATGCAAAATGGCTATACATTAAAAAAGCAATCCTCCCCCCCCATGCAAGAAAAAGAACATGAGAATTATTGATTACAGAAATATCAATACCTAAGGTTGACATTCAGGTTGTTCTTTATGCTCTTCACAATGAGGACTATTTAAACGCCTCTCTACACTTCGCTGAGGAATAACTGCATCAGGCTGACAAATTGGAAGATTTTCATATTTCTCACACCACTTCACCCTTCCCAATTTATCTTGGAAGCCTGCTTGGATCATACATGCACTCCTTGCTTCCTCAGCATTGAATTTCTCATCAAGACTTGTTTCTGTATCAAGACGACCATCAAGATGCTGCATTCCGCATTCCAACAGAGCTTTTTTAATCTCAAGCTGATCTGCACCGGGCTTTTCCCATGCATCTACAGCTGTTCGAGAAGGCTGCTCTGGGGAACATCCAGCCATAACAAATAAGGTTATCCCGCTTAATAATTTTAAAATATACTTCATTTTTCTATCCTTGAGTAATTTTGATATTACGAAACAATCTATAAATTATTTTACATGCTGTTTTTTATTTCCAAAACAATGATGGACATTATCAACCTTTATTATTTTTATCTTTCCGAAGATTATGCCATTATTATTATATCAAAAATACGGTAAAATTATTACTAAAATCATATTCTATCAACGGTATGCTTATAATTATTATCAATATTTTGATTACAACCAAAATAGATATTTTTATATTATTGCGCCTACAGTTGTAGTCCCCATAAATAAATAGCATTGAAATGGTGAATTAAGTCCCCCCGCGCACAGGCATGAAAAACATGAAAGTAGCGATTGTTAATCATCACCAGCAAAAATTAAGGCTGGCATCCAGGTGCAATTTTATATTTTTTACAAAACGAGCTATTCAAACGCTTCTTGACACTTCGTTGTGGGATAACAGCACTAGGACGACAAACAAATGGAGAGATTTTCATCTTTATTAAGTATAACACCAATATAGTTCTCCCATTTATAGTGGAATTTTGCTTGAGTCATGCAAGCATCAATGGAAGCCCTGCATTAATGCTTAACTTTTTATTTTCTGGAAAGACATCATAAGAGGTTGGCATACCACATTCTAACAGTGCTTTTCCTACCTCAGTAAAGTCTGCTCTAGACTTCTACCAAGCACTCAAAACTCTTAGTGGAGGCTTGTCGATGTTACATCCAGCGCTATTTAACAGAATGAGACCGCTTAATAATTTTAAGATTTGTTTCATTTTTTTCTCCATAAATAACCTAAACCTAAATTATCTAAAATCCAATAAATTGGCATAATATGAGGCGTTCCATAGCGCCTTACACACGCATAACTTGCATGACCATAACAATTCTAGGATCATAGCCGCCTAGCACTCTCCCTTCCTTTCGTATGAGACTTGCTGGTGGAAATAATACATAGGGGAACTCCAAAGGTACCTTATAAAAAGTAGGTGGATTGTAACCAAATCCTATACCAAAGAGGTTAAATAAATGATTTTTTAGGTAGTCATAATTTTTTTCGCCATCATTTACGACATATAATGCATTCTAATGGATTCGCTATCGATAGCGCCTTATCAGCCGTCTCCAAAAGATAGATATCTGTTTTCTTTGCTATATTGTGGATACCACGCTTTTTAAAGTCACGCAGTCCTTTACCTACTGTTATGGCACCTCGGGCTATGTGCACTAACAATCCCTGCTTTATTGCCATTTAGTCCGCCAATCAAACCATTGCCGATTTTGTGTTTCACATCTCCATGACCAAAACGTTTTGCTACATCTCTTATATCTTTTATGCTACCAAGAATGCCCACATTAATAGATCCTGTCACATCAACAAAAGGCTTTTCAGATATCTCTTGTGTCTTAGAGATAACGCAGCTTTCCGAAAGCGTGATATTATTTCCAGCATCAACGTTGACATTACGCCCTGCCGAAACATTTGTCGGCTTGCATGTTTACATCATGATCAGCAGTAATCTGCACATCTCTGCGGACTTTGAAATAGGATTGAACGGAGGTATTTTCCTACTGATCGCCGTTATCTTGCGCACTCACAACCCCAACACCAACAGAAGCACCGCTTGCTGCTCTTTTCAAACTGAAATCCAAAGCCTGTGCACTCTTCCTGTGTAGTTGAACTATGATTATTATGACCCACAAACACATTGACATCATGCGCTGCCGGAAGGTTAATATCCTCCCCTGCAAGATCAGAGTCTACTACGCTCACATCTTTTTTCTTGATTGTAATGTTGATATTACAGTCAACATTGAGAGAAGAACCTTTGATGTTCAAAATGCTCTTCATTTTCTGTCTTTAATTCACTCCCGTATATCGAAACAAAATTTTTGCATGAACCCACACCAAAACCTGTTTTATACGTCTGTGAATGACTACTATGATGGTCTGTCATACCAACAATCGTCACACTTTCTCCCATTACATTGATATCTTGACCAGAAATCAGATGAGAAGCAGTAATCGTAGCATCTCCTTATACATCCATATCAATTTTACCCGTTGCCTCAAGGATAGAAGAAATCGTTGTGGTGTGCGTTTCAGAACTATAGGAAGATTTCTCGTGTAAAAAGCCACTTTCCGATGATTGTTTTTGCTGGTCGTAGTGCTCTTGAGCGCTTTTTATAGTAATATTGAATAATTTTGCACCAAAATACAGTTTCGGAGTGCATTTTGTCCTCCTCCACTTGTGATAAAAATTACTCCCGTATCAATATTATAAAAAATAAGTTTGATCCTTGCTCTTTTGATCGCAATAATAACAAGAATCGTAAAACTGCCACACGTTAATTATTCTCTTTAATTTACTCTTCTATTAAATTTTATTGTGATACCTTGCTGCTCTTTATTGAAGTTTTTGCAAATACAATGAAACAATGCCTCCAATGACTTTATTATCCACTATTTTCTACCAACGCCAATCCTCTTTAAGAAAGAAATAATAGAAATGAAAAAACTTTAACCATTTACCCCATAACAACCCAAATATCCTTTTAAAGGACACAGAGGACTCCAACCCTTCTTTTCAAGAAAAGAGATAAAGATTTTATCTGCGCTTCTAAAAGCGATAGTAGTTTCTTAAACAACCAATTTTTTAAAGAGCTTGTAAAACAATAAAAACAATTCTTACAATAACTTCTTTTGTGTAGCAGAACTCCATTAATACGTTTAGAAAAAGATATCTGCCTATAATCTTGTATCTAGTAAAATCTATTTGCACTGTTAGGCATTTTAACATGAAAGACTTATATTGATTGCAGGGCTCACCATCAAAAAATGCCTAATATTTATATGATTTGGCCGTTACTATAAGCAATGGCTCACAAAAATTTCCAAAGCAAAATAATAACGAGCAGATTTTTTTCAATCTAGATTGTTCTAATTTTTAGAGAATAACAATAAAACACCTGTTTTCCTGATAACATCAGCTATTTGTTTTGAGTTTTATCTCTATTCACATTTTATTACATTTTCTTTTGTTTAAAATTATAAAGTTTAAGTGCATAGAAACAAATAACAAGCCAAGCAATCCAACTAAAACCTATAATTAAAACCGGTCGTGTTTCATCAAAAGACCATAAGAGAATAAAAATAAAAACCATAAATAAAATAGAAAAAATTGATCCTATTGGCCAAAATGGAATTGGAAATTTTAAACTATTCTGTTCTTCTTTAGGCATCTTAATTCGCATAAAAATTTGTGAAAGTAGAATCATCATCCAAACAAAAACTGTCGCAAATGTTGCCATTGCAGCAATAAGAAAAAAAAGCTTTTCATGGTAAAAATAATTAAGGACAGCACCAAGAAAAAAAATACCGAAGATCATCAAAATAACAAAAATTGGTATACCATTTTTTGATAAATATTGAAACTTCTTTAAAGCATAACCTTCCTGCGATAAACCATGTATCATACGACAAGCACCATACATTCCACTATTCATTGCAGAAACAGCCGCTGTAACAACAACAATATTTAAGATATTTGCTGCATATGAAATCCCAAGATTTTCAAAAATGGATACAAAAGGGCTATCCATAAGACCAATCTCATTCCAAGGATAAAGTGACATTAAAATAGCCAACGTCATGACATAAAAAAGCAAAATACGAACTGGAGTAGAATTAATTGCCTTTGAAATTGTTTGATAAGGGTTTTGAACTTCCATAACTGCCATTCCAATGATTTCTATACCACCAAAAGCAAACACAACAACACTAAAGCAAGCTAAAAAACCAAACCAACCATTAGGAAAAATACCACCATTCTTCCATAAATTATGAACAGTAACAGTAGAAGAAACTGCACTTTCACTCCAACCACAAAAAATAATTACTATTCCTAAAATAATCATTGCAATGATAGCAATAACTTTAATAGAAGACAGCCAAAACTCTAGTTCACCATATACTTCTACGGCAGCTAAATTAATACCCGTGATAATTAACGTAATACTAAATGCCCATACCCAAGGAGCGACATCAGGATACCAAAAACCCATATAAGTCGCAAAAGCTGTAATATCAGCCAAACCAACAAGAATCATTTCAAATACATATGTCCATCCCGTTAAAAAACCTGCTAATGGCGATATGTAATTTGCCGCATAACGTGCAAAAGAACCAGGCAATGGATTATGAATAATCATCTCTCCTAAAGCCCGTATAACCATAAAAATAGCCAAACCAGCAATACAATAAGCAATCAAAACACTTGGACCCGCAAGCTTAATTGCCTGTGCAGACCCATAAAAAAGACCTGTTCCAATAGCAGAGCCAAGAGCTAAAAAAATAACTTGGCGCTTACTCATACCTCGTTTCAATTCATTTCGTGCCATTACTTTCCTTCTTTATTGAAATGTTGATGAAAATCCACACCACAATAACAGCTTTATGATAAATAAAGCCTCATGTTTCTCTTTCGAAGATATACTTTAAAAGCATTAAACAATAACCTTCCAGATGCTCTATCCTAGGCAATTAAAATACTTTTATTGCGAATGATTCAGCTTTTTATAGGCTAAGTTTTGTATCATTTTATTGAAATTACGTGATAATAAAATTTTTTATAATTGTCATTTAACTCATTTTTATATTTTCTATTTTTCTGCAAAAAATGTGGAGTTGAATGCAAGATAATATAAACATTTTTATTCATAAGGATAATTCATTGTTTTATATATTGAATTGACCCCTCAATATCATAAGATTCTCTCTTTTCCAAACCTGTTCATATTGAAGTAATCAAAACTTTTCGTTTACACATTATAAGTGAGATTGATGTGTAAATAAAAAACACGTAAAGAAAGGAATAAAATGCCTTTTAATAAACTGTCCAAAGTGCAGAAAGCTGCCACAACTCAGGAAATGGATTATCTGATAGTATCAACTCGTATCTTCGTAACATAAAAAATAATGATGCACTATTAATCTTATATTTTTCACGAGAGTTTTTAGCTTATACCATTCACGGATGCAACCCTGAAATGTAAGCTTAAGTATTGAGGAGATATTTCCTTAAAACAAACCCGTGAATGCAAAAAATAACACTGTTTTACATGAGAGGCATATGCTTCTATTCATCATATGTGTTTTCAAGGCTATGAATAAAAACCTTAAATTGCTATCATCATATTCAAGAAAAACATGCATTAAACTTTACTATTAATACCGTATAAACCTTCTACACTTTTTAGCTTGTCATATTATCATAAACTGTATTCAACACCATATGCACTCATTTTTAAAACCAATTGATATAGCTTAATCAATGATAAAGTGAAACTCGCCATTCCTCAAAGGCGTAAGAAATTTTAGCCCCAACCCATCTTTTAAAAACTCCAGCCGCTTTAAATACAAGCTTTCCAAGCAAAAGAGCAACTGCGGCAAATATCATCTTTTCAACCTTTGGTACAACAAGAGAGCGACTATTTTTTTCACTTCTTTGACCTGAAACACTCATGATAACTCCCCTTGTTAGCTGAACAAAAATATCTTTCTCCTGTGCCCCTATAGTAATAAAACCATCCTGTTGAGATCTTCCTCTCCAAAAATTCGCGTGAACCTCCACAATTTGGGTAAAACAAACAATGATTGCCATCAAAATACATAGTAGACGATTTTTAGACATTTATTTTCCCTTTTTCGTGATTTAAAAATACAAAAATTATAAACCATCTTTTAAAAAGAGAAATACTCAATAAAAATATTAATTTTAGTGAGTAATAATAAATATAAAACGCTCATTCATAAACTTATCTAACTTAGATTATATCATAAGATAAGCATATTAAAGAAATAAATTTAAATAAACACAATACATAACAGTCGATAAATGTAAAAATACTTATTAAGTATTATAAAAATATATTCATTATTTCTCCAATTTTTTACAAAGAACCCTCATAATTAGATCTCTCCTTCTCTTTTAAACTCAAAAATAAATATTATTTAGGTTCTAATGAAGGAAAAATTGTTTCTGGTAAAACAGATAATAAGTGCCCTTCACGTACAAGTATATGTGCTTGATGAAGATCTGGAGCCATATAGCGATCTTCCTTAAGAGAAGCAACATTTTTGCGTAAACATTCAATAACAGATTGCAAAAAAGTACTTGTTTTTAAAGGCGTACGATATTCAATTCCTTGTACTGCAACAAGCGTTTCAATGCCAATAAGTGTAAAAAGATTTTCGCTCATTACCAATAACCGACGAGCTCCATGACAAGCCATTGAAACATGATCTTCTTGATTAGCTGAAGTCGGTGTTGAATCAACGGAAGCAGGATGGGCCATTTGTTTATTTTCAGACATTAAAGCCGCTGCTGTTACTTCAGCAATCATAAAACCTGAATTAAGACCCGCATTATGTGCTAAAAAAGCTGGAAGTCCATAAGAAACTGCTGGATCAACCATCAAAGCAACACGACGTTGAGAAATAGATCCTATTTCACATAAAGCAAGAGCAATCTGATCAGCAGCAAACGCTACAGGTTCAGCATGAAAATTCCCACCTGATACAACTTCACCATTCCTTAAAATCAATGGATTATCTGTAACAGCATTTGCTTCAATAATCAGTGTTTTTGCTGCTGCTAGCAAAATATCAAAACATGCCCCCATGACCTGTGGCTGGCAACGTATACAATAAGGATCTTGTACACGCTCATCACCACGTAAATGTGCTGCACGAATTTCTGAATCCTCTACGAGCTTTTCTAATGTTTTCGATACAGCAATCTGCCCATAATGTCCTCGTAAAATATGGATATCAGGATGGAATGGCGCTGTTGATCCCATGATGGCATCTGTCGTCAAAGCCCCTGCCAACAATCCACTACACAATGCCCGATAACCTCGAAAAAGACCAGCAAGTGCAAGGGCTGTTGATGTTTGAGTCCCATTAATAAGAGCTAGACCTTCCTTTGCCTCTAAAATAATAGGGGACAATCCCGCTTTCTCTAATGCAACCGCCCCACTCATACGAATATTTTGAAAAAATGCTTCTCCTTCTCCCATCATAACAGCCGCCATGTGAGCAAGTGGAGCTAGATCACCTGAAGCACCAACAGACCCTTTTTCAGGGATGACAGGAATGACGCCCTTTGCAAGCATATTTTCCAGCAAATTTACCAATTCTAGACGAACTCCTGAAGCCCCTCTTCCTAAAGAGATAAGCTTTAAGCTCATTATCAAACGCACAATATTTTCAGCTAAAGGCTCTCCTACCCCACAACAATGGGACAAAATAAGGTTTCTCTGTAAAACAGCGACATCGTCCGCATCAATTTTAATGGAAGCCAACTTCCCAAAACCAGTATTAATACCGTACACAGGCTCACTTCCAGCAGCAATTTCAGCAATGCGCTGAGCCCCTTTCTCGATAGCTAAATGCGTGTCATTATGAAGTTTACTCACTTCACCATTAAAATAAATAGCTGCAAGCTCACTAAGCGTCACCTCGCTCGGTTTCAGTATAATAGTCATAATTTACTTTCTTTTTTTATCAAAGTATAACGTTTAGCATTATTGATCCTTCTATAAAACAAAAAAAACTATAACGACTTTTTAAAGCGAGAATGCTTTCTTAAAGATATTCCTTACAATGGAGTCATTATCCAAAAGTAGAACAGTTGACGATAAATGAAAATGAAATATTGACAAGCACAACCAAGATCATGGATTTAAAAAATAGATAACGCGTTAATTTATAATCATAATCTAGCATTATTCATATTAAATGTAGAGAATCGAATATTTTAAGATTCTCTCATTCCAAATCTGTGTATGTTGAATCAATCAAAACCATTCGCTTGCACGTCATAAGCGAGATTGTCGTATGGATAAAACTGTACAAAAAAGGACTAAAAGCTCCTCTTATGTACCGTCTTAAGTGTCAAGGGCTGTAGCACAACATTGGGAGATAGCAAAGTGTATGATGGTGCAGGCTTATTCTTTCATAAAGCGTAAAGATAGAGGACTCAATGGATTTATCATTAAGCTATTCCCACTAAACTTATAAAAATCTTAAATAGATAGCTGCCACAATCTATCATGATTGCGAAAATTAAACTCTATAGAAAATTAAAAACTTATTCAACACACCATAACGGAGAAGAAATTGAGCTTATTTGTCACTTCTAAAATTGTATTTAAAGCGCCAGATTGAAACCTGAAAAGCAAATCTTCAATAAAACCGCACAAAACTCAGACTAACCCGTTATTTAAAATAGAAAATAAAAGAAGTTTTTTATATCAAAAAATTTAATTAACATATTGTTTTTATATTATCTTTAAAAAAGAGAAATGCTTCATATAGCATATTTATATTTTACTTTTTGTTATATTCAATCTGAATTTAGAGATAATTTCAAAATGAGTTGTTTTTTAAAGGTTCTTCCAAGCCATTACCTTTTTTACTACAAATTTCTGATTATGATAATTTTTTGTACTTTTTCAGTTATTTTTGTCAAAATTTATTAAAAACACTCTCATTTAATAATAAAAAGCAATCATAAAAACAAAGAATTATCAAACATTTCTATTCAATCTACCTCTTTCCATTTTATAAAATAATCTGTTGTTAAACTGCAGTAAAGAAAGCGCTTCGATGCTATAATGCAGTGCATAAATTTTCTATTTAAACTCTCTCATATTAAATGAACAATGAAAATCAGCGGTAATAAGATGTCAATGTGAATGCTGAAGAAAAAAACTTCCCCCTCAAAGTCTGCCTTAATAATGCGTTAATTTCCTGAATACCACCTACTCTGATGTGCTAAAAGAGCAAAAGCAATCATCGATATCGGATTATCCTGCATACATATAGAGCTCACTTCGATACAAAAGCTCCAAATTGCCTTGCACTTCATATTTCTTTATCAATGCGACCAATTGCCGCAAATATTCTTCCCCATAGCAAGCAATAGCGCGTTGCGCTTGCGTTGAAGAGCGGCTCATTTCAATAAAAGCTTCAGATGGGATCATCAGCGTCCAATTGTGCGTATGAAAAAAATCTTTTCTGGATCTACCCCAAAGCCATCACTCATTTCCTGTAAAAAATCAAAATTACGATAATACCGAGAATAGTTCGGACTCATTTTCTCTAACAATGTCTCATAAGCCTCTAGAAATTCGCTATGCTGGAAATCGCGATTATTTTGAATAACCGCCATGACACCATTGACCCGAAGTTGATCTGAAACAGAACAAAGCAACTTAGAACGATCCATCCACTGAAACGCTTGCGCTGCAATGACAAGATCAACCTCGCCAATTTGAGGCAATAGGTCTTCGGCACGGCCATGATACCACTGCACCGTAAGAAATTTTCTTCGCCCCCTTTTTAATCATATCTGCCGATACATCGATAGCATGATATTGGTGCTCATTTCCTAAAAATTTAACAATTCCCTCTAATGCAATTCCTGTCCCAGCTCCTACATCCACAATGGACAAATGCTTTTTATTCTTAAAAGGATGCAGCATGGTTTTAAATAAAGTAAGGGGATAGAGAGGACGATAACGATCATAATCATTAACCAATCCATCAAACTTTATTTTGCCTCTGAACACTTTCTATCACAGGATTTTCCCTCCTTCACAATTACTACCATACATAATTAAAAAGCCCTTTTTTGTCCACTGTATTAAGCATAACTTCTATAAGGAAGAAAAATAAGACCTGCCCTTACCTTGCTATATTTCTATAAGATTGATGCTTATATTTTTCCCTTTTCCAATTGTTATCTGCACGTTGTGAAACACAAAAATACTACGAAAATAATATAATTGTCTGTAATAATAAGTGATATGAATATTATTGATCTTTTATAAGATGACATCTATATTATCATTATTATTTTAATATCAAAAAGTCACTTAAGCGTGCCTAAAACGCAAAGAGATATCAATTTATCGATAAATACGCCTGTTTATAAAATTCAAAATACTTTCTACCAAGAAGATAAACCCTATATAATACATAAAATATCTGTGGAGACATCTTTATGTTAAATGTACAAACTGCTTCAATGTTTAAAATATTAAAACAATTTCCAATCGTGATTTTTTTGGCATGGTTATTGCCATTTTTAAGTGGGTGCGGATTTAATTCGATACCAACAAATGAAGAAAAAGCACACGCAGCATGGAGTGAAGTGCTCAATCAATATCAACGTCGTACAGATCTCATCCCCAATCTTGTAGAAACAGTTAAAGCTTACGCAACTCATGAACAGAGCGTTTTCACAAATGTAATTGAAGCACGTGCCAAAGCAACGCAAGTCAACCTTAATGCAGATATGTTGAATAATCCAGAAGTTATGCAGCAATATCTCAAAAATCAGGCAAATTTATCAAGTGCACTTTCGCGGCTTATGGCTGTTGTCGAAAACTATCCGGATCTTAAAGCAAACCAGAACTTTCTTGCTCTTCAATCACAATTAGAAGGAACAGAAAACCGTATTTCCGTTGCGCGCCGCGATTATATTGAAACAGTCCGTGCCTACAATACTACACTCAAAACAATGCCAACGATGATTTGGGCAAAATTATGGTTTCGTGATGCTAAGCCTATGCCTACTTTTACCATCGATACTGATAGCCAACAAACACCAAAGGTTAATTTTAAATAATGAAACTATTCCAACACTCTATACAACGTCGTACTTTTCTACGTTTATGGGTTCCTTTGAGTATTCTATATTTGATCATTGCATTGGGGAATATCACTTACGCACACACTAAATTTCCTCCCTTAACCGGCTATATCAACGATATGGCTCATTTACTTGATCATACAACACAAAGAAATTTAACGGAAAAGCTAGCTACACTCGAAGAAAAAACAGGAGATCAAATTGTTCTTGTGACGCTCCCTACTCTTTCGGGCAATGATATAGAAACATACAGCAATTCTCTTTTTCGTACATGGAGATTAGGTCAAAAAAAAATCAATAACGGCATATTAATCGTCATTGCACCAAATGAACGCAAAGCACGTATTGAGATAGGCTATGGTCTAGAAGGAGAACTAACAGATGCCATTTCCTCTGTCATTATTAATAGCTTCATGATTCCTAATTTTCGTGAAAGAAATTATCAAAAAGGAATTATCGAATCCGTTCATGCAATTATCAAAGTAATCACAAAAAGTGATGCTGATTTTTCTTTTCGAATCAATCAAAAAGCTAAAGCTGTTGAAGAACAACGTAAACAAGCTGAAAAAGAAGAAATGATTATGAATACAATCATGTTTCTCATTCTCTTTATAGTCGTTGGTTTGCCCATTCTTGCTATGATTTTTGGTAAAAAAATAGGTCCACGAAAGTATCTTTGGATGGGTATTGTCTTCACACCTTGGTTTTTAAATTTAAATGCGAGCGGTAGAGGTTCTGGTAGAATCTTTGGTGGACATTCAGGGGGAGGAGGATTCAGAGGTGGTGGTGGATCATCAGGTGGTGGCGGTGCAACAGGAAGATGGTAAAACGAGCATAACAATTTTTTTAATAAAATTCATTGCACTTCTTATGAACTATCTCTTAATCTTATTCTTTTTTATTTTTCTGATTATAATACAAACTCAAACATCAAGATAAATATTACCCATGACATTTGAATTGAAACATACGGATCGTAATCACTTATCACATCATTTTAATGCAGTTCTAGGGAATCCACCCGTTGAATGGAAGATAAGTGATCATCTAGTTGAGTATCCTGAAGCTCTGCGTTATATGCAAGAACGTGTAGAAAAAATTCTTGCAAAAACCGCGCATGAACAAGTTTGGCTTCTTGAACACCCTTCCCTTTATACAGCGGGAACGAGTGCAAATAAAAAAGATCTTTTGGCGCCTGATTTATTCCCTGTTTATGAAGCAGGACGTGGAGGTGAATTTACATATCACGGTCCAGGACAGCGTATTGCTTATATTATGCTTGATCTTAAACGCCGAAAACAAGACATTCGTGCTTTCATTAGTGCATTAGAAGAATGGATCATACAGATGCTTGCAAATTTTAATATTAAAGGTGAACGCAGAGAAGATCGCGTTGGTGTCTGGGTTAAACAGTCTCATTGCCCATCAAAACAAAATGATCTTTCTTCCGAAAATAAAATTGCAGCTATTGGCATTCGAGTGCGCAAATGGATAAGTTTTCATGGAGTTTCTATCAATGTTAATCCTAATTTAGCCCATTATTCAGGAATTGTTCCTTGTGGAATTACAAACCACGGTGTAACAAGCTTTCTTGATCTAGGTTGCCCTGTAACAATGCATGATATTGATATTGCTCTCAAACACGCTTTTGAACAAATTTTTGGTCCAACAATTGATGTTTCCTAAGTGCATTGATTTTTAAATAAAAAACAGGCATAAAATTATTTTAATAAATATTCTATTTTATGAGGTAGATAGTTAAACGCTATGAGCGATAACAAAAAGGATCTTTTTAGTGTCTTAGATAATGCTCAATCTCGGGTAAATACAAAAGAAAACACTCTGCAGTCCCCAATGAAATCAAAAACGATGATTTCAAAAAAAAGTGCAAAAGATACGCAAGAAGATGACTATAATGCCCTCTCTATTCGAGTGCTTGAGGGTTTAGAGCCCGTACGTTTACGCCCTGGAATGTATATTGGTGGAACAGACAGTAAAGCGCTTCATCATTTATTTGCCGAAATTATTGATAACGCGATGGATGAAGCTGTTGCGGGTTATGCAGATTCCATTGAGGTCTCATTAGATAGGAAGGGTTATATAACCGTTACAGATAATGGACGCGGTATTCCTGTCGAAAATCATCCTCAAATGCCTGAAAAATCTACTCTTGAAGTTATTATGACACAACTCCACTCAGGAGGAAAATTTGATGGAAAGGCTTATCAAACTGCAGGTGGACTTCATGGAGTAGGAATTTCTGTCGTCAATGCTCTTTCCGATGATATGGAAGTTGAAGTTGCACGAGAACGAAAACTTTACCGCCAACGTTTCTCACGCGGTATTCCTCAATCTGGATTGGAAGATCTAGGAGATATTTATAATCGTCGTGGTACGCGCGTTCGTTTTCATCCTGATTGTGAAATTTTTGGTGAAAAAGCAGCTTTTGATCCAGAAAAAATCTATAAGATGACATGCTCAAAAGCCTATCTTTTTGGGGGCGTAAAAATTCGCTGGACTTGTGATCCCGTTATACTTGAAGGCGCAAAAAATATTCCTGAAAAAGCTGTTTTTCATTTCCCCAATGGGCTTAAAGACTATTTACTCTCATCACTAAAAGATGAATATCGAGTAACGTCAGAAATTTTTTCTGGCAAAACACAACAAAATAATGGCCATGGCTCCGTTGAATGGGCTATCGCTTGGCATGGTGGTGATTCTTGTGTGCAATCTTACTGCAATACTATTCCTACAGGAGAAGGCGGAACACATGAAATAGGATTACGTCAAGCTCTTTTGCGTGGATTGAAATCCTACGCTGAGTTAATAGGAAACAAGCGCGCAGCAATTATTACGTCTGACGATATTATGATTTCAACAGCTGTGATACTTTCAGTCTTTATCAATAACCCTGAATTTGTTGGACAAACAAAAGATCGATTAGCAACCATTGAAGCGCAGCGTATCGTTGAGAATGCAATCCGCGATCCTTTTGATCATTGGTTAGCAAATTCCCCGCAAGAAGCAACAAAACTTCTTGATTGGGTTATTGAACGTGCTGAAGAACGTGTTAGACGACGCCAAGATAGAGAAATAAGTCGAAAAACTGCTGTCCGTAAATTACGTCTGCCCGGTAAACTTGCAGATTGTAGCCAGAACCACGCGGTGGGTGCTGAACTATTCATTGTTGAAGGGGATTCAGCAGGAGGATCTGCTAAACAAGCAAGAAATAGAGCAAACCAAGCAATTTTACCTCTTCGTGGTAAAATCTTAAATGTCGCCAGTGCTGCATATGAAAAAATGAACTCAAGCCAAACAATTAGCGATCTTATCCTCGCTCTTGGGTGTGGAACACGCTCCAAGTATCGTGAAAAAGATCTCAGATATGAACGTATTATCATCATGACAGATGCTGATGTTGATGGTGCTCATATTGCGTCACTGCTCATTACCTTCTTCTTTCAAGAAATGCCCGACCTTATTCATCAGGGACATTTATATCTCGCCGTCCCTCCCCTTTATAGAATATCGCAAGGAGGAAAAGTTGCTTACGCACGCGATGACATCCATAAGGATGAATTGCTCAAAACTGAATTTACTGGAAAAGCTAAAATCGAAATCGGGCGTTTTAAAGGGCTGGGTGAAATGCGCGCGGAACAACTTAAAGAAACGACTATGCATCCTCAAAAACGTACATTGCTTCGTGTTTCTATTGATGCCGTGGAAATGCAAGAAACGAAAAAGACTGTAGAAAGTCTCATGGGAACAAAACCAGAAGCACGATTTCGTTTCATACAAGAAAATTCTACTTTTGCTTCTAACCTAGACATCTAATGTAAAAAATATCCCTTTCAAACAACTGCGGCTGCGTCAATGACGCGCAGTTGCGGATTGGTCGTTCCATTCCAATAATTCAAACTAAGATGACCAGCTAAATGAATCATTTCACCAATATTTTCAAAAAGAAAATCACCAAGCGATGTCCCTACAGCACAAAAAGCTATTCCTTGCAGTTTTTTTCCTTCAACATTAGATACAACGAGGCGAAGATGTCCTTTACCAACTTCAGATAGATTCACCAATCGATGAGAGGGAAGAACAAAAACAGGTGTTGCATTCCCTGTCCCAAATGGCCCTGCTTTTTCAAGCAACTCAAACAGCGCTTCATTAACACCAGAAGCAGAAAGAGAACCATCTATACTAAGAGATTTTTTTGCACGCAACTGTGAAACCATTAAAGAAACTTTTTCTTCTAGCCATTTCCGAAAGATTTCAATTTTTGTTGATTGAATTGTAATTCCTGCTGCCATACTATGTCCCCCTCCTCTTTCTAATAAATTTAATGTAACAGCTTCACGAACGAGTGCTCCTAAATCTATACCATTAATTGAGCGTCCCGACCCTACGCCATTTCCATCTTCTTTCAAAGCAATAGCAAAAACAGGACAAAAAAAACGCTCTTTGAGACGAGAAGCAAGAATACCAATAATTCCCGGATGCCATTTTTTATGAGAAATTACAAGTGACAATGGTATTTTTTGATCTTGATAAAGAGAAGTAATGTAAGATTCCGCTTGTGCTAATTGAATGTTCTCCATTTCTTGGCGTTCTTGATTAAGCCGATCTAATTGTTCTGCTATTCTGTCCGCTTCATCTTTATTCTCACAGCTCAGCAAACGTGCTCCCAAAGCTTGATCACCAATGCGCCCTCCTGCATTAATTCTAGGACCTAACAAAAAACCTAAATGAAAACTATTAAGCGGCTCTCCTATTCGTGCAACCTTTGTTAAAGCTGTTATTCCTAGATTATGCATAGAACGAGCAACTTGAAGCCCTTTTATCACAAAAGCACGATTAACCCCCTGTAATGGAACGACATCACATATGGTTGCCAATGCAACAAGATCAAGCATACTCAAGAGATCAGGCAGCTGCCCTGGGAATTGTTTTTTCCGCAGCAAATGATGAACCCAAGCTAATGTAACAAAAACAACGCCCGCCGCACATAAATGCCCCTGTTTAGAAAAATCATCAGGGCGATTAGGATTGACAAGAGCAACGGCTTCTTGATGAATCTCTGACATTTGATGATGATCTAAAATCACAACATCAGCACCAGCAAGCCTCGCTGCTTTTACTGCATCTGGACTATTTGCGCCACAATCAACAGTGATAATTAACCGAGCGCCTTCTTGCACAAGCATCTTCATTGCTTGTTCATTCGGACCGTAGCCTTCAACAATACGATCAGGAATATAAATTTTGACTTCAATACCAAAATAACGAAAAAAACGGGCGATAAGTGCCGAAGAACAAGCACCATCAACATCATAATCACCAAAAACAGCAACCTGCTCTTGATTGAGAAGAGCCTTAATAATACGCTCTGCAGCGCATTGCATATCCCTAAAACTTTCTGGATCAGGCATAAGCGTACGTAATGTTGGATTAATAAAAGCAACAGCCTCAGCTTCATCCACATCTCTTGCTGAAAGTACTCGAGCTAACTGATCTGGAAAACCAAATTTTTGAGAAATAGCGCGCGCATTATTTATTCCTTGAACATCAAGGGCATTTAACCAAGCTTGACCACAAGCAGAAGATTTTACATTGAGAAAATAACGAGACCACTGCATTATTGCTTATTTTATAATGAAGAACGATAAAATACAATCATGCGTTAAGGATAAATTATAGTCTTTTGCAACATTCATTTTAAGTTTAAATTGTCCACAAACTTCTTTTAGTGAGGTATTATAATACCTTTATTATAACGTATTGTTTTATAAAGTTTTTATTTTCTCTTGACCTCAATCTAAAGACATTATATCAAAGAAAGTAGTATGCGTTAAATATTTCGCTATGGTAACAATTTTCAACGCAAAACAATAAAAATTCCCTTATATTAAAAGGGTTCTAATAAAGGATACTTCTATGGCAACTTTTTCACAAAAGCCAACTGAAGTGGTGAAAAAATGGGTTATTATTGACGCAGAAAACCTTGTTTTAGGTCGTCTTGCCACATTTGTTGCTAACCGCTTACGTGGCAAACATAAAGCTACATTTACTCCACATGTTGATGATGGTGACAACGTTATTGTCATTAATGCAGATAAAATAGCTCTCACTGGCAAAAAATATACGGATAAAAAATATTATTGGCATACCGGCTATATTGGTGGAATCAAACAACGTACAGCACGTCAACTTCTTGAGGGGCGTTTTCCTGAACGCGTTATTGAAAAAGCGGTAGAGCGCATGATTCCTCGTGGGCCTCTTGGTCGCCGTCAATTGAAGAATCTACGTGTTTACGCTGGAAGCCAACATCCACATGAAGCACAACAGCCTGAATCTCTTGACGTTGGTGCTTTAAACCGCAAAAACAAAAGGATTGCTTGATTATGGCTGAAATTAATTCTCTTTCTGAGCTTAGCATAGTAACAAGTATTATAGAAACACATGAAAATGTTGTTCCTGTCCACGTGCAAAAGCTTGATTCACAAGGACGTGCTTACGCAACAGGAAAGCGTAAAGACGCTGTTGCACGTGTATGGATTAAACCAGGTTCTGGAAAAATCACTATCAACAATAAGGAATTTGACAAATATTTTGCTCGTCCTGTTCTTAGAATGATTCTTCGTCAACCAATTGTTGCAACAAACAGGGATACCCAGTTTGATATTATTGCAACCGTTACAGGTGGTGGTCTTTCCGGACAAGCCGGTGCAGTACGCCATGGCATTTCCAAAGCTTTAACCTATTACGAACCAGAACTTCGCTCAATCTTGAAAAAAGGGGGGTTTCTTACCCGTGATAGCCGTGTTGTTGAACGTAAAAAATACGGTAAAGCAAAAGCACGTCGTTCTTTCCAATTCTCAAAGCGTTAATTTCAATTTTTGTACAATGCATAAAGCCTCGGACAAAAACGGGGCTTTTTTTAAACTGCTAAAACAGACGTTTCGTAGAGAAAAATTTATATCTGTTAGAAAAAAACAAGAATACAAAACAACCGCGTCTCCTTAGACAAGAGCTAAAAAATAGATCAAAAAATGCAAAACCTCAGTTTCAATTTTTTAAAACTTGTATTCTGCTAATAGACATATCCACGTGCTAGAATACAAAAATATCTGTAATATAACTTTAGTTATCTCATAAGCTTTTCAATGCCTTTTTCTATCATCACTTAACAAGCTTCAGTCCAAAAAATGCTTTACCATTGTGATAAAATGCGGGACAGAAATAGGTTTTGACATATATTCTTCACATCCACTTGCACGAATTCGTTCTTCATCCCCTTTCATAGCAAAGGCTGTTACAGCAACAACGGGAATCGATCTTAGTTCTTCATCTTCTTTTAATTGTTTAATAACATCTATTCCAGAAACCTCTGGCAACTGGATATCCACAAGGATAAGAGATGGCATTGATGAACGCGCCAAATCTAATGCCATAAGACCATTCCGCGTTTCAATGGTTTCATAGCCACTCGCTTCTACGAGATCACGGAATAGCTTCATATTAAGCTCATTATCTTCCACGATCATGACTTTTTTTGACATTAGTATAACTTCCATCCTTCTTAGACAAAATAGAAATGAATCTACATTCTCTTTGTTTAAGATAAAATGATAAAAAAAATTGTAAACCACAAAGAGACTAAAAGCTTCCAATAAAGGCTTTTTACGCAAACATTTGTAATACTCATCACTATGCTTTTTCACTTCATAAAAATGAAACCCACAATAGTCGTAAATTGTGTTACCGTGTATTTTTTGAGTTGATATACAAAGTTTATGGATATCTCAATTAATGCATTCGCGTTTTCATCATAGAAAAAATATCAACCACAAACTTAGCTCAAATGCGTATCTTGAAGAGGGAAAATTTAAGTAGCCTCTAAAATAGCTGATTAGTTAAAAATTTAATATGCCATATACCGCCATCCCCCAAAAAATATCTTAAGGATAAACTTATCAATATCATTAAGAATAAGATATAAATAAACCGTGATTAAATATAACGGTTTATTTATATGAAATATTCAAAAACAGAAAAATTCAAAGTTCATCAAGTAAAATATCTTTTAATTCAAAGCCCATGCGCTATGAGCAAGAGCATCAAACATTCTTCCACCTGTCGTTCTTTCAGGACATGATGGCGTTCTAGTAAAGAAATATACAAGATATGCGACTAAACCAAAAATTAATGTCTCTATCCCCATTAAAATCGCGACTTTTTGGACATTTTTCTCAGCCCCTTGGCCTCCAAATTGGCTAATAATCATATCAACAGCTTTAATAACTCTATTTTCCTGTGTCATTACAGAAATGAAACCAGCATTTTGAAATCTACCATTTAAAGAATCGGCATTGACTCCTAAAATCTGTGAAAAGAAAATAGCTACTGCAATTACACATAATACACAATGCTTAAATATTTTCATCATAACCACCTATTACAATGTTTAATAAAATAAATTTTCTTTACTGTCCCCTCCAAATATAAAACATTACATCATCTATCGATAAATTATATTTATCTTATGATCATAAAAAAATATAATACAAAATTTTAATTAATAATTTTATATTATATTACATTTACAATATATCCGTTACATGTTTATTTTAAGATTGTCAATTATTTTATTTGTGTTTTAAAATTGTATAATTTAATGGTAAAAACATATTAAAATAAAATTATTAATTAAAATTTTGTATTATTTTTATCTTTATTGTCATAAATATTATTAGATATTATAGTATAAAAAATATCACTGTGTTTTTTTAGTTATACGTAGTGTTTTTTATTTTTTTATAATATATTAAGATAATTATTTTTAAAATTTACAGAAAAAATATCTTATTCTGATAAAATAATTTTGCCTTATTATAGATTGAGAAGAAATAGCTTCCCCAGCAAAAAATTAGCGTCAGAACCAGCTTGGCTCTTTGATTAAAAAAGCTAAATTAGATAAGATAAGGAATAACTTTGGTGAACGCGCCAAATCTAATGCAATGCCATAAGGCCATTACACATTTCAACGATTTCACAGCCATTCGTTTCTACAAGAACGCAGAATAATTTCAATAAAGTTCATTGTCTTCTACGATTATAACTTTCTGACTTTTATATCATCCCCTAACCTATTAAATTTATGAATTGTTTCTTATAACTTATAAAAGTCATGACAATAAAAAGAAAAGCGCTCAACAGAAAAGATCCAATATTCCATTCATTTTTACCAAATAACAGTGAAACGGGCAAAGAAGCAGAAAAAGCCATGGGAAGCATAAACAAACGCCATTTTACGATGCTTGAAGGATAAATTCCTATTGATACAAATGAAAGCTCGTAAATCATTTCATGAAAATATTCGATAAGCATCTTACAGCTAATAATAAATGTTACAAAATTAAACATCATGAAAAAAATATTGACGATAAAAACACAAAATATTGCAACAATAAAAGAGATCCATCTTAGCTTAAAATCGGATATATTCGGTAATGATACAAATAAATAGGCACTCACATAAAGAACAAAGAGTTTGATCAGATTAATTGGGTTACACCAACCAAACAACATCAACAACCAGATTGAAACAGGCTTTATCAAGTATGGCTCAATTTTACCATCAGCTACTTTTTCAAAAAACGTTTCAATAGAATTAGTAAAAATATTCTAAGTAAAACAAAAACAACAAAGATAAAATGGATTTCATCTCTGCTATAGTTACCGATCTTTCCTGAAAAAAATATTCTATCAATAAATATGAATTAAATAAAATAGCATAGAGAAAGAATAAACTCCCTAGCCAAATTCTTACCGTAAACAATCTGTCGGCAGATATTTAGGCTGATAAAATAAAGGATTATTTTCATCTCAACCACCCGCTCCATTATATGCTTTCATTCCTTTATTCCAAGCAATATAAATTAAGAATAAAAGACACAAAATATAAGCAAAACTTCCAAAAATAAACTGCTAAAACAACGCTAAATTTTGCGTCGCGAAAAACTCGGCAGGAGCTAATATCATGAAACGATAAGGATTAAATTGCATGAGCGGAATAAACCACACCAGCCAAAAAGATGGTGGTAAAAGAACACTCCCCCAAAGCGCCGAACCAAGAATACTGAAAGAGAGTAATATATTGTACTCAATCACCCAAAAGCTTAATAAGGCAATTCCAAAAGAGAGTAAAAGACAAAGCAATTGTGATAGAATAGCAATGAGAAAAAAGAATAGAAAAGCGATAACCAATCCCAGAATATTTCATAGGATAAAACAAGCTTAACAACAAAAAGAGCCAATAACGGGATGCCATATAATACACTCTCCCCTAAAAAAGTAAAAAGCATTTGTGTCATATAACTGAAGAGCTTTGTGAGATATACTTCTAATTGACCTTCTTTAACATGATGAGAGAAAAATTTAATCACATTATAAACATTATTTAAGCGTCCTAGGACTAAAGCAAAAGCATAATAATGCATCATATCATAAAGCTAAAGCCATTTATGGTATTGCCCGTATCAAAGAACAGTGCATTCCATAATAGAAGTTGAATAACAAATGGCGAAAGTATCCCAATGATAATATCGGTAAAAAACACTGCTCTATAACTTAGAACTGTGAGTAATCAATTCTTGGCAAAAAGAAACACACCAAAGCAGTGGTTAGATAAATTCTTTCAATTTAACACGGAGCATCTCTTCAAGCGAGGGAGTAGATAACAGAGAACGTACAGTTCAGTTCGGTTGTAATTTCGCGTACAAAACGCGCAAAATCCTCACGGGACAGCGAAACCTCCAGCGAGCATTCTTCAGCGTTAAAGTGCTTATCTTTTAAAAGAGTAGATAATTTCAACGCAATCTCATCAATTTTTTCTACAACAGCTGAAGGTGCAGCCAAATGTTCACAAAAAATGGTCATTCTCACCAAAGAAGGAATGATATTTTAAAGCGCGTGAAGGTTACCATGAAACTGTTTATTTCCCTTATGTCAAGAGAATAATATCATCGACGTATCCAGTACCGCTCTCTTTTTTCAGTTTTTAAGAAGCTCTCTGATTTCATGCTTAGATGTAATATCAAGACCAATACTTGGCTCATCGAGGAACAACAGTTTAGGTCTAAAAGAGAGATTAAATGCCAATTCGCTTTTCACTCTCTCACCCAGACTAAGCATCCGCACTGGCTTATCCATAATATGCTCAAGACCCCAGAAACTCAGTGATCTCTTTAAAATCACGGGGAAAAGGCACATTCAAGACCATATGGTTGAACCATATCCAGACTGTAACGTAAGGGTAAATCTCACCATAAACAATTCTTGTGACCAACGACCACACCCAAAGATTTGAACAGATCTTTCTTCGCTTTATAAGGATCAACACCAAGAACTTTAACACATCCCTCATCAGCATATTGTATCCCAGAAAATATTTTAATCAGTGTCGATTTACCCGCTCCGTTAGGGCCACGAATTGCTAATGATTGCCCTAAAAAGAGGGTGAAACTCATATCTTTTAAACACATGATGATTTGTATGAACCAGCTTGAAGAGAGAAATCACCTTGTTTTTAAAACCAATTCCTCTATCAATATTGCAATATATTTTTGAGAGGCTACTTTTCCTAAGCATTACTATAAAATGCCTCAATTATTCCCCCATGAAAAAATTAAAATTGCCTTCACTATTTTAGTAAATATCCTTCAGATTTTATCTAACTCGTCTCCCTCAACAGACACGCCCCCCGACCTCTGTAGATAATTCAAAGGAGCAGCTTCATCAGTCCAGATTATTAAATAACACGCCATATCCAAAAATAACAATACAATCTATATGGATAAAGAGCTGTAGAAAAAACTTATGATATTCGAAAATTTCATCACTCAAAAACACAATTTTTTCATAGAGATTTACTTATCAAAAATTTTCTTCAAATGATGCCCTATTCATCTTATCAAATTGATAGACAAAGTTTGTATCAATCAAAAAGAACAAATGAAGTTTCTTTATTCTGTTTCAGCATCACTCTCATTAAAAGACAAAAGATTAAAACTTTGGACCATATGAGGTGGTAAAGGTGCAACAATATCCAATATTCCTCCTGAAGGATGAGGAATACGAATACGACGTGCATGAAGATGAAGACGGTTTTGAATTCCTCCTGGTAATGTCCAATTACTATCAGAAAAAAAATACTTTGTATCGCCAATGATAGGATGATCCATATAGGCAGCATGCACACGAAGCTGATGTGTTCTCCCTGTATAGGGTTCCATTTCAAGCCACGAAAGAGCCCGCCCTCGCGTATCTAAAACGCGATAGTAGGAAACCGCATGATGTGAATCTGGCTCCCCATGTTCACAAACGCGCATTTTGTCACCTTGTGCAGTCATTTCCTTAACCATCCACGTTGAAATTTTGTCCTGCTTTTTTTTAGGCACGCCCCGAATCAACGCCCAATAAATCTTTTTTGTTTCTCGCGCTCTAAAAGCAGCTGTTAAGGACTGAGCAGCTCCCCTTGATCGCGCAACAATAAGGACACCCGACGTCTCACGATCAAGACGATGAACTAAACGCGGCTTTTCACCTTTTTTATTGCGCCATACCTCAAGCATACTATCCATATGACGTGTTAAACCAGAGCCTCCTTGTACAGCCAACCCAGCTGGTTTATTAAAAACAAATACCTTTGGGTCTTCATAAAGCAGCATTTTTTTTAAAACGGTTCCATCATCCTGCCCACGAAGTGTTTTATCCGTTATTGAAAGATTTTCCTTGTCATTAATAGGGAGAGGTGGAATACGAACAGCTTGCCCCATACAAAGACGCGTATCGGCTTTCACACGTCCGCCATCAACCCGTATCTGACCAGAACGCAACAATTTTTGCAAAGCTCCAAAACCAAGTCCTGGGTAATACACTTTAAACCAGCGATCTAAACGCATTCCATTTTCATCTGCCTCAACTTTTTTTATTTCTATACCTACCATGAAAATTCCCTTACCTGATAATTTTATTGAGCTATTTTTGCGCCTTTATAAACACAAAAATTCATATTTTAGTTGGCTTTATCACACCATATTACAGTTAGTATCCAAAATTGCCTTTTCTTAACATCCAAATTTTATTAGCTAAAAACTAAGCGTTATAAAAATCAACAGCCTTTACGCTTAATAGCGAATGGAGGTAATTAACTGTGTCCTTATTCAAAACCTATGCACGTGTTCTCACTTACCTAAATAGAGAAAAAAATGCATCCCTTTTAATCTGTACCGCTAATGTTATGTTAGCTATTATCACCATTGCAGAACCTATTTTATTCGGACGCGTTATTGATTCTATTTCAGAAAAATCAGCTATCATTCCTACTCTTACCATTTGGGTTTGTTTTGGACTTTCACATATTATTGCTTATGTCCTTGTTGCTCGCGGTGCTGACCGCTTAGCCCATAGACGCCGTTTAACGGTTTTAACAGAATCTTTCGAACGTATCATTGCCATGCCTTTAATTTGGCATCAACAACGTGGGACTTCCAACGCACTCCATACACTTTTGCGCGCAATAGATTCCATGTCAACCATATGGCTTGATTTTATGCGCCAACACCTCTCAACGCTTGTCGCCTTATTGGTTCTCATCCCCACAGCGTTTAATATGAATTGGCGTCTTTCAATAGTCTTGGTTGTGCTTGCCATCATCTACGTATTAATTGCACGTTTAGTGATGCGAAAAACAAAAGACGAACAAGCCGCTGTAGAATGCTACCACCACAACCTTTTTAAACATATCAGTGATTCAATCTCTAATGTTTCCATTGTACAAAGTTATAACCGAATAAAAGAAGAAACTTCTATACTGCATCAACATACAAATGCTCTGCTTAAGGCACAAAATCCTGTTCTCAATTGGTGGGCGCTTGCCAGTGGCTTAAATCGAATGGCTTCAACAATTTCAATCGTTTGTGTTCTTCTCCTTGGAGCCTTTTTTGTTGCAAAAGGTCAATTACGAGTAGGTGAAGTCGTTTCTTTTGTTGGATTTGCGCAACTCATGATTAGCCGTCTAGACCAAATAAGCAATTTTATTAATTGTGCAATATCCTCACAAGCAAAACTGCAAGAATTTTTTGAAATGGAAGATTCAACTTTTCATATCAACGAACCGAAAAATCTTCCTTCCCTCAAAAATGTTAAAGGCACCATAGAATTTCATCACGTGACCTATAAATTCCCAAATTCTTCTCAAGGTGTTTTTGATATTTCCTTTGAGGTTAAAGCAGGACAAACTGTTGCGATTGTAGGACCAACAGGGGCTGGGAAAACAACATTGATTAATCTGTTGCAACGCGTATACGACCCTATCTTTGGGCATATCTCCATTGATGGAATAAATATATGCTCGATCAATCGCAAATCTTTACGCAAATCTCTAGCAACAGTATTTCAAGACTCAAGTCTTTTCAACCGTACTATTCATGACAATATTTTAATAGGAAAAGCGAGCGCAACGAATGAAGAACTTTATGAAGCAGCAAAAATAGCAGAAGCTCACGATTTTATTCTAAAAAAAGCTGATTGTTATAACACAATGGTGGGCGAACGAGGATCTCAATTATCAGGTGGAGAAAAACAGCGACTAGCAATTGCACGTGCTGTTTTAAAAAATGCCCCTATTCTCATTCTAGATGAAGCAACAAGCGCTCTTGATGTTGAAACAGAAGCACGTGTCAAAGATGCTCTCGATTGCATACGCCATAACCGCACTACTTTTATTATAGCACATCGCCTCTCAACAGTGCGCAATGCTGATGTGATACTCTTTCTGGAACATGGTTACTTAATGGAAAAAGGAAACTTTCAAGAATTGATCGATAAAGGGGGACGTTTCTATAAATTTTTAAAGGCAAGTAGTTTAACAATCAAACCACCAGAAAGAGAAAGAGAAAATGTTATCCCCTTACACGAAGCCATAGCATCATAAAAACATACTCTTCATAAATCTTATGCAAAAAAATCCTCCTTAATATAACAAGAGTGCTTATATATGATACAAGTAAAAAGATTTCTAAAAATGCCACAATCCATTTTAGGTATTTAAGACAGATATTAAAACAATTTAGTATTTTCTCTACTATTGCAATTTTACTAGATTGGGACAAAAATACTGCCCTATGTCTGTGCGTATTAACGAATATACACTCTCATTTAGGGAAAATATAAAGATGTAAAGGTAAAAACAACTTCCAGTTTTACCGTCTTCTTTTAACTCAGCTTTACGAATTTCAAAACGAACTAAAGCAATAGCTTTTAAATAATGAATATTATGTATTGCTTTGCTTTTTGTTTATCACGTTTTTTATAGTCCTCTCATAAAGAACAAAACGTCGTTGTTTTGCACATTCATATGGCTTTTTTTAGAAACATTTCTCAATACTCCTAAACCCATTTCACAACGACATCCGTGAGTGGTTGTGATTAATTTAACATACACAGAATTTGAAACGATAAATTATCATTATAAATCAATGTATTAAGGCAATCGTTTTATAATAAATTAGACATTAATCTAAATCTTTAGATTTATGTAATATTCGTTTGATTTATATAGATAATTCATTATTTATAACTTAAAATAAAGACTTATAAAGATAGGAGAATATTCTTTTCAAGACCTTTTAATGATAAACTAAAAAACTGTTTGCTTGTACATAACAAGCAAAATGAAAACAATACAATAGCTCTAAGATACAACAATTCTTTTATAAGCATTTTCAAGGAAAGGGGTTTTAGTTATTTGAAAGCTAATAGAATAATGACAGCTTATAACTTTATAAGGATAATCGTATGCAATAAATCTTGTATTATTCCTTTCATAAAAAGAGATGTTTCTTCAAAAAAATCTATAAGAGCAACACAATAATTAGTCTTCCTAGTAAAACAATATACAGCAAAGCATGAAGTGCTGCATAACCTATCTTGTCTTAAAACGGTGACTCCTGAAACGCTTGGAAGCTATAAAGCCAAATAAAAAAGTAATAATTAAAGACAAACACTGTTTTTATTTTTACAATTGTATTTTTCCCCAATTATGCTGTATCTTCATTTCAGAAATACACCAGACAGATATTCATGATACTTATATGCCACCTCAATATAAAAATGTAAACAATACCTATCCAGAATAATTTCATTCTTTAATTTTTTTCAAGAAAATCTTTTAGTGCCGCAAATGCCTCATCAGCTTTGTTCCCCTCAGGACCACCAGCCTGCGCCATATCAGGACGGCCACCTCCACCTTTACCACCAAGCATAGCTGAAAGAATACGAACGAGATCAACAGCATTTAACTTATCCGTTAAATCATCCGTAACGCCGACAACAGCACTCCCTTTTCCATCCCCCGAGACACTAATAAAAGCAACAATTCCAGATCCGATTTGTTTTTTCTCAGAATCAACAAGCGCCTTAAGATCCCGTGGTAAAATATTCTTAACAACGCGTCCAGTAAAAGAAAGCCCATTAATGATGGTAATATCACCTTGGCTCCCTTCTGTTATTCCACCACTCAACATCATTTTCTTGCGTAAATCATTCAATTCTTTTTCAAGTTTACGACGATCATCAAGCAAATTTCGCACCCGTTCTTCCACGCCAGCAGAAGAAGTTTTTAAAAGATCAGCAATTTCATGAATACGTTCATCTTGGCGGCTAAGATAAAGACGTGCTTCTTTGCCTGTTAAAGCTTCAATACGCCGAACTCCAGCTGAAACAGAACTTTCAGAAAAAATATGAATCAAACCAATATCACCTGTTCGCTCCACATGTGTGCCTCCACAAAGCTCTATTGACCAATGCTTTTTTAATCTTCGCTGTTCAATTGGCTCCCCCATAGAAACAACGCGAACTTCATCACCATATTTCTCACCAAATAATGCCATTGCACCTTCAGAAATTGCATCATCTACAGCCATGAGGTGCGTTATCACTCTACTATTTTGCAAAATAATCTCATTTACTAAATCTTCTATTTTTTTCAGTTCTTCTGGTGAAACGGATTTTGGATGAGAAAAATCAAAACGCAACCGATCTGGCGATACAAGAGAGCCCTTTTGTGTAACATGAGATCCCAAAACTTGTCGTAAAGCTTCGTGTAACAAATGAGTAGCAGAATGATTTCCACGAATTTTTTTACGACGAACAACATCAACGGTTAATTCTACACAATCAGACCTCGATGCCTGACCAGATTTCACCTCCCCAATATGAATAAAAACACCATCACCCTTTCTTTGGGTATCATACACCTCAAAAATAAAATTTTCACCAGAAATGATACCACTATCACCAATTTGCCCACCAGATTCAGCATAAAAAGGTGTCTGATTAACAACAAGCATAGCTTTCTGACCTGAAGAAATATGATCAACAAGTTTACCATCACACACAAGAGCTGTAAGAATGCCTTTAGCCGTTTCTGTTTCATAACCCAAAAATTCTGTAGCCCCTACTTTATCACGAACAGAAAACCAGATCTTTTCTGTTACAGCTTCCCCAGAACCAGACCAATTGGCACGCGCTTCCTCTTTTTGACGTTCCATCGCTTTATCAAAGGTATCAACATCAACAGATATTCCACGACACCGCAAAACATCCTGTGTTAAATCAAGCGGAAAACCATAGGTATCGTGAAGCTTGAAAGCAACTTCACCATTTAAATGATCTCCTTCTTTAAGATCGCTACTTGCTTCATTTAACAAACCCAGTCCTCGTTCAAGCGTTTTACGAAAACGGATTTCTTCTAACCTTAAAGTTTCTGAAATCAAAGATTCAGCACGCACCAATTCAGGATAGGCTTCTCCCATTTCGCGGTTTAAAACAGGCAAAAGTTTCCACATTAAGGGCTCTTTAGTACCAAGAAGATGCGCATGACGCATAGCACGACGCATAATACGACGTAAAACATATCCTCTTCCTTCATTAGAAGGAAGCACACCATCAGCAATCAAAAATGCAGATGAGCGAAGATGATCAGCAATGACACGATGGCTGGCAATAAAATCACCCTTTGCCTCAATCCCTGTAATTTCTTCTGATGCAGCAATTAATACACGAAAAAGATCAATGTCATAATTATCATGAACGCCCTGTAAAACAGCAGCAATACGCTCTAATCCCATACCGGTATCAATAGAAGGATGAGGCAAATCAACACGCTCTTCCTGAGAAATCTGCTCATATTGCATAAAAACAAGATTCCAAATCTCAATAAAGCGATCACCATCTTCTTCCATACTTCCAGGAGGACCGCCCCAGATTTCATTACCATGATCATAAAAAATCTCCGAACAAGGCCCACAAGGACCTGTTTCTCCCATCGACCAAAAATTATCAGCCGTCGCAATACGGACAATTTTTTTATCTGGAAGACCTGAAATTCTACGCCACAGTTCAGCAGCAACATCATCACTCTGGTAAACTGTCACCAACAATTTATCTTTTGGCAGGCAAAATTCCTTCGTTAAAAGATTCCATGATAAAAAAATGGCTTCTTCTTTGAAATAATCACCGAAAGAAAAATTACCTAGCATTTCAAAAAATGTATGATGGCGCGCCGTATAACCAACATTATCAAGATCATTATGCTTTCCACCCGCACGAACACATTTTTGTGCCGTTGTTACCTGCTTATAAGGAGGTTTTTCAAGTCCAGTAAAAACATTTTTAAACTGCACCATCCCTGCATTTGTAAACATAAGTGTAGGATCATTCCGCGGAACAAGCGGACTAGAAGAAAGAACTTTATGCCCATTACGATGAAAATAATCCAAGAATATTGACCGAATATTATTAACACTATTCATACTGACACCTGCTCAATACAGCACAAAACCATAAAAGAAAAATCCCCCTCATTAAATATCCTCTTCGCTACGCATGGAGTCAATTTAATCAAAGAATGGAATATTTGTTTTAAAAAATTGAGAAAAAACAACTGTGTATTTAAAAACTCAAACAAAAAACAGAAAAATCTTAAAGGAAAAAATTATAGACGAAAAAAACGCTCCATTAAATAGCTGAATCACTTTCTATATTTTCTGACCCTGCATTTTCTAACAATTCAATCGCAATCAAACCAGCATTTTGACGCAAAGCTGCTTCAATCTCTGTAGCTATTTCCGCATGTTCACGTAAAAACTGCTTTGCATTCTCACGCCCCTGTCCTAAACGCTGAGAATTATAAGAAAACCATGCACCAGATTTTTCCACAATACCAACCTTGACACCCAAATCAATCAATTCACCTACTTTGGAAATACCTTCACCATAAATAATATCAAACTCAACCTGTTTGAATGGAGGCGCTAGTTTATTCTTCACCACTTTAACACGCGTCTGATTACCAACGATTGCATCCCTATCTTTTATCGATCCAATGCGGCGAATATCTAAACGAACAGAAGCATAAAACTTTAAAGCGTTTCCACCTGTTGTCGTTTCGGGAGAACCAAACATTACACCGATTTTCATGCGAATTTGATTAATAAAGACAACCATACAGTTAGAGCGAAAAATTGCTGCTGTTAATTTTCGTAACGCTTTACTCATTAACCGAGCTTGCAATCCGGGCAAAGCATCACCCATTTCACCGTCAATTTCTGCTCGCGGTGTTAAAGCTGCGACAGAATCCACAACAAGCACATCAACCGCACCAGAACGAACCAACGTTTCTGTAATTTCTAATGCCTGTTCACCGGTATCTGGCTGAGAAATGAACAAATTTTCTAGATCAACACCAAGCTTACGCGCATAAATAGGATCAAGCGCATGCTCTGCATCAATAAAAGCACAAATCCCACCCCCTTTCTGTGCTTCAGCAATAGCGTGTAGAGCTAATGTTGTTTTTCCAGAACTTTCTGGTCCATAAATCTCAACAATACGCCCCTTGGGTAATCCACCAATCCCTAAAGCAATATCCAAGGATAATGACCCTGTTGGAACTGTTTCAATTTCAACAACCTGCTCTTTTTGCCCAAGACGCATAATCGAGCCTTTACCAAAAGAACGTTCAATTTGTGAGAGAGCAGCATCGAGAGCTTTTGTTTTATCCACGATGTATATCCTTGATCGATTCATAATAACCTAAAACTTAAGTGTACACTGTACTTTTAATTTAACTAAAGGCTTGAGTTTAGATTTTCACAGACTATTCCCATTCCTATCTCCGCATTATGTCCATACATTCATGACCATCACAATAAAGAATTGATATTGCTTATCTTACGACACAAAATAAACTCCAATAAATAATACCCTATGAGAGCATAGTTAACATATTTATATCTCTCTAGAAAAGGAACAATTTAAATTTAAACACAATGTTCTACAGTCCTTCTGCTTATCCCTTTGATTAAGCACTTAAGAGACTAAGAGTTCTCCTGCTGTTGATCACACAAAAACGCATCATCAATCAACCTCATACCCTATTGCATCGAAGAACAAAACGCCATTGTGTTGCATATTCATGCACTTGATTTAAGAAACATCTCTCAACACTCCCCCAAACTCACTTCGTGACAACACCTATGAATGTAGTATACTGTAAAGCCCTTTGAGCGACACCATCTTTACACTAAAGAAGGAGCGACACCATCGCATTATTTATCATTCCCCAATGTTGCGACAGCTCTCGGTACTTAAGACGATTCACAAGAGGAATTTTTAGTTCTTTCTTGTACAGTTTTACGCTAATCCTGCTTGTAACATACAAGCGAATAATTTAATTGATTCAACAAATAAAAATAACAGGCTTGGAATGAATGAAATTTACGGTATTTGGGACTGGCATTCAACTTACAAAAAGTGAATTATCATTAAAATCAATATATTATTTAATAAAAACCACAAAAATAAAGCAGTTTAAAAATTGAATGACACATTTAAATTGGATAAAAAAATATGCATTTTTTAAGATATCAAAAAAATCTCTACGAGCAATGCAATAAATGTTAAAAACATAAGCTAAATTGCTCATAAAATAACATAAGAGATAAAAAATAAACCCAAGATCAATAAAAAATGTATTTCAACTCAAATTTTATTTTTGATCTTTACGTTTTTTGCGCAGTTGTTTCCACCACTCAAGACGTTTCACAATTTCACGCTCAAAACCACGCTCAACTGGTTTATAATAACTCTGACGTCCAAGTTTTTCGGGAAAATATTCTTGTCCTGAAAAAGCGTCCGGTTCATCATGGTCATAACAATAACCATTTCCATACCCTTCCTCCTTCATAAATTTCGTAGGAGCATTAAGAATATGCTTAGGAGGTGATAAAGAGCCATTTTTGCGCGCACAACGCAGTGCTGCTTTATACGCGAGATATGTTGCATTTGACTTTGGCGCAGTTGCAACATAAAGACATGCTTGCGCCAAAGCCAATTCTCCTTCTGGTGATCCTAAATAATCATAGGCATCTTTTGCTGCATTACAAATGACAAGAGCTTGAGGATCCGCCAAACCAACATCTTCAACGGCCATACGAACCAATCTTCGCCCAATATAGAGAGGATCTTCACCAGCATCCAACATACGTGCCAAATAATAAAGCGCAGCATCAGGATCAGATCCACGAACGGATTTATGCAACGCTGAAATGAGATTATAATGCCCATCTCGTCCTTTATCATAAATGGGCGCACGGCGCTGAATAACTTTTTGCAAAGCAACAACATCAAGAATCTCTCCCAATGGTGCAATAGACCAAACTTCTTCTGCCAATGTTAACGCTACCCGCGCGTCACCATCAGACATCTCTATCAAAACGTCTCTAGCATCATTATTCAAGGGAAGAATTTTTCCCTCCACTTCTTCAGCACGCCTCAAAAGCATATCCAAACTTTCATGATCATGAGAAAGAAATGTTAAAACACGTGCACGCGAAAGAAGAGCAGCATTAAGTTGAAAAGAAGGATTTTCAGTTGTTGCACCTATAAGTACTACAGTACCATCTTCCATCACAGAAAGAAAACTATCCTGCTGCGCACGATTAAACCGATGAATTTCATCAACAAAGAGAAGTGTTTTATCCCCAGATATAAAACGCCTCTGCGCAACTTCAAAAATCTTTTTAAGTTCAGAAACTCCTATAAAAATAGCAGAAACCTGTTCAAACGCAAAATTTGTTTCAAGTGCTAACAAACGTGCAACGGTCGTTTTTCCTGTCCCTGGAGGTCCCCAAAAAATCATCGACCCAATTGAGCCAGTGGCCACCATACGTGAAAGCAAACCATCCTCTCCAATCAAATGCTTTTGTCCCACAACATCATTAAGAGAGCAAGGGCGCATTCTTTCTGCAAGTGGCTGATTTTTATTAACTTGAAAATCAAACGACGAAGTAAAAAAATCTTTCTTCAAATAAACCTCACCGAATAAATTGGCGAATATACATACCATCACGTTCATATTCCAATTGCCAAGTACGCGAACGAGCTTGCATAAGAACCTTTTTCAACTGATGAACTGTTTGAATTTTATGGCCATTTACAACACGTAGAATATCTCCTGACTGAAAAATTCCAGCTGCATTGCTCATTTCATCAAGATTGGTAATCACAACCCCTTTTGCAGATATAGGAAGATGAAAACGTCGACTATTTTGCGGTGTTAAATCTAACACTTCAGCACCAGCAAGAGGACTGTCACCCATAATTTTTTCAGATTTTAAAAATGCAGTTTCTGATATCGATGAAATTGTTATTTGTGTTTTTAAAGTTTTTCCACTTCGTAAATATTCCAAAGTAAGACTATGTCCAACATCAGCTGTCATCAAACGATACCCAAGACTATCTGGACTATCAACGCGTACCCCCTGCACACTCAAAATAACATCACCTACTTTCAATCCAGCTTTTTCAGCAGGACTATCTTTGATAACTTCAATAATCAGAGCACCATAGGGACGTTCTAAACCTAAACCACCAGCAATATCAGGTGTAACATTTTGAAAAGAAGCCCCAATATAAGGCGGCACAAAATATTTTCCACCGCGTTTAACAGTATCAAGCATCACTTTTACAAGATTAACTGGAATAGCAAAACCAATCCCTACAGAACCACCGGAACGCGAATAAATAGCCGTATTAATCCCGATTAACTGACCTTTCATATCGATTAAAGCACCACCAGAATTCCCTGGATTAATGGCAGCGTCTGTTTGAATAAAAAAGTCAAAATCAGAAATCCCAACACGTGTACGCGCTTGCGCTGAAACAATACCACTTGTAACTGTTTGACCAACACCGAAAGGGTTACCAATAGCAAGAACAAGATCACCAACTTCAACAGCATCAGAATTTCCCAAAGAAAGAACAGGGAATTGAGCATCTTTTTCCTCAACTTTAAGAATTGCAATATCAGTTGCTTCATCTTTGAGCACGATCTTACTCTCAAACTCCCGCCCATCAGAAAAAGCCACTTTAATTTCGCTTGCATCTTTAATGACGTGGTAATTTGTAACAATCAAACCACGTGCATCAACAATCACCCCTGATCCTAATGACGATTGCTTGCGAACAGGCAAATTATTTTGAAAACGACCAAAAAATTGCTCAAAAAATGGATCGCCTTCAAAAGGTGATCTTGCTCTAATTTGTCGAGCTGCATAAATATTTACAACAGATGGAACTGTCTTTTTAACTAAAGGAGCAAATGAAAGAGTGATTTCTGTTTGTGTTTGAGGGACATGAGCATATACATGATCAAATGATATCTGCATCATAATTGCAAAAAAAATCCGCACCCAAAAAGAATATCTCATAATCCACTCCTTATAAAATCAGCACATTCTGTTGAAGATTAATAGAATTAAAAAACTCATCCCCGCAAACTAAGGATCTCTATTAATATTTCATAATAGAGAATAAAAACAACCTATTTAAACAATAAATATTATAAAAATAAAATAATGCAATGTCCTATAATTTTCTTTCTGAACCTATTTCTCAACTAAAACAAACTTTAAAATGCTCACAAAAAAACCGCCTAAGACAAGGCGGCCTTTAAAAATCCAACAGAATAAAAAATTCTACGAAGATGTCCCCTTTTCATTCTCAGAAACCTCTATGCGAGCACGATCCCCAGCACCCTTCGCTTCAACATCACGATCAACAAATTCTATAACAGCCATAGGCGCATTATCACCGGTACGAAACCCCGCTTTCATAATACGCAAATATCCACCGTTGCGTGATGCATAACGTGGCGCAAGCGTATCAAATAATTTTGCAACCTTTCCTGCATCACGAAGTACTGCAATTGCTTGCCGACGTGCATGCAAACCACCACGCTTACCAAGAGTAACGAGTTTTTCAACAATAGGACGAATTTCTTTAGCCTTTGGAAGCGTTGTCACAATCTGCTCATGCTCAATCAACGAAGTTGCCATATTTGCAAACATCGCTTTACGGTGACTGGCAGTACGGTTCAACTTGCGTCCTGACTTACTATGGCGCATAAACCCTCTCCTTAAATTCTAATTTTAATATTGGTCTTCATAACGTTTTGCAAGATCATCAATGTTTTCAGGCGGCCACGCAGGAATTTCCATCCCAAGATGTAAACCCATACATGCCAAAACTTCTTTAATCTCATTCAACGATTTGCGACCAAAATTCGGTGTCCGAAGCATTTCAGATTCTGTTTTTTGAATAAGATCACCAATATAGACAATATTATCATTCTTAAGACAATTTGCCGAACGAACTGAAAGTTCTAATTCATCCACTTTTTTGAGAAGTGCAGGATTAAACGAAAGCTCAGAATCAGCCTCTTCAACAGGCTCCTTCTGTGGCTCTTCAAAGTTAATAAATAACGATAATTGATCCTGAAGAATGCGTGCTGCAAAAGCAACAGCATCCTCTCCATTAACAGCACCATTCGTTTCAATCGTTAAGGTCAATTTATCATAATCCAAAACTTGACCTTCACGCGTATTTTCCACTTTATAAGACACTTTACGAATTGGTGAATAAAGACTATCAATTGGAATAAGTCCTATACGTGCATCATCAACACAATTACGATCAGATGGAACATACCCCTTTCCTGTATTGACAATAAATTCCATACGAATTTCAGCATCTTCGTCAAGAGTACAAATAACATGATCTGGATTTAGAATTGCCATATCCCCAACGGTATTGATATCTCCCGCTTTCACGACACCAGGCCCCTCTTTATAAACGACGACACGTTTAGGCCCTTCCTCTTCCATACGAAGCGCAATTTCTTTTATATTCAAAATAATATCCGTAACATCCTCACGCACACCTGGAATCGATGAAAATTCATGCAAGACACCGTCAATCTGTACAGCAGTAATAGCAGCACCACGAAGCGAAGATAACAACACGCGACGAAGTGCATTTCCTAACGTTAAGCCAAAACCCCGCTCAAGAGGTTCAGCAATCACACTTATAATATTTGGATTATCATGCGCACACGATTCAACCTTATTGGGTTTAATAAGTTCCTGCCAGTTTTTCTGAATCATATTTTTATTCCCGTTCTTTAGTTCCGTTACCATTCAATCGTAACGACCAATGTGAACATCAGAGAAATCTCCGACAACAAAAAAACAACACCCAATTAAACACGCCGCCTTTTCCGCGGACGACATCCATTATGAGGGATTGGTGTTACATCACGAATAGAAGTAATGATAAAACCAACAGATTGCAATGCACGTAGAGCAGATTCACGCCCTGATCCAGGTCCACAAACTTCAACTTCCAAAGAACGCATACCATGCTCTTGCGCTTTTCTTGCACAATCCTCCGCAGCAACTTGAGCAGCAAAAGGAGTCGATTTACGCGCACCTTTAAACCCTTGAGCCCCCGCAGATGACCAAGCAATTGTATTACCCTGAGCATCAGTAATAGTAATCATTGTGTTATTAAATGTTGAATTAATATGCACAACACCCGAAGAAATATTTTTACGTTCACGACGACGAACACGTGTGACTTCCTTGGCCATAATTTCCCTTTCAGCGATCTCATCACTGCCGTAACATCAGCAGCTCCACCTTCTTTTCCTTGTCAAACAAATCAAACAAGAAATAGAATATATAAAAACCTTCCACGAAGAATCTTATTTCTTCTTACCGGCAATTGCCTTAGCTGGCCCTTTACGCGTACGGGCATTCGTATGTGTACGCTGCCCTCGGACAGGCAAAGACCGGCGGTGACGCAATCCTCGATAACAACCAAGGTCCATCAAACGCTTAACATTCATAGCAACCTCACGACGAAGATCACCTTCAACTTGATAACCCTGATCTATCGCCTCACGAATCTGCAGCACTTCAGCATCTGAAAGTTCATGCACACGACGCCCCAAGGGAATGCCAACTCTTTCAATAATTTCCTGAGCAAATTTCGGTCCAATCCCGTGGATATATTGAAGCGCAATAATTACACGCTTATTTGTCGGGATATTGACGCCAGCAATACGAGCCACGCCTACTCTCCTTAGTTATTTTGACAAATTGTTATAAAATACCTGATACACCTTACAGAAAAAAATAGACTCAGAAAAAAATTCTTCCGAATCCTCTTATTTCACTAAAATAAATTAAATCTACTTCTGATAGATTTCATCTCAAAAGTCAACTCTTTTCATTTATTTTAAAAAAAATCTCATGAAAGAAACCCTCTAATCATACGTGTCACTTCAGCAATACCAATCATTCCATCAATAACCTTCAACATTCCCCTCTCTGAATAAAATTTTGATAAGGGAGCTGTTTTTTCACGATATTCTACTAATCTTTTTGCAAAAGCAACAGGATTGTCATCTAAACGAACTTGTCCACCAGCCGCTATCGCTTCCTCAACGCGCTTCTTCATACGTTCAATCAACACGTCTTCATCAACACACAACTCAATAACAGCATTAAGCCGCGTATTTTTTGACTCCAGTATCTGTTGTAACGCTTCTGCCTGCCCCACAGTTCGCGGATATCCATCCAAAACAAAACCGTTTACACAATCAGTTTCATCAATCCGATCTGATACGATTTGGTTAACAATACTATCAGGAACTAAAGCACCAGAACTTATAATAGCTTTAGCTTTTTTACCAATCTCCGTTTCTTTGGCAATCACCTCACGCAACATATCCCCTGTTGATAAATGAGGAATGTTATATTCCTCAGTCAACATTTTTGCTTGCGTACCTTTTCCCGCTCCAGGAGGACCTAAAAGAATAACTCTCATCGATTCCTTCTACCCCCACGAAGTTTTGATTTTTTTATCAACCCTTCATATTGGTGAGCAACAAGATACCCCTGAATTTGAGCAACCGTATCAAGTGTAACAGTAACAACAATCAACAAGGATGTTCCCCCAAGATAAAAAGGAACCTGTAATGCAGATATCATAAATTCAGGTAACAAACAAACCAAGATAATATAAATAGCGCCCACAACAGTAATACGCGTCAAAACGTAATCAATATATTCGGCTGTACGCTCACCTGGACGAATCCCTGGAATAAAACCAGAATGTTTTTTCAACTGATCTGCAGTATCACTTGGATTAAAAACAATAGCTGTATAAAAAAAGCAAAAAAACGCCATTAAAAATGCATAAACAATCATATAAAGTGGCTGTCCATGACTAAGAGCATAAGAAATCGCCTGAACCCATTGTGGCATTTTATCAGAAAAATTATTAATAGTGGCAGGTAATAACAATAAAGATGAAGCAAAAATAGGTGGAATAACACCAGCAGTATTCAACTTTAAAGGAAGATGCGACATATCTCCTTGAAACATTTGATTACCAACCTGACGTTTTGGATACTGGATAAGAATTCGCCGTTGCGCACGCTCTATAAAAACAATAAGCCCAATAACCAAAACAGCAATAAGAACGATTCCTATTAAAAGAAAAGTTGATAAATCAGCCTGACTATGAGCTGTCAAAAGCTGAGCAAAAGTAGAAGGAAAGTTGGCTACAATCCCCGTAAAGATGATAAGCGAAACCCCATTACCAACACCACGTGACGTAATTTGCTCGCCAAGCCACATGAGAAACATCGTTCCGCCGACAAGTGTAATAACAGAAGAAATACGAAACATAAGACCTGGCTCTAAAACAATTTGAAGCCCCGTCCCTATACCGCTTTCAAGCGCAACCGCAATACCAAAAGCTTGTAGAATTGCCAATACTACTGTTACATAACGCGTATATTGATTGATAATCTTACGACCTACTTCCCCTTCTTTTTTAAGAGTTTCCAAAGAAGGAATAATAGATGTTAACAATTGCACAATAATAGATGCCGATATATAAGGCATAATACCCAGCGCAAAAATAGCCATACGCCCAACGGCACCTCCAGCAAACATATTAAACAGTCCTAATACACCCGACGCGTGATGTTCAAATGTTTGCCGCAAAGCATCGATATTAATACCTGGAAGAGAGATGTAAGTACCAAAACGATATACAAGAAGCGCCGACAGAGTAAACCAGATGCGTTTCTTTAATTCAGTTGCACGCGAAAAGGTCCCGAAGTTTATATTGGAAGCAAATTGCTCTGCTGCTGATGCCATAAAACGTCTCCACTTCACACTCCAGTTCTTTAAATCAAAGAAGTATAACCCTAAAATTCATATATGCATACACAAATAGATACAGAACTTAAAAAATTCTCCACAAACGATCCCACAGAACAGATGTAACTCTTCTTTAGGTCTCTACTCATATTAAAAAAATTATTGAGCAATATCAGGAAAAATAACCTGACCACCCGCTTGTTCAATCTTAACACGAGCAGCTTGTGAAGCACCAGAAACATGAAAGATAATCTTAGCCTTCAAATCACCATCAGAAAGAAGACGAACCCCATCTTTTTCACGACGAATAATACCAGCTTCTTTCAAAACAATCATATCAACAGGCTTTTCAATATTCAACTTACCTGCATCAACTGCCACCTGAATACGCCCTAGTGAAACTTCATTGTAGTTTTTAGCAAAGAAATTTCTAAATCCACGTTTTGGCAAACGACGATAGATAGGCATTTGCCCTCCTTCAAAACCATTAAGGGAAACACCAGAACGCGACTTTTGCCCTTTTACACCACGGCCACCAGTCTTACCCGTACCGGAACCAATACCACGCCCAACACGCTTACGATTTTTTGTTGCGCCTTCGCAATCACGCAGTTCATTGAGTTTCATATCTAATACTCCCGCAACCCTTAACCTTCATCTATAACGCGAACAAGATGCCGAACCTGAGCAATCATACCCCGCACACAAAGTGTATCATCTAAAACGCGCCGACGACGCATTTTATTTAGTCCAAGCCCCTTTAAGGTTGCACGCTGAATCTGTGAGTTTCGAATAGGGCTTCCAATTTGCTCCACCGTAATAGTTTTACCACTCTGAGATTTTTTCTGAACCATTTCTTAATTCCTTTTCTGATAATCTCAGAAACTATCCTTCTAGATCGACTGAATGGCGACGACGCGCCTGCAAAGTCGAATATTTTATACCACGTTGAGCAGCAATATCTCTAGGATGCATTTGATGTTTCAACGCATCAAACGTTGCACGAACCATGTTATAAGGATTCGACGATCCTAGTGATTTTGCAACGACATCCTGTATACCAAGAGCTTCAAAAATAGCACGCATAGGCCCCCCAGCAATAATACCAGTACCAGCAGAAGCCGAACGTAGCAAAACACGCCCAGCTCCGTGATGCCCTTCAAGATCATGATGCAATGTACGTCCAGACCGAAGCGGAACATAAATCATCCCACGTTTTGCAGATTCCGTTGCTTTACGAACGGCTTCTGGAACTTCACGGGCTTTACCATGTCCAAAACCCACACGCCCTTTTTGATCTCCAATGACAACAAGAGCGGCAAAACCAAAACGCCGACCACCCTTTACAACTTTAGCAACACGATTGATATGAACTAGCCTATCGACAAATTCATTATCGCGTTCTTCTCTCTCACCACGTTCTTTTTGTGCCATTCCTCATTCCTTTTTCTTTTCCGGAAGCACGATAACAAAGTCCCTCATCAAACTGGAAGAACTTAAATGAAACACTCTAAACTCTCCTTACTCATTCATAAATAAGAAATTTTAGAAATTCAAACCACCTTCACGAGCAGCTTCAGCTAAAGCTTTGACTCGACCATGGTACACATAGGCTCCACGATCAAAAACCACCTCATTAACACCCACTTTCTTCGCACGCTCAGCAATTAACTTACCAACAGCGAAGGCCGCTTTTTTATCAGCACCACTCTTTAACGACTTTTTTAAATCACTTTCAAGAGTAGAGGCTGAAACAAGTGTACATCCCCGTAAATCATCGATAACTTGAGCATAAATGTTCTGATTTGAACGATAAACACTAAGACGAGGACGATCATGAGAAACCATTTTAACTCTACGACGAACACGCCTTGCACGACGTTGGATAATGTCCTTAGATGAAACCATAATACAAAATCCTTATTTCTTTTTACCTTCTTTACGAAAGATACGTTCATCTGCATGCTTAACACCTTTACCTTTATAAGGCTCAGGCCTACGATACTCACGAATCTCTGCTGCAACTTGTCCAACTTTCTGCTTATCAATTCCAAAAATAACAATTTCTGTTGGCTTAGGAACAGTCACAGTAACACCCGATGGAACTTTATAAACCACATCATGCGAAAAGCCTAGAGATAGTTGAACATCCTTACCCTGCAAAGCAGCACGATAACCAACCCCATTAATCTCCAATCTCTTTTCAAAACCATCTTTCACACCGCAAAAAATATTCTCAATCATTGAGCGCGACATACCCCATTTAGAACGCGCATCTTTTGACTGATCCCGCGGCATAACTGATATGATATTTTCCTCAAACTTGACTAAGACTTCATCATTGACGACGTAACTCAGCTCACCTTTTGGACCTTTTGCCTTAACCAGCTGACCTTCAACAGTAGCAGTAACTCCAGAAGGAATTGAAACGGGTTTCTTTCCAATACGAGACATTCTTCTAACCTACTTTTTCTTCCGTTTTCTTGACATAACTTAGAAAACACGACAAAGGAGTTCTCCACCAACATTCTGTTCACGCGCCTCATGATCTGCCATAACGCCTTTAGGAGTCGATAAAATCGAAATACCAAGACCATTTGCCACCTGTGGAAGTGACTTAGCAGAAACATACACACGACGACCTGGCTTTGATACACGTGAAATCTCACGAATAGCAGCCAACCCTTCAAAATACTTCAATTCGATTTCAATTTCAGCTTTCCCATCACCTAAATCAATTTGATTATATCCGCGAATATAACCTTCAGACTGAAGAACATCAAGAACATGCGCACGAAGCTTCGAAGCTGGAGTAACTACTTTACTTTTTTTACGACCAAGTGCATTACGAATACGCGTTAACATATCACCAAGAGGATCTGACATAGACATTAAATAATCTCCTCTTACCAACTAGACTTTACAATACCAGGAATATGGCCAATAGAGCCAAGCTCACGCAACGCAATTCGCGACATTTTTAATTTACGATAATAAGCCCGCGGACGACCTGAAACCTCACAGCGATTACGAATACGAACTTTCGAAGAATTACGCGGCAACTCTGCCAACTGAACAGAAGCTTTAAAACGTTCTTCAAGAGAAACCTTCTGATCCATAACTACTGCTTTCAAACGTGCACGACGGGCAGCATAACGCTTTACCATCACCTCACGACGCTTATTTTTTTCAACGGCACTTACTTTGGCCATAATTTCACCTCACTACGTTTGCCGTTACGAACGAAAAGGAAAATTAAAAGCACGCAATAACTCACGAGCTTCATCATCCGTTTTTGCTGTCGTACAAACGATAATATCCATGCCCCAAATTTGATCAACTTTATCATAGTTGATTTCTGGAAATACAATGTGTTCTTTAATACCCATAGCAAAATTGCCACGACCATCAAAACTCTTTGGATTTAAACCACGAAAGTCACGAACCCGTGGAAGAGCAATCGTAACAAGACGATCTAAAAACTCAAACATACGATCTTTACGCAATGTAACTTTAGCCCCAAGAGGCATTCCTTCACGAACCTTAAAGGTCGCAATAGAATTACGCGCACGCGTAACAACAGCCTTCTGACCTGTTATTAGCCCTAAATCCTCAGCAGCGAGGGAAGGCTTCTTTGAATCAGCAGTTGCTTCACCTATCCCCATATTTATTACAATTTTATCAATCCGCGGAATTTGCATCGCATTTCTGTAATTAAACTTCTCTTGAAGCACTTTACGAATCACTTCAAAATAATGCACTTTCATACGCGGTATTTGTCTGTCCTCAGCCATTAATTAAATCTCCCGAACGCTTGGCAAAACGCACTTTATTACCATCTGCATTCATACGAAAGCCTACACGTGTAGGCTTACCATCTTTAGGATCAGCAATCGCCAAATTAGACAGATGAATCGGAGCTTCTTTAGAAATAATTCCAGCTTCTTGCTTCTGCGTTTGACGTTGATGACGTTTAATCATATTAATCCCACGAACAAAAGCCTTATTCTCTTTTGGACTAACCTTAATTACTTCACCACTACATCCTTTATCCTTACCGGATAAAACAACAACTTTATCACCTTTTCGAATCTTCTGCACAACATTTACTCCTTACAAAACCTCAGGAGCGAGCGAGATGATCTTCATATGATTCCCACCACGCAATTCGCGAGGAACAGGTCCAAAGATACGAGTACCAACCGGCTCTTTTTTATTATCCACTAAAACCGCAGCATTACTATCAAAACGAATGACACTACCATCTGCACGACGAATATCCTTAGCAGTACGAACCACAACAGCTTTCATAACATCACCTTTTTTAACACGGCCACGAGGAATAGCATCCTTAACCGAAACAACAATAATGTCACCGACCGAAGCATATTTCCGCTTTGAACCACCTAACACCTTGATGCACATGACACGACGAGCACCAGAATTATCAGCAACGTCGAGGTTTGTTTGCATCTGAATCATGACTGGGCACCTTCTCTTAACACATATATCCAATTGTACCTTTTATACACTCGGATTTGCCTGCCAAATAACAATAAAGTTATCGCCTTCAAATTTATCAATGATAAAAACACCGTTAAATTCTAAAACAATAAACTTAACTCATTACGCTACATTGTCTTTTACAACAATCCAACATTTATCTTTCGAAATTGGTCTAGATTCTTGAATAGAAACTTGATCCCCAATCTTGAATTGGTTGTTTTCGTCATGCGCTTTATAATTTTTAGACTGCCGAACAGTCTTCTTAAGAAGCGGATGAGAATAACGGCGCTCAACTTTGACAACAACAGTCTTATCACTTTTGTCGCTAATAACAACACCCTGCAAAACGCGTTTAGGCATTTCTTATTTCCTTAAACCTTACTTTCACTTAATCTTTTGACGAAGAAAAGTTTTAATACGCGCAATATCACGACGAACTTGTCTAACGCGCGCAGTCTTTTCTAATTGACCTGTTGCTTTTTGAAAACGCAAATTAAATTGCTCTTTCTTTAACTTAGCCAATTCATCTTTCATTTGGTCGAGCGTTTGCGCCCGTAATTCTGTGGCTCTCATCGCTTAACCTCATTATTCAGCAATACGCTGGATGAAACGCGTTTTTATAGGCAACTTTGCAGCACCCAATCTTAATGCTTCACGTGCAACATCCTCAGGAATTCCATCAAGCTCAAACATGATGCGTCCAGGAGCGACACGTGCAGCCCAATAGTCGACACTTCCCTTACCTTTACCCATGCGAACTTCAGTCGGTTTCGATGTAACCGGAAGATCTGGAAAAATGCGAATCCACACACGACCAGAACGCTTCATATAACGTGTAATCGCACGGCGCGCCGCTTCAATTTGACGAGCCGTAACCCGCTCTGGCTCAACAGCCTTCAAACCGTAAGCACCGAAATTCAAATCCGTACCACCCTTCGCAAAACCGTGAATACGGCCCTTGAACTGTTTACGGAACTTTGTGCGCTTTGGCTGCAACATTGTTCTCTACTCCAAATTTTAGTTCAATCTTAAAAACTAAGCATTTTCGCGGCGACGATTCGACGAAGAACCAGATTGATCAACTTCCGTTGCACGACGTTCCGAAGCCATCGGATCATGTTCAAGAATCTCACCCTTAAAGACCCAAACTTTAATACCACAAATACCATAAGCGGTCTTAGCTTCTGCTGTACCGTAATCAACATCAGAACGCAAGGTATGAAGTGGAACACGACCTTCACGATACCATTCCATACGAGCAATTTCAGCACCACCAAGACGGCCAGAACAATTGATACGAATACCTTCCGCACCAAGACGCATAGCAGACTGAACAGCACGCTTCATTGCACGACGAAAAGCAACACGACGCTCTAACTGTTGAGCAATTGATTGTGCAATAATCGTCGCATCAATCTCCGGTTTACGAATCTCCACAATATTCAATGAAGTTTCAGCATCCGTCATTTCTGAGAGCTTACGACGAAGCTTTTCGATATCAGCACCCTTTTTACCAATAATCAAACCAGGACGTGCAGAATGAATCGTAATACGACACTTTTTATGAGGACGCTCAATAACAACCTTAGAAATAGCGGCCTGTTTAAGCTCTTCAAGCACATATGAACGAATTTTCAAATCTTCATGAAGAAGGCGTCCATATTCACCACTATCAGCATACCAACGAGAGTCCCAAGTCCGATTAACACCAAGACGAAGTCCTATTGGATTGATCTTCTGACCCATTACGCGGCCTCCACTTTTTCGGTAACTTCACGAACAATAACAGTAAGATGCGAAAATGGACGTTCAATTCTACTAGCACGCCCTCGACCACGAACATGAAAGCGCTTCATCACTATCGACTTACCAACATAAGCTTCGGCCACAATAAGCGAATCAATATCAAGATCGTGGTTATTTTCTGCATTTGCAATCGCTGATTCAAGCGTTTTTTTCACAGTAGCAGCAATACGCTTGCGTGAAAACATCAAATCAGCGAGTGCTACATTAACTCTTTTACCACGAATCATTGCAGCAACTAAATTAAGCTTCTGCGGACTAACACGAATTGTCCGTGTAACAGCTCTTGCTTCATTATCTTTAAGCTGGCGCGAAACTTTAGCTTTTCCCATTCCTACTTCCTCTTCGCTTTTTTATCAGCACCATGACCATAATAAGTCCGGGTAGGAGCGAACTCACCAAACTTATGTCCAACCATCTCTTCAGAAACAGAAACAGGAATATGCTTATTACCGTTGTAGACACCAAAAGTTAAACCAACAAATTGCGGTAAAATAGTAGAGCGACGACTCCATATTTTTATAACTTCATTGCGCCCACTTGCACGTACCTTTTCTGCTTTACCAAGAAGATAGCCGTCAACAAACGGACCTTTCCAAACTGAACGAACCACTTCAGACTACCTTTCTCATTTCTTGCGTTGATGACGCGTACGCATAATAAATTTATCAGTGGCTTTATTGGAGCGCGTACGCTTACCTTTCGTAGGGTTACCCCAAGGAGATACTGGATGGCGCCCCCCCGATGTACGACCTTCACCACCACCGTGCGGATGATCAACGGGGTTCATAGCAACACCACGAACATGTGGACGTTTACCACGCCAACGTGACCGACCTGCTTTACCATCATTAATATTCCCATGATCAGGATTTGAAACAGCGCCAACAGTTGCAAAACAGCTACTAGGAACCAAACGCTGTTCACCAGAATTTAAACGAAGAATAGCCATACCATGATCTCGCCCAACCAACTGCGCATAAGCACCTGCTGAACGTGCAATCTGCCCCCCTTTTCCTGGCTTCATCTCAACATTATGAATAATTGTGCCTACGGGCATATTACCAAGAGGCATAGCATTACCTGGTTTAACATCCACATTTAAACCAGCCATAACAGAATCACCAACAGCAAGACGCTGTGGCGCAAGAATATAACTCAATTGCCCATCCTCATAGCGAATTAAAGCAATAAAAGCGGTACGATTAGGATCATATTCTAAACGCTCAACCTTTGCTGAAACATCACGTTTAAGACGCTTAAAGTCGATAAACCGATAACTACGTTTATGTCCACCACCCTGAAAACGGGCAGTAACACGACCACGATTATTACGTCCACCCTTTGAAGATAAACCTTCAGTCAACATCTTTATAGGTTTTCCCTTATAAAGGCAAGAACGTTCTACAATAACAAGCTGACGCTGCCCAGGTGTTGTTGGATTAAATTGCTTAAGTGCCATTATTCCTATCTCCGAGCCTCTTTAAAGACCTGTCGAAACGTCGATAGTCTGACCACTGGCCAGAGTCACGATCGCTTTTTTGACATCACTCTGCCGACCAACTATACCTTTGAAACGCTTCACTTTACCCTTACGGACTATCGTGTTAACTGCTTTAACTTTTACGCTAAAAAGCGCTTCAATAGCAGCCTTAATCTCAGGCTTCGTCGCTTTCGGCGCGACATTAAAAGCAACTTGATTACATTCAGAAATCATAGTCGACTTTTCAGTAATAACTGGACTAATAATTATATCATAATGGCGAAGATCTGTCATTTAAAACGCTCCTCAAGAGCCTCAACAGCTGCCTTTGATAAAACAAGCTTGCTGCGACGCAAAATATCATAAACATTAATTCCCTGAATAGGCAAAATATCAATATTAGGGATATTAGAGGCTGCACGAAAAAAGGTAATATCAATCTCTTTACCACCAATCAAGAGAGCGTTATTAAATCCAAGTTTAGAAAAATGAGAAACAAGCATTCTCGTTTTAGCATCCTTAACAGTCAACTCATCCACAATAATTAAATCTTTTGCTTTTAATTTTGCAGATAAAGCAAGACGTAACCCAAGAGCACGAACCTTTTTAGGAAGATCATGCGCATGGCTACGAACCACCGGTCCATGTGCCTTACCCCCACCTCTAAACTGCGGTGCACGTGCAGATGAATGTCGAGCACGCCCAGTTCCTTTCTGTTTAAACATTTTTGCCCCTGTTCGCGACACATCAGAACGACCTTGGGATTGATGATTTCCCTGCTGACGACGTGCAAGCTGCCAACGAACAACACGTTGCAAAATATCCTCACGTGGAACAAGATCAAAAATAGCTTCAGAAACCTTTAATTTGCCGGCTTCATTACCATCAAGAGTTTTAATTACAAGATCCATTATTAGGCTCCCTCAACTTCAGAGGTTTCCGTCACCGGAGTAACCATTTCTGTTTTCTCCTTCACAAGACGGCGAATACCAGCAGGCTTTGGAGCATTATCAGGAAGACACTTCTTCACAGCATCCCGTATCAAAATCCAAGAACCTTTAGAACCAGAAACAGCGCCACGCACTAAAATTAAACCACGCTCACTATCAGTGGAAATAACTTCAACATTCTGTGTTGTTACACGTACTCGCCCCATATGGCCAGCCATTTTTTTACCTTTAAAAACTTTACCAGGATCTTGACACTGCCCTGTAGAACCATGAGAGCGATGTGTGATCGAATTACCATGGGAAGCACGATGCCCACCAAAGTTATGCCGTTTCATAACACCAGCAAACCCCTTACCAATACTGGTACCAGTCACATCAACCCTTTGCCCTGGAACAAAATGTTCTACTGTAATCTCAGTACCAACATCAAGAAGATTGTCGGGACTCACACGAAACTCCGCTATTTTGGCTTTAGGCTCAACAGAAGCCTTAGCAAAATGTCCACGAAGAGCTTGTGAAGTATTATTAACTTTAGCAAAGCCTACACCTAATTGAACAGCAGTATAACCATTCTTTTCAACTGTACGCTGAGCAACGACTTGACAATTCTCCAAACGAAGTACCGTCACCGGCACATGCTCACCAGCATCATTATAAATACGGGTCATGCCCAGCTTCTGTGCTATTACACCTGAACGCATCGGGTCTGTTCCTTCTGTCCTCAAACCTCAGAGCTTAATTTCTACATCCACACCAGCAGAAAGATCGAGCTTCATAAGCGCATCCACTGTTTGCGGCGTTGGATCAACAATATCAAGAAGACGCTTATGTGTTCGCATCTCAAACTGCTCACGACTCTTCTTATCGATATGCGGTCCACGATTGACCGTAAATTTCTCAATCCGCGTCGGAAGCGGAATAGGACCACGGACATTTGCACCGGTACGTTTAGCAGTCGATACAATCTCACGCGTCGACGTATCAAGAATTCTATGATCAAACGCTTTCAAGCGAATGCGAATATTTTGACTGTTCATGCTCTTTATTTCCCTGTTATACAAAGTGCCTTCAATAATCAAAGCACTCAACAAGCATTATTTATTCAATGATCTTAGAGACGATACCGGCACCAACAGTACGACCACCTTCACGAATAGCAAA